>NZ_WJFC01000004.1 GCF_009725235.1 Scytonema sp. UIC 10036
CCCTTGTCCCCAGTCCCCAATCCCCAAAAAGCTGACTCAAAACCAAATTGACAAGCGGGTAACTCGTCAGGAATCGAGAAAATTGTTTCGTCTGTTACTGTCTCTGGTAACTGGCGACAGAACAAAAGAGCTTGCTCCAGGTTTTCAGAACCAAACCAACTGATGGGTGCAATTTCGCCCCAACCCACTCTGCCCAAATCATCTGTGAGTTTCAGGATTATACCTTTGCGAGTATCCCAAACACCATGACTTGTAGTTAGCGATCGCACAAATTTCCTTTGATAGGGACGAAACTGAAATTGGTAATACATTGTTAATTGCTAATGGCTAATGGCTAATGGCTAATGGCTAATGGCTAATGGCTAACAATCAGCAATTAGCAATTAGCAACTAACCAAATACAAACCCTAACCCAAATAGCAAGCAACTCCAAAAATGGACTGATACAGCAATAAATTTACAATTATTTACTTTATCTGGTTGGTTGTGGTTTGTCTGGACGTGGTGACATAATTTGCGAGCAAAGGGTAAACCGATCCAACTGAGTAAAGTCCAAGTTGGAAAAATTCCCCAAAGCACACCGATGAAAGTTAATGCGTAAATGCTGCCTGTAAACCACTGTAAGAGTTCGGCTCCTGTTTTCGTACCCAAACGGACAATTGGAGAACGCTTACCTGCGGCTATGTCGTCCTTCACTTGATGGAAGTGAGAACAGAACAAAATTAAACTCGTGGCAATTCCAACGACTACCGAAGCTACCAACGCCCGCCATGACCAATTCGCTGTTTGACTGTAGTATGCGGCGGATACGGCCAACGGCCCGAAGGCAAAAAAGCAAATGATTTCCCCCAAACCCTGATATCCTAGACGGAAGGGAGGTCCTTGATACATATAGCCCAAACCACAGCACAGCAAGATTATTCCTATTACGGTTAAATCTTGTTGCCACCAAGCTATTCCTAATATTCCTAGTAAACCCAGAACCAAAAATAAGTTTCCCACCCAGAAGATGAGGGTTTTATTGCCAGTCAAGTTTACTAAAGAATGGTGTTTATTTTTATCAATACCTGTTTCTGAATCAAAGACATCATTACTGAGATTTTCCCAAGCCAGGATACAAATTGCAGCAGCTACAAAGGCAGAAAAAACTGCTCCATGAAAAATCTTCGTTTCAGAAAAAGCAACAGCCGTACCCACCCAGATGGGCATAATAGCAACGCTGTACATCGGCGGTTTTAGCGCCGCCATCCATAACTTATTGTTGGGATAAGAAATCAGCTTTGTAGTCATTAGTCGCGATTTACTAAAATTGCCAGCACTTCCCAATCCCAAAAAATTTTAGGGTTTGGAAATATACTCTATGCGGGTAACAACTCAAAAGTTGCCACTTTTTGTCCCAGTCTCAAATTACAGCAGAAACTGGACATTGCAGGCAAGTTTTTGCAAAACTACAACTTTGCAAAACTCACTCTGGTTAAAAGGGTCTGTTTGTGTTACCTGTAGAAATACGACCATGATTTATGACTCTTTTGGAAGATAACTTCAAAAAAATTTACTATTTTTAGCTCATGACAGTTTCACAATGTCGCGCTGACTTTTTTGTATACAATAAGGAGCTATACCACTTTCTTTGGGCAATTCAGCAAAATTGCCTAAGGAGGAATTGCACCCAAATTGCTAGTGTTTCGATAGAGATTGACCCAGTCGATCCTCTGGTTGTACTTGGTAAACTGGCTCAACCCCAGCAAGTTAGTTTTTATTGGGAGAATAAAAGCAAAAAAGAAGCGATCGCGTCTTTTGATGCTGCTGCGAAATTAGAAATAACAGGCAAAAACCGATTCAAGGAGTCAGAAGATTTTATCAAAGATTGTCTGGAGAGAACCATTTGTTTTTCGGAAATAGAGCAAGCTTTTTCTAAACCTCAGTTCTTATGTAGTTTTAGTTTCTTTGAAGAATCCAGTCAAGCTGATTATCCATTTCCATCTGCTACTGTTTTTCTTCCCCGTTGGCAAGTCGCTGTTAAAAACAATCGATCCACATTTGTTGCCAATATACCTATCAACGCTAGTGTGGATATTCAGAAAATATTACAGGTTTTGTGGAGCCAGCTTGAAACTATTAATTCTCTAGAATATAGCTTTCCACCTTTAAAGATAACACAGCCAAAATTTAGGCAAAAATATGTGGCTAATCCAGAGCAATTTAAGCGTTCGGTGTTGGGAGCTTTGGAAAGTATTCAGTCAAATCGTCTCAGGAAAGTTGTCTTAGCAGATGCACTAGATGTTAGAGCCAATATTCGATTTAACTTATTACAATCTTTAAATAATCTACGACAGCTACACTCCAATTGCTGCATCTTTTCTATCAGTAATGGAAAAGGACAGAACTTTATAGGAGCAAGTCCGGAACGTTTGATCGGCATTGACAAGCAGCAATTAATGGCTGATGCTTTAGCGGGTTCTGCACCACGGGGTAAAACACCAGCTGAAGATGCTGTGAATGCCAGTCGCTTGCTAAGCAGTGTAAAAGAAAGGCACGAACACTCTCTAGTGATTGATTTTATTACACAACGGCTGTCGCAATTGGGTTTATTACCCCAAGTGTTAAAACCTCGCTTGCGACAACTGTCTAACATTCAGCACCTATGGACTCCCATAAATGCGACAGTTCCTCATAACGTACACCCTTTAAGGATAGTCGCGCAATTGCATCCAACACCAGCCGTTGCAGGTGCATCTCGAGAAATTGCTTGTCGAGAAATTCGCCGTTATGAAAACTTTGAAAGAGGATTGTATGCAGCACCATTGGGTTGGGTGGACTCTGAAGGAAACTGCGAGTTTATTGTGGGAATTCGTTCAGCTCTTATAGACGGCGATCGCGCTAGGCTGTATGCGGGTGCTGGTATTGTTGCCGGTTCCGATCCTGACAAGGAACTTGCAGAGGTTCAGCTCAAGTTACAAGCTTTGTTAAGAGCGTTAGTCTAAGCATTTTGCGTTCCCACCTTCTAGGTAGGAACCCGAAAACAAATTATCTGTCTTATAGCTCAGTAGGAGTTGAGTTTGATTTAAATACATACCTTTTGATTCGTTACGTAAGTGTTTAGCAACTCTTCATACAATTCTTTATTATTTCTAAACCAAATACAAAATCATCAATGCCAGTATAAAAGGATTCCTCTATCGGAAGGCAGGTACAAATCCGTTTGCAATTATTACACTTGCAGCTTCTCTTGACATAGAGCAGGGTTCATTTTTTTTGGCCTGACTCCTAGAAAATTCACCAACTCCATCTATAAGGATTTATTTATGAAATTCAAGTTAGCCGCTCAACTTTTGGTGAGTGCGGTGGCGCTTTCTAGTGCTGCCGTATCTCCAGCAATGGCACAATATCCTGGTAATTACCCCGGAACTGTACCCCCTGCTAATAACCCCATCTATCCTGGAACTGTACCCCCTGCTGGTAACCCTTACTATCCTGGAACTGTACCCCCTGCTGGTAACCCTTACTATCCGCCACCAACGACGTCAACCTCCTTTGTATGCGGTCAAGTAGGAAACTCGCCTGCTACGCTCGTTCAAGTCAACGGTCGGATTTTGCCATCACCTCTAATCATTTGGCAAACGGCAAGTGCTGATATGTCACCCCAACAACGGTGTCAAATGGTTTCACAGCGAATGACAGTGACAGTAGCGCAAAACGGGGGCAAGTTGAGTAACTTGCTGCTGACCACTGGGAAGGTCAATGGTTACAGCGTGATTTGTTTTGTGAACACCGCCGAAAGCTGCAACCCCAATAATGTGATTATGACCTTAATTAGAGGCGAAAATGCTCGCAATCCGGGCAATGTTTTAGCCCGTATTGTCCGGTTTGGTCAACGGGGTGCTGGTACAAATGTCGTTGAAAGCACTGGCTACACGGGCGCTGTACCTGGCGAGGAAGAAATTATCCCTACGGCTGTGGGCTTAGAGGAAGCCGTCAATCAATTAGCTAATGAATCTGGAGGCATGCCTACTACCCCCAATCCTGGAAATTATACTGTCCCCAATCCTGGAAACTCTAGTCCAAATCCAGGAGCAGCAACAGGTGGCGGCGCTATCTAGCTTCAGCAACTTATACAGAGACGTTGGCATTTTATGTCGTTTACAACGTCTCTATATATGAGGTCATAGAAATCTTCTGCTTCTGAAATGCCTGTGGAAAATAACAAAGTTGGTTTACGAGCATTCTTTTTTAGTCCAGTCTGTTTGTGGGTTGTTCACTTGGGAGCAATAGCTATATCTTCTGGTGTCTCCTTAGTATCACCTTCTCTAGCAGCTAATCGAGCTATCACGAATACTAAACCTCAATTGCATCAAATTCCTCAGGCAATTGCTCAGTATCCAGATACGATAGCACGTGTTCCCGAACCAGTCTCAGCGATCGCCAGATCGGTAACGGTGAGAATTTTAGGTGAGCAAGGGACTGGTTCGGGCGTCATTGTCGGACATCAAGGACAAACTTACACAGTACTTACAAACGCTCATGTGGTGGCTCAAGTCGGAGGAGATCGCTACACCATTTTAACGGCAGATGGTATTACCCATACAGGTGTTTGGCTGCATTCTGCTCAGTTGGGCAATTACGATTTAGCCTTGATGCAATTTAGCAGCCATCGCCTTTACCAAGTTGCAGTGATGGGTAACTCTAACATCCTATCCGTTGGTGAAATTGTTTATGCTTCGGGTTTTCCCAGTTGGCGTGTCATTAATGCTAACACCCTTGCCGATACGCGCAATTGGGGTTTACAAGCCTTTGAATTAACTCAAGGCTATATTGGAATGCTACCCAGGCAATCTTTGCAACAAGGGTATCAACTTGGTTACACCAATCAGATTGAACCTGGAATGAGTGGGGGTCCGGTTTTAGATCGATATGGCCACTTAATTGCGATTAATGGGGGTTTAAAATATCCCATTCAAGGTATTACCGCCTTTATTTTTGCAGATAGCACAATGCCAAGTCAGGCTTTATTTGAGCAAATGCAAGCTTTAAGTTGGGCTATTCCAATTGCTAAGTTTCAACAATTATTTGGGCAACCCACTCACTTGATTCAAGGTAGTTATTAACTGGTTTCTACTATTCTTTATTTATAACTTACCGCTCTATGAACTTAAACTTTTTTCGCTCTAATTTTCCTTATACAGTAATAGGTGGAACTGCCTGCATTGCAGCAATAGTCATCTTTCAATCGACAGCTTGGAGTGCTAAATCTCGTCAAGAAATTGCTGAGTATGCTAACACTGTTACCGTGCAAGTAAACAGACCACCTGGGCTGGGTCCAGGTCAAGCCAGCGATGGTTCTGGGTTTATTATCAAGCGCGAGGGAAACACTTACATCGTGCTCACTTGCAACCATGTTATTAATCCATCTGGTGGGCCTCAACCAACTAGAATTCGCACTAGCGATGGACTATCTTATTCTATTAACCCTGGTAGTATTAAAAGTCTAGGAACTAACACTAAAGGGAGTAACGATCTAGCCTTATTGAGTTTTACTAGTGATAAAAACTATCCAGTTGCGGAATTAAAAAGCCCCAATCAAGCACGGCTAGGGACTCAAATGTTTGTTTTTGGTTATCCAGTTAACAATGATTTAAACAGAATTGCTGAAAATCGCGTCTATGATTTTCAATCGGGGACAGTTTGGCAATCTAAGGATACAACTTTGAGCGATGGTGGTTACTCGTTGCAATACACGGCTTCAACAGCAGGTGGGATGAGTGGAGGTCCGGTGTTTGATGTGGATGGTAAAGTGATTGGAGTTCACGGTAAGGCTGATACTGAAACGGATGTTAAGCAACTCCAATCAGGGGAACAATTAAACACAACTATTAGACCGGGAATTACTGCAGCCATTCCGATTGATACCGCGATCGCTCTGTCTCAGCAGGTTGGACTGACGGGATTGAAGATAGACAGTTCACCAAGTACAGACAATCCCCAAGAACGGATGAAAAATCCTAACGATTCTAGCAGTTACATAGCACGAGGGCTGTCCCAGCAGGGTAATAGCGCTGCAGCGATCCAGGATTTCAGCAAAGCAATTGCTCTCGACCCTAACAATAGCATTGCTTATTACAATCGCGGCAATGCTCGTTACAAGATGGGCGATAAACAAGGTGCAATCGCTGACTATAACGAGGCAATTCGCTTTAACCCTAATAACACCAGCGCTTATTACAACAGAGGGGTAGCGCGGTATTATTTAGGTGATAAGCAAGGTGCAATTGAAGATTTCACCGTTGTCCTGCGTTTCGATCCTTACGATATTTTGGCTTACTACAGCCGGGGGTCTATCTTCCGCAGTTTAAAAGATGCTCAAAGAACGTTTGCCGATTTCGACCAAGTTGTTCGGCTTGCACCTAACGCACCTCAGTCTTACTACAATCGGGCACTAGCTCGTACCATGTTTAACGATCGCCAAGGAGCTGTCGCTGATTTCACTCAAGTTCTCGCTCTCAATCCAAGGTTTAGCGACGCCTACCTCAACCGCTCGGTACTCCTGCGCCGTCTGGGACAATTACCTGCAGCTATTCAGGATTTGAACGCGCTGCTGAGTTACGACCCCAATCATAGCATTGCCCTTTTCCGTCGCGGCGTGTTCCGACGCGATTCGGGCGATCGTCAAGGCGCATTGGAAGATTTACAACGATCTGCCAGTTTATTCCAGCAAGCCAACGACACTGCTAATTACCAAAAAGCAATATATACCATCCAACGCTTACAGTCATCACCTGCTACTCTCCCTCCCAGTCAACCATACGGACAACCGGGTGGTGAAACTCCTGATGGCACAATCGATGGACCTATTTAGCAATAGGTGTACAAATATTCCATCGAATCTCTTTACATACCTCTGATGGCATTCCTCCAAAAAAGACACAAAAAGTTGTGAAAACTAAACACCTGAAACAAATTTGTACCAGATGGATACGACTGGGTACAACAATCTGCACCTTTACTTTTGTATCAGTGCTTGGTACCGCAGGATCTCTTCCAATGGCGATCGCTCAATCTTTTCCGCCATCTAGTTTTTCTGCTTATCCTCCTCCCACAGTATTTCCTATAGATGGGATTTGGAAACTCCAGTGGCGCACGAATGGGAATTCTTTTGATGCTCTCCTAACTGTAACGGGTAATTCTGGCACAATGACCGTTAATGTTCGCTATTCCAACGGTCAGAGCGATGTTGTGCAAGAAAGAATAGGGCTTCAGGCTAATGGCAATCAAATTATTTTATCGGGGCAAAATGCCGTTTATGCTGGAACGAATATGCCGATTGCTTCTTACATTCCCAATACTTTTTTGATCCAGCCTGCACGTAATTTGGAAGGCTGGAGTGCTAAAAGTTGTAACAGTACAGAACAATGTTCGCCAGTAAAGATGCAGTATGTTGGTCCTGTTTCTCCAGCATCTGTACCCAATGGAATGCCTGCTTACTAAGTTGTGGACTTTGGACAAAAAAGATGTATTCGCATAAATTATGAAATTTGATTATTTTTGTTAGTGTTGTACACATGAATAGTTACAGCGCTTTGCATCTGAATGAGGTACATCCCCCCTTTCATCCCCCCTTTGCATCGGGGGGACAGAGGGGGGTAATTTTCGTACCTCACCAAGTTGAAATCTGCTGCAAGGGGTTGGTGTAGGTAGTTGACAGCGCCAGTTAATGAAGAAAACTTTGTAACATTTCCAACAACTGCTTAACCGTATATGGCTTGGACAAAAACTTCTGAACACCAAAAGATTCCGCAAGTGGCTGATTTTCGCGAAGACCGCTAGTTGCCATAATTTTGACAAATGGGTTGATTTTTTTCAGGGTTTGGATCGTGGTAAAGCCATCCATAGTTGGCATCATCATATCTAATAAAACCACGCAAATATCAGATACATTTTGAGCATACAATGAAATAGCTTCAATACCATCACTAGCAATAAGGACTTTATAGTTATAATTTTCCAACGTTGTTCTGGTAATTTCTCGGATTTTTGCTTCGTCATCTACCACCAAAATTAGTTCTCCATTCCCTGTTGGTAGTTCCAAATTGTCTATTGACTGGGTTTCATTTTCCATCACGGCTTTTAAAAAAACTTGAAATTCTGTTCCTTTACCCACAGAACTAGAAACATTGATAAACCCACCATGACTTTTTACAATACCAAGCACAGTTGAAAGACCCAATCCCGTTCCTTGTCCAACTGCTTTGGTGGTGAAAAAAGGTTCAAAAATTCTATCCAATATTTCAGGTGACATACCTATGCCTGTATCTCTAACAGAGATAACAATGTGGGGTCCAACAGTTGCCTCAAGATTCATCTTGGCATAGTTTTCGTCAATCAAAAAATTCTCAGCAGAAATATCTAAAATACCACCTTTGGGCATCGCATCACGAGAATTGATAACTAAGTTCATCAATATCTGATAGAGTTGTGTTGCATCTCCACATACAGTCCACAATTTTGGTGCTATTTTACACATAAATTGAATAGATTTCGGAAATGTCTGTTTGGCAAATTGCTGAATTTCCACGATCAAGTGCTTCATCTGTAACACCGTGCGCTGACCTTCAACACCACGCGCAAAGGAAAGCACTTGCTTGACTAAATCAGCACCACGTTGAGTATTAATTTCTAAAGTTTCGAGTAGCTGATGGTGCTGTTCATTACCCAGTTTTATTTGTAAAATTTGAGCTGATAGGAGAATGGGAGACAATATATTATTGAGGTCGTGGGCAATACCGCTAGCCAGTGTGCCAAGACTTTCCAATCGCTGAGCGCGAAGAAACTGAGTTTGAAGTTGTTTTTTTTCTGTAATGTCGGTGTCAACAGTAAGGATTGATTTTGGGTTGCCATTTTCATCGCGCACAAGTGTCCATCGGCTTTCTACGATGATTTCTTTACCATCTTTTCGGACTTTGTTCAATTCACCATACCACTCGCCTGTCTTGTTAACTTGATGTAGCGCTTCTTGTAGTTGTGGCAGTATTTCTCTGTATAACAAATTTTGAGCATTCTGTTCCAAAGCTTCTTGTGCTTTCCAACCGTAAAGACGCTCGGCACTTTTGTTCCAAAATAGAATTTTGTGGTTTAAGTCTCGAACTAAAATAGCATCTGTGGCAATATCAAGCAACGCAGCTTGTTGGCGGATCTTCTCTTCTGTTTGTTTGCGTTCGGTAATATCAACAGAAACACCAACAATTCCGATTAATACTCCTTGGTCATTGTAAATTGGAGAGTCAGTAACTAGCACACTGAAAGGAGTCCCATCCCGATGCTGAACTAGAAATTCGCCTGACCAACTTTTACCTTGCTGCAAGTCAGACATAATTTCAATTCCTTGCTCTCGTGAAGTATTAGTCAAGACAATATCCATAATATTTTGACCAATGACCTCTTGTGCCGACCAACCGTATAAAGTTTCTGCAAAACGATTCCAATAAATAATTATTCCATCTAGATCGGTGGCAATGACTGCTTGTTCTACTGTTGATAATAAATGCGCTTGAAAGTAAATTGCTGCTTCTGCTCGTTTGCGTTCGACTAGTTCGCTTTGTACTTGTTCGTAGAGGGTTGATTGCTGTATGGCGATCGCTAATTGGTCAGCGACAGCACATGTTAACTCTACATCTTCCTGCTGCCAAGGGGAAGATTGGTGAGTGCGTATTACGCTGAGACTACCCCAAACTGAAGAGTTAACGTGCAATGGTACAAGCAACCAAGCTCCAGAATACGTTTGAGCAAAATTGCGGTTGATTTCGTCTGGATAAGTGGTTGCATCTTCAATCACAACAACTTCCAATCGTTTGAGTCGAGCTGCAACTTCATTACCGATATCGGGAATCTCTAATCCCAAAGCACTTGGTAACTCTAGATTTTTGCGGTAGTCTGTTACATTTAACCACAATTGCCGTTCTGATAAATATTGTACAATTTCTGCTCGGTCAGCTTGAACGAGGTGGGCAATTTCACGCGCCGCTGTGGAAAAAATTGTTTTTATGTCTAAAGAATTGCGGATGCTTTGAATAACTCGATTGAGTGCTTGCTCTCTTTGTACTTGTCGTTGGGTGTGTTCGTACAATGCCTTTTCTGCTTGCTGCTGTTGAGTTGCTAATGTTTCTAAACGACAAACCTGTTGTCGCAGTTCAGCTATTTCTTGAATCAGTTGCTCTTTTGTCTTGTTTTCATCTCTCATTGCATTGACAACTTACACCAAGGCTTATTGAAACTTAATTTCCAGAATAATTAAAAATTCTTAGGTGGGCAATACCCACCCCATGGGTTTATAAATTTATCTATAGAAAAAAAGAAAATGCTTCATAATTCAAATCCCCTACTTTTCAGTATGGGGATTAACTGGTCACTAGTCACTGGTCACTGTTATAGCAAATCCCGATGGGTAAAGGATTTAGCGTTTGCTCCCGTGTAAGTAGCCGCAATATGACCGTTACCGCTCATTTGATATTTGTAAGTCACCAAACCTTCTAAACCCACAGGACCGCGAGGCGGCATTTGTTGAGTGCTAATTCCAACTTCTGCACCAAAACCATAACGGAAGCCATCAGCAAAGCGGGTGGAACAGTTGTGGTAAACTCCAGCTGCGTTTACCAATGCCAGGAACGTTTCAGCAGCTTCTTCATCTTCAGAAACAATTCCATCCGTGTGTTTGGAACCATACTCATTTATATGAGCAATTGCTTCTTCTAAAGAATCCACGAGCTTAATTGATAAAATCAGAGCGGTGTACTCTGTCTCCCAGTCTTGCTCGGTTGCTTCTTTGATATTGGGTAGAATTTGGCAAGTACGTTCATCTCCTCTTAATTCAACCTTAAGTTGTTGCAAAGCTTCACCTATCTGTGGTAGTACTTTTGGGGCAATATTGGCATGAACGAGTAAAGTTTCAATTGCATTACAAGCAGCAGGATAGTTCGTTTTTGCGTCAATTGTAATGGCAAGAGCTTTTTCTAAGTCTGCGGCTTTATCTATATAAAGATGACAAACCCCATCAGCATGACCGAGGACTGGAATGCGCGTATTGTCCTGGACAAAACGGACAAAGGAGTTAGAACCTCTGGGAATAATTAAATCTACATATTTATCTAACTTCAAAAGTTGCAAGATTTCTTCTCTTGTTGTTAACAACTGAACTGCATCTGGATTGACTGCAGTTTGAGATAATCCTTGTTTAATTGCTTTAACTATTGCTTCACAAGAACGAACGGCTTCTTTTCCAGCTTTAAGAATAACGCCATTCCCTGATTTGATAGCTAGGGAAACAATTTGAATCGCTGCTTCCGGACGTGCTTCAAAAATAATGCCCAGTACTCCTAAAGGACAAGTTACTCGTTTGAGGATTAAACCTGTATCGATTTCGCGGTGAATTTGTACGTTACCTACGGGATCGGCTAGTTTACCCACATCTCTAACGCCCGCGATCGCATCTCTTAACTTATGTTCGTCTAACTTAAGACGTTTGTAGAGAGGTTCGGCAATTCCCTCCGCAAGTGAGTTTTCACAATCAGCAATATTTGCTTGTAAAATCTCATCTTTTGCCGATTCTAAAGCTTGTGCGATCGCCTCTATTGCTTGATTTTTTGCCTCTGTCGAAAGCACTGCTAATTTGAGTGCAGCCCGTCTTGTTTTTTGAGCAACTGCAATTAAGTTTTCCATTGTAAAGCAAACTATAAAATTACATAAAGAAAGCCACCTGATACCACGCGTATCAAGCAACATATTAAGTAGATTTAAACACATCCTTAAATAAAAGCTTAGCTTATAGGAGGGTCAGATGGTTACGGCACTCAAACTGGAAAACCAGGTCAAAATCGGTCCAACCAATCTGCTGATTAATAACGAGTGGGTAGAAAGTGTTAGCGGTAAGCGTTTTGAAACAATTAACCCTGCCACGGGTGAAACGATATGCAGTGTAGCAGAAGCGGATGCAGCAGATGTAGATAAGGCAGTACACGCTGCTCGTGCTGCTTTCAACAGTGGAGAATGGCGTAAGATGTCCGCCACTCGTCGCGGCGAGTTACTTTATAAACTGGCTGACTTAATCGAACAGAACAAAGAAGAGCTAGCCCAGTTAGAGACATTAGACAATGGTAAGCCCATTTCAGAGTCCATGAACGCTGACCTACCATTGGTTATCGCCTGCTATCGCTACTTTGCAGGATGGGCTGATAAAGTACAGGGTAAGACTATCCCCATTAATGGTCCTTACTTTTGCTACACTCGTCACGAGCCAGTAGGTGTGGTAGGTCAAATTATTCCTTGGAACTTTCCACTGCTCATGCAGGCTTGGAAGTTAGGACCTGCTTTGGCAACTGGCAATACAGTAGTGATGAAAACAGCCGAACAAACACCATTGTCAGCATTGCGACTTGGTGAACTCATGATTGAAGCTGGTTTCCCCCCTGGTGTTGTGAATATTCTTTCAGGATACGGACCAACAGCAGGTGCCGCAATTTCCCACCATATGGATATTGACAAAGTTGCCTTTACTGGATCTACTGAAGTAGGGCATTTGGTGATGGAAGCAGCTGCTAAGAGTAACCTCAAGCGCGTGACTCTAGAACTTGGCGGTAAAAGCCCCAATATAGTCTTTGCCGACGCTGACATGAATGAGGCTATAGAAGGTGCTCATAATGCTCTATTCTTTAACCAGGGACAGTGCTGTGTTGCAGGTTCGCGGCTATTTGTTGAAGAAAAATGTTATGACGAGTTCGTAGCCAAGAGTGTCGAACGAGCAAAACAGCGTACTGTTGGCAATCCCTTCGACCTCAATACCAAACAAGGTCCGCAGGTAGATAAAGAGCAGTTCAACAAAGTCATGCATTACATAGAGTCGGGAATGCGAGACGGTGCTCAAATGTTGTGTGGTGGTAACCAAGTGGGTGACAAGGGTTACTTCATCGCCCCAACAATTTTTGCTGATGTGCAAGATAGCATGGAAATTGCGCGAGATGAAATCTTTGGTCCGGTGATGAGCATCATCAAATTTAAAGATATTGATGAAGTCATTCAACGAGCTAATAACACCATGTATGGGCTAGCAGCTGCTGTCTGGACAAAAGACATCACCAAAGCACACGCCATAGCTAACAACGTTCGTGCGGGTACTGTTTGGGTTAACTGCTACGACGTTTTTGACGCGGCTGCACCTTTTGGCGGATTCAAGCAGTCCGGTATTGGGCGCGAACTCGGCGAATACGGTTTGCAGCAATACACCGAGGTTAAGACGGTGACAATAAAATTGTGATTGGGGATTGGGGACAAGGTAGACAAGGTAGACAGGATAGGAACTCAACTTCCTCCTTGTCCCCCTTGTCCCCAGTCCCCGGTCCCCAGTCGCTCGACTGCTTTAGCCTGTTGCCAAAGAGCTTCTAATTCTTCCAGGGTGTAATCGGAGAGAGGACGATTGGCAAATCCCTCCATTTGTTCTAAGCGCTGAATAAATTTCTTATTTGTCCCTTGCAAAGCTTCGCTGGGATCGAGATTATTCCAGCGAGCAAGTTGGACGATAGAAAACAACAAATCACCCAATTCAGCTTGTTGTCTTTCTGGTGTTTCGTGGGCTAAAGCTTCTTTGAATTCTGCTAATTCCTCATTAAACTTGTCCCAAACTCCATCAATATTTTCCCACTCAAACCCAACCGCAGCTGCTTTGCGGGAAATCTTCATGGTTGCCATCAACGGGGGTAACTTACGGGTATAACCTTGAAGTTTCTGACTGAGTTTTTGGTTATCGGGAGAGGGTTCTCCTTTTTCTTCTGCTTTGATTTTTTCCCAATTTTGCCGCACTTCATCAATACTTTGCACTGAAAGATCGCCAAAAACATGAGGGTGACGGCGGATCAGTTTTTGTGAAATACCTTCAGCAATTTCCTTCAAGGAAAATTGTTGGTATTCGCTAGCAATTTGAGCTTGCAAAACCACTTGTAACAGTAAGTCGCCCAATTCTTCAGCTATGGCGTTTGTATCTCCGCTGTTGATAGCATCTACAACTTCATATGCTTCTTCTATTACATATGGTGTCAGTGTCTGGGGAGTTTGTTCCAAATCCCAAGGACAACCTCCGTCAGGCGATCGCAATTTTGCCACCACGTCAATTAATTCTTGCAAAGCCGCCAATATTTCAGGATTTTTCATAATTGGTTAGTGGTTAGTGGTTAGTGGTTAGTTGTTCTTCCTTGTCCCCTTGTCTTCCCTGTCCCCTTGTCCCCCTTGTCCCCCTATCCCCCTTTTCACTTTACTTTTCTTCATTTTCCCACGGGGTAGTAGTCCACTGACTCCTTGCTTTTTCACGCGCTTGTATGCCGAACCACTCCAATCGCTTAAAGAATGACTCATAGCGCCTACTTCTAGTCCAAAGAACAGGGCTAGAAGTTCTGTAGAGTAATTGAGTAGCGTGTTTGCTGTATTCTTACGCAATATTTGCCAATCTAGCTGCATATTCCACAGCTTGTCGCCAACGACTACAGCTAAAATCCCTAAGATAGCTACCAAGGTGCTGAGATAGATAACTCGCAGTGTTGTACCAATAATAGGTCCGTGAGATAAGAAAGACCGATGTCGCAGGCTTTTTTGATAAGGTAACCAAATAAAACGCAAAAATCCCCAGCGCTGGTAGTGACGGGAGTAAATATCTAAGTCGGGACCGAACATCAGCCCCCCAAACAAAAACCCTCCTGCAACTAGTAGTGTCAGGTTACCGCTTTTGGTTTGCCAGAAAGTCACCCCAGTCACAAACGGCAAAGCCCATAGAGTAATGCGATCGTGAGTCTGACCAGAGGGCATAGGAATGTGTGAAAAAAATTTTCTCAAAAATACTATCGCGTTTTCAAAATCTATGTGCTAACATAAATTCTTGTAAGTGAAACCGCAACGGGCGGTTAGCTCAGTTGGTAGAGCGCCTGCCTTACAAGCAGGATGTCACAGGTTCGAGTCCTGTACTGCCCATTTCAATGATTATAGTTCCGTACATTCCCAGAATACTGGGGAATTACTGGAAAGTTAGTCTGGAAAGGTTATTGATTTTCTTGGAAGGTACGAAGTTGGAGTACCAATCAAGTTAAAAAATGCTGTGGATGAAGAATTAGTAGTTCGCGGGTTGCTAGCACCGCATTTATTACGCCACAATGAAGTGACAGGATTAGTAGACACAGGAGCAGTTTCCTTGGTTATTCCCCTAGAAATGGTAGAAAAATTGGGGTTACGAATTATTGGCCAGAGAGATGCACAATATGTTCATGGAAATCAAGAAACCATTGGCGTAACTGGACCAGTAATTATTGAGTGTGAGGGACGCGTAACAGTTGATGAAGCTCTTGTTGTGGGAAACGAAGTACTAATCGGTCAAGTCATTTTAGAAAAATTGGATTTAGTTGTAGATTGTAAAAATCAACAATTGATACCAAATCCTGCCAATCCCGATTACCCGGTGGCAATGATTAAAGGATATAAAAATGCCTAAGTGGAAATTAGTCACTGAATTTACTTTTGATAGCGCCCATTACATCCGAGACTACGATGGACCATGTGGTCGATTGCACGGTCATACTTACAAAGTAAGAATTGATGCAACTTCATCAAAACTGCACTCCTCGCAATACTGTCCCCATGAAGTTATGGTGGCTGATTTTAGAACCTTGCGCTGGGCAAAACAGGATGTGAAAAAAGGAGGGCTTGACCACTGCGTACTCAATGAAGTCATGCCACCTGAGTATGAAACAACGGCTGAGATGATTGCCAAGTATATTTATGATGAAACCAAAAAAAGAGTACCTCCCGGCGTGCAACTCAAAGTAGCAGTCTCCGAAACTCCAAACTCATGGGCAGAATACGAAGACGATTAGATACCTAACCCTAATTACTGGTCACTGGTCACTGGTCACTGATTATGGAGGTAAGGAGACTCGAACTCCTGACATCCTGCTTGCAAAGCAGGCGCTCTACCAACTGAGCTATACCCCCTTAAGATAGGAAGTGTAAGTGATTTACACTAACAGAAGTATCATAGCTTAAATTCCTGGTTTGCGGAAAGGGGATTCGTGAAAAAATGTCTTTAGTCGTTGCTGCACTTTATAAATTTGTTAGTTTGCCAGACTTTGCTGAGAAACAAGAGCCTTTGTTATCTTTTTGTCAAGCACAAGATATTAAAGGGACGATTCTGCTAGCACCAGAAGGCATTAACGGTACGATCGCAGGTTCTCGTCAAGCGATCGATTCAGTATTATCCTTTTTGCGTAGCGATCCCCGTTTGGCAGATTTGGAACACAAAGAATCACACGCAGAGTCCCCACCGTTTCAACGCATGAAAGTGCGACTGAAGAAAGAAATTGTCACCATTGGGTTATCAGAGGTAAACCCAAACGAACAAGTTGGCACTTATGTCGATCCCAAAGATTGGAATACTCTCATAAACGATCCAGAAGTCACCGTTATCGACACGCGCAATGACTACGAGGTGAGCATTGGTACTTTCCAAAAAGCGCAAAATCCCAATACAAAGTCATTCAGCGAATTTCCAGAATATGTTTTTCATCAACTAGACCCCAAGAAACACAAAAAAGTAGCTTTGTTCTGTACCGGTGGAATTCGTTGTGAAAAAGCCTCTTCCTTTATGCTTTCTCAGGGGTTTGAAGAAGTTTATCACTTAAAAGGCGGAATTCTGAAATACTTAGAAGAAGTCCCAGAGTCTGAGAGTTTGTGGGAAGGTGAATGTTTTGTTTTTGACGAACGGATCGCTGTTCGTCACGGTTTAGAACCGGGAACTTACGATTTGTGTTCGAGTTGCGGACATCCCATTGCTGAATCAGACAAAACTTCTCCTCAATATGAAGAAGGTATTTCCTGTCCTCACTGTTTTGATACCCTTTCTGAGGAGAAAAAAGCACGTCAGATGGAAAAGCAGCGACAGATAGAATTAGCGAAGAAGAGGGGTTGCTAATATTAACCATTAGCAATTTTTTTTAATGCCAAAGTTAAACCATCAGCAATTGGTACTAAACTGATTGCGACTCTTGAATCTTGATACAATTTCTCATTAAAAGCACGCATGCGATTTGTTCTATTATCTTGCACTTGAGGGTCTGCAACTCTTCCCGACCACAAAACATTATCAATAGCAATTAACCCACCAGGACGCATCAATTGTAAAGCTTGCTCGTAGTAATTATCGTAGTTACTTTTGTCTGCATCAATGAAGGCAAAATCAAAAGTTTCTCCTTGCGATCGCAGGCGATCTAATGTCTCCATAGCAGGGGCAATGTGTAGGTCTATTTTATCTGCCACACCTGCTTTTTGCCAGTAACGACGAGCGATCGCTGTATACTCTTCACTGACATCACAAGCCACTACTTTTCCGTCTGGTGGTAATGCTAGAGCGACAACCAGCGCACTATACCCCGTAAATACCCCTATATCTAATGTTCTTTTTGCCTCCATCAATTTAACCAATAAAGCCATAAACTGTCCTTGTTCTGGAGCAATTTGCATCTGGCTCATTGGGTGTTGGGCTGTTTCTTCTCTCAGTTGTGTTAAAACTTCTGGTTCTTGCACGGAGACTGATAATAAGTAATCATACAGATTTTTTTCGAGACCTAGTGTTTGATTTGCCATATTTTTGGAAGAAGGCTGACGGTAGAAAGGTTTTATATTGGATTTTCTGGCTGCTTTGTTTTTACTTCAGTAGCTCAAACAAATTAAACGTAGGATGCTTTTAGGCTTGTAGTTGCGCTTTAGCGCATGCACCGCAACTACGAGTAAAATACAGAAATTTTACTTTGTGTTACATATTTTAATTTGTGCTTATCAACTTACTTAATATATAGGATTCTTGTTTAAATTATAAAGTTTTAATGAACCACAAAGACGCAAAGGACACGAAGAAAGAAGAGTAGAAGAGCGGTTATTTTATAGGGATTCGGGAGTAAATCATTATATGACAAATAACTCCTCTTTCCTCTGCGCTCTCTGCGTCTCTGCGGTTGAAAAGTAATTTATTTAACCGCAGAGGCACAGAGAGCGCAGAGAGAAGAGCAAACTCTTTATTTGTTTGTGTCAGAAAATCATGACAATTAGCGGAGGTAAATTTCCGTAACAAATCTGGTAGACTCTGTGTTGGAACAAGTCGAACGTGACCTTCAAATCTTGCGAGAACTGGGATTGACTTTACGCTACTGTCTGGAAACCCACATTCATGCAGACCACATCACCGGAGGAGATAAATTGAGAGAGTTGACGGGCTGTTTGAGTATTGTCCCTGAAAAAGCTGCAACTATCGGTGCTGATGACTACACTAAAGATGGGGCGATACTGGAATTAGGAAGTGTGAGAATTCAAGCGATCGCAACTCCCGGACATACAGACAGCCATATGGCATATCTAGTAAATGGAACGTATTTGTTAACTGGAGATGCTTTGTTTATCCGAGGTTGTGGTCGTACCGACTTTCAAAACGGTGATGCAGGAATGTTATATGATGTCGTGACTCAAAAACTATTTGCTTTACCAGAAGACACCTTAGTGTATCCCGGTCATGACTATCAAGGACGAACAGTATCCACCATCGGAGAAGAAAAATCTTGGAACCCCCGGTTTGTGGGACGCAGCCGCAACCAGTTTATTGAACTCATGAATAACTTAAATCTCCCCTATCCTAAGAAAATGTTAGCAGCTGTTCCTGCAAATCAATTTTGTGGCAAAGTTTCCATGTGGGACTATCAGATTTGACCCTCCCCACCGCTACGCGTATCGCCTTGAAGGCGATATCGCTACATTTGTTTGCAATATCAGTAATAACCATAAAACAAGTTACCAGTAGCTTCTGGGTTCTCCCCACAGTATTCTTTTATCAGCTGTAAATACTCTTGTTTGGAGATATAACCATCACCGTTGGTATCAAGTTTTGGAAAAATTTCTTCGTACCCAGTCGCATTAAAACCAAATGCCGTGAGCAACTGCTTGTATTCTTCTAAAGCAATTTTTTCATCACCATTGATGTCTATTACTTCAAATAAAGTCGCCATTGGTTCTTGCCAAGCTGCTGCTGAAGAGTCTTTATCTATAGCGTATTGCTTACTGTAACTTTCAATAAATTCATCTAAAGAAACTTTGTTGTCTTTATTAAGATCGGCATCAATCCAGTAATCTTCCCACATTGAGATCAGCTGATTATGCAGATTTTCATAATCAGATGAACCAGGTTCCCAACCACGTATCCGCGCAAAATTAGCAGTAATTTGATCGAAGTCTTCTCGCTCTACAAAGCCGTTTTTATCGACATCTAAGCCTTGAAAAAGAACTGTCAATTTTCTCTTAAGTAGTTTAGCGATCATGAGTTAGACACCTTGACAAAAACTAATAGTTATTTTTTCACTTCAACGAATACCAGAAACTTGGTACAATTTCCAACTTTTAATAAACATTAGGAATAATACCAAATTTGAGTTGATTACTTCCTTATTTAAGCTTTTTTTTAAGTATGTCGTTTGTTGTTACATTTGTAATACAAAGCGATGAGGTGATGTTGGGGTTGGTGGCGATGTAGTCTGGCGATACGCGCAGCGTATCGCCAGAGGCTTATCGCATGAAGGGAGGCGCGCAACGACCTGTTATGATAGCCGACAGATTTCAAAGCAATGCCGATTGTTGGCAAGGGAGTCGAAGAAATTCGCATTCGTACTGACGAAGCCTATCGTGTCTTTTATGTTGCCAAATTTGAGGAAGCTGTTTATGTACTTCATGCTTTTCAAAACAAGACTTTAAAATTGCACAACAGCGCTATAAAGAAATGATTCAGTTCAGACAAGAACAAATGGATAATGAGAACAATTGAGGTACAACAATGGCAGTGATTCAAGGTAGTGAAAACGTGTTTGAGGATCTCGGTTTTGATACTGAAGAAGCTGCGAATCTAAAAGTACGGACCGATCTCATGTTAAAATTACGACAATACATTTTAGAGCGTGGCTGGACTCAAGAACAGGCATCTGACTTTTTTGGTGAACCGCAGCCACGGATAAGTAATTTGATGAATGGTGAAATTAGTCGGTTTAGCGTAGATAAACTGATTAATATGCTGGTGAAGGCAGGGATGAAAGTAACGGTGAATGTTGTGTTGAAGACGTGATTTTGTCGATACCCTTGTCTACCCCGCTTTGATTTCCAGGGGTTCACTAAATTTTAAGTATCTGCAACCACCTGGTTGCGCCCAAGGTTCTTAGCTTGATAAAGTGCCTTATCAGCGCGTTGGATAATAACATTCACAGTTTCATCCCCTAATTTATGTGTAGCCACTCCAATACTGAGTGTGATTGATACTAGTTGTCCCTGAGCCGAAATGACTAACTTTTCAAATGTTTTTCTGATACGTTCAGATGTTGCGACTGCTGCATCAATGTCAGTTTCTGGCAGAAATGCCATAAATTCTTCACCGCCTATTCTACCAAAAAAATCTACAGACCGCAGACAATTCAAAACAGTTTGTGCCATGACGATAAGCACTTCATCTCCAATCGTGTGACCATAGGTATCGTTAATTTTTTTGAAATGATCAATATCTATCATGAGTACAGCGAAGGGACGATGATAACGGAGAGAGCGGTTGAATTCTTGATCTACTAAAGTGAACAAATAACGACGGTTCCACACTCCGGTCAACGAATCGGTGTGAGCTAATCTTTCTAACTCTTGAATCAATTCCTTTTGCTGGTGCAGCAATTTTTTCAATTCCTCTCGCGCATATTTCAACTCTAAATGTGTCCGTACACGGGCAAAGAGTTCTAGAGCCTCAAACGGTTTAGTGATGTAATCAACCGCCCCTTTTTTAAAAGCTTGTAGTAGATGCTCTTGCTGATTACTAGCGGTGAGAAAAATAATCGGAATTTCAGCAAACTCTGGATCGGCTTTAAGTTTTTCACATACTTCCAAGCCGTTCATTTCGGGCATCATTAAGTCCAATAAAATTAAATGGGGCTTTACTACTTGAAGAAGCTTTAAAGCTTCCATTCCGTTAGAAGCATGAGTAACTTTGTAACCTACTTGCTCTAATAAGGTTGCAATAATTTGCAAATTGTCGCACATGTCATCAACAACTAAAATTAAGTAATTTTCCGGCTTGAACAGTATCATAAAAATCTGGCTAATAGTTCGTTTATGAAATACCTCATACCAAAGTAGACAGTGGGTATGAGAAAATTTAAAAAGCTCATTTTAGTTGTAGGTTTCAACTATATTTGAAAAAAAGTATGTTATGAGTATATCTAAAGACTTAAATAGTCAGAGGATAAAAACTGTCACAAGTACCTTGACAAAATTTCTCAATTATAATAATGAATGTGAAAACAATAATTAGATAACTTTATGTTTTGGAAACACTTTCTAAGTTGGCTTTCCACAAAAAATCAACTGATAAATGTACGGTAGCGTACAGACAAATAAAGAGATTTTATAGATAATATTATGCGCCGCATAAATTACTTTCTACAGCGTTGAGGCAGACCCTCGAAATATGCATTCCCAGGTAGAACCTGGGAACGAGACACGAGAAACGAACGAGACACGAGAAACGAAAGAGACACGAGAAACGAAAGAGACACGAGAAACAAGAAATACAAAAAAATCTCTTATTGCTTTAGTAATCCCTTGAGAGATTGCAAACTATAATTCAAAACTTTACCAGTTTTAAATAACTGATACCCTGCGGCAAACAAAGCAGAGGCGAAAAGAATAGCCAAAAGATTGAACGAGGCAAATAAATTCCCTGTAAAAATCATAAATGCAACTCCCAGCCCTATCAAAACCCATCCGATGGTGCGATAATCGCGACGCCACAACACAAGAACAGCCCCTACTATTAACATCAAAACGGTTGGGATACGCAGAAAAATACCAATTTGTGTGTTAGCTGCAAATAACAAAATACCAATGAGCATCAAACCCGCACCTACAAACTTGCTGTTACGATCCACTTGAGTTGGTTGGGTATTATGTACGATTTCCGGTTGAAGCACTGTAGGTTTACTGATGGGGGCATTAGGAGGAACAACCAGATTTTGTTTATGCTGAAATATAAAGGTAACTTTTTCTTCCTGACCGAGGTTGATTTTGTCTCCAACTTGAAGGGGATAGCGCTTTCTTGGTTCTAACTTCAACTCATTGAGAAAAGTCCCGTTAGAACTACCGCTATCAGTAATATAGTAGGTATTTTCTTCTAGTTGAATTTCTAAATGTAATCGAGAAACAATGTCGGCATCTGGTAAGAATGTGACATTAATATCTGGTGCAATTTGCTCATTTTGTTTGCCGACACGAATTACAGCAAGATTTGGGGGCAACTCAAAAGATGTATTCGTTTGAACATGAAAAAGCTCGAAACCTAGCCCTGTTGTTTGAGATGTGCTTAAATTTTGCATAGCTTCTTGTTTAAAAATATTTCTTCTTCTGTTATTCTATTGACGTATAGTCTTCTTTTTAAACTACTGTGTCACAAATTTGGATTTACCCCCCTTAGTCCCCCCTTGGAAAGGGGGGAGATTGGAGATTTGGATTTACCCCCCTTAGTCCCCCCTTGGAAAGGGGGGAGATTGGAGATCCGGTTCCCTCCCCTTTACAAGGGGAGGGTTAGGGTGGGGTAAAATTGCTAAAACCACGTCATTTCTATTTTAATTCGAGCTAATGGGAATTTGAATCAAAAACTCTGTACCTTTACCAGGTTCTGATATACATTTCAAACTTCCGCCATGCTTTTCTACAATAATTTGGTAACTGATTGATAGCCCCAGCCCTGTTCCCTTACCCACAGGTTTTGTTGTAAAAAATGGGTCAAACAATCGTTTTCTGATATCTTCTGTCATCCCAAACCCGTTATCAGCAATCTGAATAAGGGCAAAATTGTTACTCGTAACTGCGGTGCTAATGTGAATTGTAGGGCTATGGGCAGTGGGCATTGGGCATTGGGTGTTGGGAGTTATTTCTATGCCCATTGCCCCATGCCCGTTTCCCTCTTCCAAAGCATCAATTGCATTAGTCAAAATATTCATAAAAACTTGGTTCAATTGACCTGGGTAACAATCTACTAAAGGCAAATGATTATATTCTTTGACCAGAGAAATATTGCACTTATTAGATTTCAATCGATGCTGTAAAATCAACAGTGTATTTTCTAAACCTTCGTGAATATCTACTGGCTTTTTTGCAGCTTCATCAAGGCGGGAAAAGTTTCTCAAACTCAGAACAATCTCGCGAATACGATTTGTTCCTAGTTTCATAGAAGATAGTAGCTTGCTCAGGTCATCAGCAAGAAACTCTATTTCAATTTCTTCACCAAAATATCGAATCTCAGGAGCGGGATAAGGATAATGTTGGTTATAAAGTTTTAATAGCTCTAGCAAATCTTGTATATACTCACTTGCATGGGTAATATTGCCGTGAATAAAGTTAACTGGATTGTTAATTTCATGTGCAACTCCCGCTACAAGTTGTCCCAAGCTAGACATCTTTTCATGTTGAATGAGTTGGGCTTGAGTTTCTTGTAACTTTTGCAAAGTTTCCGAAAGTTTTTCTGCATGGGTTTGTGCTGCTAAAGTAGCTGCACAACTCTCTCTATAAAGTTGGGCATGATCGATCGCTATCGCTAATTGATCTGTCACAGCTTGTAGCAAACTAATTTCGCTATGACTCCAAATACGTTTCTCACAGCTATGACTGCAAACAATAGCTCCAAATTCACCAGAATTATTCTTGACTGGTAATAAAATTTGAGCTTGTATGCCAAATTTCGATAAAAACTCTTGCGTATAGCAATCTATGAAGCACGTGCTATTAATAGCATCAATACAAAGTAATTCTCCATTCAGCAATATATTGACTAAAAAGGGGACTTTTTGTACTGGAATATTGCCTAACATAGTGGGTAAGTCGGAGTTTCGCGCTTCATGGGTAATAGTCAATGTTGGCTGAGGCAAGTTTGGTAAATATCGGAGAAAATAGCAACGGTCAATTTGCAATAAGCTGCGAATTTCGCTGACAGCTGTTGCCAAAATTGTATTGAGTTCTAAAGAATTTCGGATTTGACTGGCAAGACGGAGTAACAAAGCTTCCCGACGGCTCAAAAGTTCTTCTCGTGCCCATATGCGATCGATGGCTACTGCTACACTGTTAGCAATCCAATTTAATAAATTATGAGTGGGATTGCTAAATAACTCTTTGCTAAACAAAGCTAAAATTCCGATAGATTGCTGCTCGATGATTAACGGATAGGCAGCTAAAAGAAAATTTGATAAAAAAGGTTCTAAAAAATATTCTTCATTCTTCAAAGTAATTTCTTCATTAAAAAGAGCTTGATTGTTTTTTGTCATTAAACCAATGATACTGTTAGCTAAAACCGCATGATTGGGAAAATCTTGACTGTTTGTTAAAGTTTGGCAAGTTCTATCTGTACAGCGAATACCTGCTTGTAATTGGATTTGATGTGTTTGATTCTCAAAAGTCCAGATACAAACAAAAGCAGTGTCTAAATACTGAGACAACGTTTTTGTACAGCTTTGAAGGATTTCAGGAAGGGAACTGCTTTGTGATATGGCTAAGTTAATTTCTGCACTTAGTAATGATAAACGCGATCGCTCTAACAAAGCTAGTTCTGAAAGTTTCCGCTGTGTAATATCTGTACGAATTGCAACATATTGATAGGGTTTTCCAACTTTATCTAAAAATGGAACAATCAGAGTGTCCACCCAGTAATACGTTCCATCTTTGGCTTTATTTTTAATTTCTCCCTTCCAAAGATTTCCCTGAGAAATTGTTCTCCACAAATTTTTAAAAAAGTCTTGAGAGTGATAGCCAGAATTAACAATACGATGATCTTGTCCTATTAATTCTTCCTTTGAATATTTCGAAACCTCACAAAACTTTTCATTAGCATAAGTGACTCTACCGTATCGGTCAGTAATAGCTACTAGCGAGTGAATATTTAAAGCAAACTTTAAAGCTTCTAATTCCTTGATATACTGTTGTTGTGATACTTCATTTTCTTTACGAGCAGTGATATCCCTAGCAACCGCATAAATCAATCGTTCATCACCAGATGCAGTTGCATTCCATGACAACCATTTGTAAGAGCCATCCTGACACAAAAAACGATTTTCTAAACCAAAGACTTCCTCACCTGCAGCAAGTTTTAAATAAGCAACACTACAAGCATGACGGTCTTCTGGATGAGCAAAATCAATAAAAGGTTTGTTTGTAAATTCCCAATCTGACCAACCAAAAGTTTTTGTCCACATTGGATTGAAAAACTTGAAATAGCCATTAAAACTAGCAATGCACAATAAATCATTAGATCGGGAGAAGAATTGCGAGTAGCTCATCTCTGTTTCTTTGTCATCACTCATACTAGTTTTTTGCGTTTTATAAATTTAGTCGTAATAATTAAAAAGTCCGCTATTATATGCGGACTTTTTTATCTCGCTAGGGTAGCGTATTGGTCTGGGAAACAAAAGCTGGAATACAACCAGAACCCTGCAAGAAGTCTATTCCATCCTCGCTAAATATAGGTTTCCCAAACAGGCTCAAAAATCATCACTTAAATTATTAAATTAAAATAAAATTTTTTCCAAAAAACTTCATAACTATCGATACTCTCGACTCATCACGAATCGCACCATAACTTGAGGGCGATCGCCTTTGAAAATGTTATGCTTGTTCAAAAAGGGTTTGAGTAGCAAGATAAATGCTCATAAAGTAGAAGCTGTTTTAACTGAAAATGGAACTTTGATGCTCCAAGGCCTACCTTTTCATGCAGGGGACGCTGTAGAGGTAATTATTCTCGAAGCTAAAACTCCACAGCAGGCTGTTACACCATCTAGTCAACCAGAAACAAATCTTTATCCAATGCGTGGGAAAGTAGTCCGTTATAATGACCCAACAGAACCCGTCGCTTTGGAAGATTGGGTTTTATAGACAGTCCTCAGTACTGCGAGAGATAGAGTTGTTCGCGCTGCTAGAAACCGAGTTTCCAAGGAGAAACCTTATGATGGTGAAACTACTGTGTTGTTTTTTCTGACAGTAGACTATGCAACTATTGACGTAGTAGATCATTCTATAAAGCTGATAGTTTCCAAATATCCTCTAAAAGCCATAATCAATCCTTGCACCTTCACTTAAAGTCATATTAGGAAGATTGACCAACTCGTAAATATCAATAAAAGAAAGTTGAAAGTCAATAGAATCAAACGTTAACAAAGAATTAACAGTGTCATACTCAGTTAATATCCAATTGCCTTTTGAGTTTTTAGTATATTGTTCTGCATAACAACTATTTTGGTCAATTGAGACATATTCACGGAATTCAGGAATTGACCGATAAAAACGAAATCTATCTGAGTCAGTATGATTGGTTGTTGACCTTGATGAAACTTGAACAATTAACAAGGGATTGGTGACTGTTGTATTATCTGTACCCTCATAAAACGGTTCTCCATCAATAACCATCACATCTGGATACGTGTATTGATTGTAACGCGGTATCCACAAGCGGACATTACTGAAATACACCCGGTAATTTTTTCCTTTGAGACCAAATTTCAGGTAAGCATAAATGTTACCTGTAATTTGATTGTGTTCAGTTGTAATTCCCATCATCGGCACGATTTCTCCATCTAGATACTCACTTTTGTAGCCAGTTGTTTGGTCGATAGCTAAATACTCATCACGGGTATAATAGCGCTTTTCGTGTGGCATGCACTTATGTCCTCCTGATGCTCTTGCTAACTATGCTATACTCCCTCGCTTTCTTGCTTCCTTGTAAGAAGTTCCTACATTTTTTAACCCCGCCCTAATCATTTGTCGCTCTAGCAGGGAAAAGAACCTTGCTTTATCCCCACCTTTCACCACAGCTTGATTGTGCGCTTCAGCTATAGCCACAGGATAACCGTACCCTTTCTGTACTTGTCCGAGCATTAGCCCCAAGGAGCGCTCGAACATATCTGTGTCTTTAGCCACCCATGATGGTACTTCTATGCGAGCAATTTCGGCACCTACGTGTATATAACAAAAGTAAATCTGTTGGTCTTCATACAAGTCAAGAATACGAGCATTGCTGCGCCACAAAGGACCTCTCTGTCCGGGTTTGAGTTGAGTTGACCAAAGAGCAGTGTCTCGCAGGGGTTCAAATATTTTACACGGAACTTTCTCCTGTTGATTGGGGCAAAAACTTGTACAATCGGGTACTGGGTGGGGACAAGCTACAAGACGTAAAAAGTTTATCCCTTCAACGTTGCGGGCAGCGCTGAGATAGCCCATTAAGGGAATTTTGGCATCGCGCAATTTCCGCCAAGCTTCCAAAATGGGGGGTAGTATTTGTTGGCGTGCATCAAAAGGCAACTGTTCCAAAAACCAGTAAATTAAAGATCCATCCACCATTGCCAGTGTTGGAACTTCTTCTGTTTCCTTGTCTCGGTGTCCCCCTTTAGCACTGCAAGCCAGTTCTGCTAATACAGTTGTTTCGCTAGCTGTCCGCCGGAAACTCATCCACTCTTCAGTACGAATACCCCATTGACGGGAAGCGTATAAATCCTCCGGTCGATAGAATATTTCAGGTAAACTATCTAAAAGTGGGTGACGGTTTTGTCCGTAATGCAAAACCACTCTACCAATGTTGAGGAGATAACAATACGCTATTTCATGATGGCTCGGAGCTATTTGGGAACCATCAGTAGCAATCACTGTATGCATTTTAGGAGGAGTTTGAATCTCAACACAAGTATTCAGTGGTTCTACCGGGGTGGCATTGGCAAACAAAATGCGATCGCGCCAATTTTCTTGTTTCTGTACTAACTCCAACTGAGAGGGTAGTGCATCTTGAAGATGTTTCTGAGCCAATTCCAAACGATGGCGACTAGCAACTGCTTCTTGAGTCAAGTGCTGGCTCAAACCTTGCATTTGTGCTGTAAGTTTAGTGAGATCTAGCATAGTGGTTGGTTGTTAGTGGTTAGTAGTTAGTAGGGGCGCAAGGCATTGCGCCCGTACACGATTAATGGTTAGTAGTAAAAAAGTACCACTAACGACTAACCATTAACCACTAACCAATCAGAAAAATCTCCAGCAAACTGAGCAAGTGACAGCAAATGAATTCGGGAATCGTTTTTAGCAGTCACTTTTTCTACTGCCGTATTGTAGCCCCAGTCCGCAAAAAAGAGTTTCACTTGCTCCAAATCCGGTTGCTGTTTGACTAACTGTAAAGTTTTCAATCGATCTTCTACAAACCACAAACTTTCAGGCGCAATATTTTCCACTTGAATTAATTCTCGCAAAATCTCGTACTTGGGACGCTTCACTTCTTTACCAAAAATCACATCTTTTGGTAGTTCAACCCCTTGCTGTGCTAACAGTTGTTGTGCGAAGCGACCTTCTTTCGTAGTGACGATATATAACTTAGTTGAACTTGAGGTTGTCGCTTCGAGTTTCTCAACGATCCCTGGATAAAATCTGTGCCGACTCAACCAACCATCTAAATCGGTAGCAATCCATTCATCTCGGTATTTGTCTAGTTTACTACCAATTTCTGCTGGTTTGAAATTATCCGCTTGTAAAATTTGTTGTGCGATCGCACTCCAATCCTGAAGAATTTTTTCTTCGGCGATTTCTTGAACGAGGGCTTTAACGAGTACAGGCATTTCCCAACCCGTTTCAATCACCGGTCTTAGCCGATAGAACTTGGAAGCTAAATCATCAGGTGGAATCCGGTCATCAGGTAACCAAACTTGACAATAGGTATGCCAAGATACCTCAAAGTACTCAATCAGTCCGTCGCAAATGACACCATCGAAGTCTAGAGCTAGAATTGTCGGACTACTTGCCATGATTTTTTTGAGGATTAGACTGCTACTGTTAGCTTACCTAACTTCTCAAAAATATAGATAAGGTGAATGAGATATAACAACTTCAAGAAAGTGAGAATTGCTATATTTGGGATAATTTCCGTAAAACCTGCTTGGTTAAACGTATCCTTAGAAGGTTGGGTTGAGGAACGAAATTCAACGTTGAACCCTTATTGTTGGGTTTCGTTCCTCAACCCAACCTACTTTATAAATGACCTCTGAGAAGATTAACTTATTGTAAACTAGCATGACAGTAGATTTACGAAAATTTTTTCAGGCAACTGACCCTGGAAAAACCCTAGTTGTAGCAAATCCAGAAGACAGGAAATATTACATTGACTTTTCCTCAGTACGAGGCGGTAAAATCATAGAACAACTGAAAGATAACATTACATTTTTCTCACCCGATAACCCCACATGTGTCCTATTTACCGGGCATATTGGTTGTGGCAAATCTACAGAGTTATTAAGGCTCAAAACAGAACTCGAACACGAAGGCTTTCATGTGGTTTATTTTGAGTCCAGTGAAGACTTGGAAATGGCAGATGTTGATATTGTAGATGTTCTGCTCGCGATCGCCCATCGAGTCAGTCAAAGCTTGGAAAATCTCTTGCTCAAAGAACCTAACCGGTTAAAAGATTTGCTACACGGAGCGTGGAAGATTTTAAACGTTGAGGTAACGGGGTTTAAATTGAAGCCTCCGGAAATTACAGGGCTTCCCAAAATCGGCGATATTGGTTACACTTCAGAAAACCAAAAGGTTTCTGTTGCATTTGGCATTGGTGAAATCACGACTCGAGTCAAAAATGATGCGACACTGCGAGAACGGCTTAACCAGTATCTAGGACCGCAGAAAACTCAGCTGTTGCAAGCAATTAATCAGGAACTGCTAGAACCCGCGATCGCCACGCTGAAACAGCAGGGAAAAAAAGGGCTGGTAGTCATTGTTGATAATCTCGATCGCATCGATAATCGCCAGAAACCTTGGGGACGTCCTCAACAGGAATATCTCTTTGTCGATCAAGCTGAGTGTCTAACAAAATTGAATTGTCATCTAGTCTATACAATGCCACTAGCGCTGAAGTTTTCCAGTGACTATGGCAATCTCACTCAGCGTTTTTCAGAAGAACCCAAAGTGCTACCCATGGTACCCGTACAGTTCCAAAATGGTCATAAATGTGAAGTGGGAATGGCATTGCTGCGACAAATGGTGCTTGCTAGAGCTTTTCCAAATTTAGCTGAAGACAATGCCCATTTCTGACGCAGAATGGAAATTGCTGCGTGAAGTCCAGCAACGGAAAAAAGTCAGTGGTGACCGGGGATACCAAACGCTGATCCGGAGTCGGCTGGTGTTTGAATATCGCGATCGCGGAGAGTCTTGGTTTGATGTCAACCCGATTTTGGCAGAGGCGAAAGAGTTGCGCCCATGAGTGACTTAGACCGATCCGATAGCAAAGCGTCGCATGAAAGTGCCATTGATGTTGCGGCTGACAACGAGAGTCAGTTAGAAGGATTAGCATGGGGAATTGAAGCCTCTGTTGGTCGGTTCAAGCTGTTTTTAGCTCGTTGTAACTATGCCAGCTTGCGCTTGTGTTTGGTCAAGCGGTTGCAAGAACTGACGAACGTCGAAATTCGCATCCTGGAATTGAAAGCATCAGAAAAAACCCTCTACGGGAGGATTCAGAAAGAATTTGGGGAAGCACAGCCAGATGTCTTAATGGTATTTGGCTTGGAATCAGTCACCGATCTTGAAGGGCTATTGACTCTAACCAATCAGGTGAGGGAGGATTTTCGGAAGAGTTTTCATTTTCCACTGGTTCTTTGGATTGATGATGAAGTCCTTAAGAAACTGATGCAGGTAGCCCCTGATTTTGAAAGTTGGGCGATTAGTACAGAGTTTGCGATCGCCACTGAGGAATTGATTGACTTTTTAAAGAAAACCTCCAAGCAATTCTTTGAGGGAAATTTAACCCTCAATTTAGAAGCTCGTCGGGAAATAAAACTAGCTTGTCATACTTTACAAAGTCGCCAACAAGTCTTAAACCCAGAACTAAGAGCAATTATAGAATCCTTACTGGGTGAAGTCGAATATGCTAATGGGAACCTCGATGCAGCTCTCAAGCATTATCAAAAAGGATTAGAACTTTGGCAGCAAGAACGCCATTTAAACCAACAAGTAAAACTCCTAATTGATATTGCCTTCTGCTATTATGTAAAAACTCCTCGGTATCGGGAACAAAATCATCCAGATTTGCAAAACACCAGGCGTTATATTCAGGAATGTTTTCATATTGTTGAACAAATTAACACGATAAATTTAAGTTCTAACTCAATTCTGAAATTCGGTGAAATTCTTCGAGATTTGCAGAATTGGCAGCAGTTACAAACTCTTGCTCAAAAAGCTTTACAGTATCACCAAGCTCAAGATAAACCAATTGAATTAGCAAGGGATTACGGCTTTCTAGCTGAAGTGGCTCTGGCACAAGAACGTTGGGATGATGCCTATCAGTTAGCGAAGAAAGCCCTAGAAATTTTATTAGCAATAGATAACAGGCAAACGCTTGAAAATTTAGGGATTGACGAGCGATTAGACAACAGTCGATATTTGTTAATTCTAGCAAAAGCGCAGCAACATCTGGGTCAAACACAAAAAGCGATCGGCAATTTAGAAGAAGCCACAAAAGTAGGAAATCCTGAAGAAAACCCTTGTTTGTATCTTGACATTCTAAGTTATTTACAGCAGGTATACTTTCAGCAACAGGAATATCTCAAAGCCTTTGAAATTAAGCTAGAGCGACAATCGATTGAGCAACAATATGGGTTCCGCTCGTTTGTTGGTGCGAGTCGAATACAGCCACAACGACAGGCAGAATTAGCACTGAGACAAGTAGAAAATCAGGAAACTGTGGCTCTAGAAATTGTGGCTTCCGGGCGGCTGCTAGATGTACAGCGTTTAATTGAGCGAATTGGTCGCAATGATTACAAGCTAATTGTGATTCACGGACAGTCTGGGGTAGGGAAAAGTTCGTTGGTGAATGGGGGACTGTTACCAGCACTTAAACAAAAAGCTATTGGGACTCAGGATACTTTGCCTGTATTGATGCACGTTTACACGAGTTGGGTTGCGGAGTTGGGACGGCTGTTAGCAGAAGCCCTGGAAAAAAATGGGATACACCTAACGACTTCTTTAGATTCCCCAACCGCTATCTTGGCACAAATGGGGCAAATGGAGTCGCGCAATCTACGGACGGTGCTCATTTTCGATCAGTTTGAAGAATTCTTCTTCGTCTATCCTGGGGCGACTGAAAGGCGGCAATTTTTTAAGTTTTTGGGAGAATGTTTTCAAATTCTTCCTGTAAAGGTAATTTTGTCGTTACGAGAAGATTACTTGCATTATTTGTTGGAGTGCAATCGTTTATCCTGCATGGCACCAATTGGCAATGATATTCTCAGCAAAAATGTCCTCTACCCGTTAGGAAATTTTTCACCTGCTGATACCGAATTGATTATTCAACAGTTAACAAATCGGTCTAATTTTAACTTAGATCCTGCTTTAATTGAGGAACTAGTAAACGATTTAGCAGATGAGTTAGGAGAAGTGCGCCCGATTGAGTTACAAGTTGTGGGAGCGCAGTTACAAACGGAGAACATCACAACGTTAGTTCAGTATAGAAATTGCGGTCCTAAGAACGAACTTGTGAAGCGCTACTTGGCACAAGTCGTATCAGACTGCGGTTCTGAAAACAAGGAAGCAGCTGAGTTAGTGCTGTACTTGCTGACAGATGAAAAAGGGACTCGCCCTTTGAAAACTCGTGCTGAAGTAGAACGGGATTTGCAGGTATTAATGGCAAATTTTACCGCAGAAGCTAGCCAATTAGATTTAGTGCTCAAGATTTTTGTGGATTCCGGCTTGGTGGTTTTGTTGCCGGAATTTCCAGACGATCGCTATCAATTAGTACATGATTATTTAGCCGCATTGATTCGCCAACAACAAGAACCAAAGTTAAAAGAATTAATAGCAGAACTCGAAAAAGAAAGAAAACAACGCCACAAAGCAGAAGAACAACGAAAGCAAGCTGAGTTGGTGCTAGCACAGGTTGAGCGCGATCGCCAGAGTTTGGAAGCAAAAGTTCAACAGGTGAGGAAAGATTTAGCCGATTCAGAAGCAGAACGAGATAAGGTTAAGCAAGAAATTCAAGAAGCTCAGATTAAGCTCAAGGAAGCAGAAGCAGCGCGAGAAGAAGCGCTTATCGGTACAGAATTGGAGTTAGCAGGATTGAGAGCTTTACGAAAGTTCGAGTTTTCCCAGATGGACGCCTTATTGACGGCAATGGAAGCTGGAAAACAGTTGCAAGCACGAGTTCAAGATGGTCGATCTTTTGAGAAATATCCCGCACTGAGTCCACTGCTAGCTTTACAGCAGATTCTTGACAACATTCAAGAAAAGAATCGGTTGCAAGGGCATCAGGACGAGGTTAGAAGTGTGAGTTTCAGCCCGGATGGACGAATCCTTGCTACTGCCTCAAGCGATCGCACCGCCCGACTGTGGAACTTACAGGGTAAGCAACTGGTAGAATTTCAAGGGCATGAAGGACATATTAATAGCATCTGTTTCAGCCCGGATGGGCAAACCCTTGCCACTGCCTCAAACGATCTCACTGCCAGATTGTGGAACTTACAGGGTAGCCAACTGGTAGAATTTCAAGGGCATGAGAAATGTGTCAACAGCATCTGTTTCAGCCCGGATGGGCAAACCCTTGCCACTGCCTCAGACGATAACACTGCCCGACTTTGGGACCTGCAAGGCAACCAATTGGTAAAATTTAAGGGGCATCAGCACAAGGTTAATTGGGTCAGTTTCAGTCCGGATGGGCAAACCCTTGTCACCGTGTCAAATGATTGTACCACCCTGCTTTGGAACTTGCAAGGAAAGCCACTGCTAAAACTGGAGGGACATCACAGACATATCAATAGCGTCAGTTTCAGTCCGGATGGGAAAACCCTTGCCACTGCCTCAGACGACAACACTGCCCGACTTTGGGACTTACAAGGTAACCGCTTAATAGAATTTAAGGGGCATCAAGCCAAAGTCAGAAGCGTCAGTTTCAGCCCGGATGGGAAAACCCTTGCCACTGGCTCCAGCGACTGTACCGCCCGACTTTGGGACTTGCACGGCAAGCAAGTGCAGAAATTCCAAGGAAATGATGGTTGGGTTTGGAGCGTGAGTTTCAGTCCAGATGGACGAACCCTTGCTACTGCTTCAGCTGACATTAGACTGTGGAACGTGCAGGGCAAAAAACAGGTAGAATTTCAAGGGCATCAGGGGGATGTTAACAGCATCAGTTTTCATGTTAGCGGACAGTATCTTGCCACGGGTTCGGGCGATGGTACAGCTAAACTGTGGAATTTACAGGGCAACAAGCTCGGAGAATTTAAAGGACACAAGGATCGGGTGAGAGGTATCAGTTTTAGTCCGGATGGACTATACTTTGCCACTAGCTCATTTGACGGTACTGCAAAATTATGGGACTTGCAAGGACACCAGTTGGTGGAATTCAAAGGACATCAGAACCGAGTCAATAGCGTGAGTTTTAGCCCAGATGGTCAATATTTAGCCACTGCCTCTTTTGATGGCACAGCTAAATTGTGGAATTTGCAAGGCAAGCAACTGGTAGAATTAGAAGACCGAAGTATACTTTGGAGCGTAAGTTTTAGCCCCAACGGGCAGTACTTAGCAACTGTCTCAGACAACGGCACCGTGATACTGTGGAATTTGCAGGGCAAGCAACTGAAAGAATTTCAGGGGCATCAGCGTCGTGTCAGCTGTGTTTGCTTCAGCCCAGATGGGCAAACCCTTGCCACTGGCTCCAGCGACGCTACTGCCCGAATATGGGACTTACGGGGTAACCAACTCGCAGAATATAAAGGGCATCAGCGCCGAGTGAGTTGCGTGAGTTTTAGCCCTGATGGGCACTATCTTGCGACTGCCTCAGATGATGGGACTGCTAAGCTGTGGCGAGTAGAAAATTTAGAGCAATTACTAGCAAGAGGTTCTAATTGGTTGCATGATTATTTGACGTAGCTTATCAATCATGAAGTGAATTTTACAAAAAAATAAGTAGAAATATCAAGCCTATTTACAAAATTGCAAAGTTACAAATGAGTCGGAGGTATACGACCAGAATTTTGCAACTGGTAATACATGATGAACACAAAACTTTTAGGGATATTAACTGCAGCTACCACATTAACGGTATTAGGCGTAGTATCATCTAGCGGAGTTGCTAGTGCAGCAACTCTTGAGCACAAGGCAGAATACAAACCGACTGAGATGGACAAGGAGTATGTGCCTTACGAAGGATATGGTCTAACAGACATCATACAATCTCCTCTAACTATCCAAAAATTTAACTCACAGCTCGGCACATTGAAGAGCGTAAAGATAGATTTTACTGGCGATATCAAAGGAGATGCACAATTTGAAAGCAGAAACGCAACACCAAGGACAGTGACAGTAGACCTTTCCGGTCTGGTCAAATTAAATATGCCAGATGGAGCGTCTTTATTCGAGTTGAATCCCCAACAGCAATACAGCTACAACGTTAGCAGATTTGACAGAGTCACTGATTTTAATGGTAGTTCTGGCAAGACACTGGAGGGACTTGTAACCAGTGTGTCCGATACAAAAACTTTCACCAATAGTGACTTACTACAGTCCTTTACAGGTCTTGGCAACCTAGACTTTTTGTTTACAGCTCTTGCGACATCAAGCGTGACCGGACCTGGTAATATCGTATCCAGTGTCTCTACATATGCCAAATCAACTATCAAAGTCACCTATGACTATGAGGAACGTCGGAAGAAGGTACCGGAACCTTCTGCCTTGCTTGGTATAGGTCTTGTTGCAGGGGCTTGTTTGCGCTTGAAAAAAAGCAGAAGCATTAATTCTCTAAACGAGAAAACTTGCTAGCTTTATGAGAAGCAAAAATCCCGTGTCGGGGACTAAAAAGTAACGCCAATATAAATAATCCCGATACAACCAACACAATTGCTGGTCCTGAAGGGAAGTTATAAAAATAGCTGAGGTACATTCCAGTAATACTAGAGAATACACCAACGAGCGCTCCTAAAATCATCACTTGATGCAAGCGTTTTACTAATAGATAGGCTGTGGCTCCCGGTGTAATCAAAAGTGATAATACTAGAATGACACCTACAGCTTTCATGCTAGCAACAATCGTTAAAGCAATCACTACCATGAGTCCAAAATTAAGGCGGTTTACTGGTAATCCTGCTGCTTTCGCGCCCAAGGGGTCAAAGGTATAAAACAAAAGTTCTTTGTACACCAAAACGATAACGAGCAAAACTAAAGCTGCAATAATAGAAGTATCGCGCACTTCATCAAAAGTCACACCGAGAATATTTCCAAAAAGGAAATGGTTCAAGTCAATTTTGTTGTCTTTTTGAATGACAGTAATCAGCGTAATTCCTAGGGCAAAAAACGCCGAAAAAACTATCCCCATTGCAGCATCTTCTTTGATAGGCGATCGCGTTTTAATGAAAGCAATTGCCATGGTACTGATGACACCAGCAATAAACGCCCCCACAAAAATATTACCTCCTAACAAAAAAGCGATCGCCAGTCCCGGTAAGACTGAATGACTGATAGCATCACCCAATAAAGCTAACCGTTGTACCATTAGGTAGCTGCCAACAACAGCACACAACAAACCGACTATAATGGCAACAATCAGCGACCTTTGCATAAAACCATACTGTAAAGGCTCAATCAATGCTTGAATCATATTAGTTGTTAGTTGTTAGTTGTTAGTTGTTAGTTGAGTGGGCAATACCCACCCTACACCAGGTCACGGGTCACTGTTACGCTGCTTCTCTCCAAAACATGACCTGACCGCTATAGGCGCGGGACAAATTTTCCTCGGTAAGTACCTGCTGTCGGAAACCTGTAGCTATTAATACCTGATTTAATAAAATTAAGTCATCAAAATGGGTGATGGATTCCCCTAAGTCGTGGTTAACAACAAGGATGATTTTTTGTGCCGCAGCAAGTTCTTGGAAAACTTCAAAAATCACTTTCTGGGTTTTTTGATCGATACCGACAAAAGGTTCATCAAAACAAAAAATTTCTGCTTCTTGGGCCAAAGCACGGGCTAAAAAGACTCGCTGTTGCTGTCCTCCGGAAAGTTCTCCAATCGGGCGGTTGCGATATTCACTCATGCCCACACGTTGTAACGCACTTTTTGCTACTTGGCGGCTGACTGTTGAAAACTGGCGAAACCATCCTGTTTTCTTGACTCTTCCCATCATGACCACATCCCATACGGTGGCGGGATATGCCCAATCTATCTGGCTTCGTTGGGGTACGTAGGCGATTTTCTCCAATTGCTGTGTGAGAGGTTTTCCTTGATACTGTACGCTCCCATGGGAAGGCACTAACCCTAACATGGCTTTTAACAGCGTACTTTTACCGGCACCATTGGGACCAAAAATTCCTGTCAGTCGCCCTGGTTTCACAACACAGTTAATATCTCTCAGGGCTTCTGTTGCACGATAGTATACCCCCAATCGGGAGATGTGGATTGCTTCATTGACATCTGTGCCTTGTAAAGACACGCCACCTATCGTCTCTACACTTGGCTCAGAGTGTGTTTCTACATTGGGCATTTCGCCTATATTTTTCCTAAATAATGGAAATTCTGGTTGAAAAGAGGCAGTTTTCATAATTGTGTTTAAATACTTGCTTACTTGAGATTACTATAAAAATGAAAGAAAAATGAAAACCTCTATAAAGAGAAATAATAATTGACATAAATGAAAGTAATACTTCAGAGAGACGACAGTCATTTGTACGGGGACGTGTTCTACTTTTTACCTAAGCTTTGTTTGGGTATGTTGTTGTCTATTACCCTATTCAGTTGTAGCCAACAGAACTCGACCTCTAACACTCCCGACCAGGATAAGCCTCAAGTCGTAGCGACTAGCACCATCATTGCTGACTTGGCAGAGGAAGTGGGAGGAGATGAAGTTCAGGTAACTGGAATACTCAAACCGGGTACCGATCCTCACGTATACGAACCAGTTCCGCAAGATACCAGGGTGATGGAAGAAGCTGACTTGGTTTTGTATAACGGCTATAACCTAGAACCGGGATTGATTAAGTTGATGAAATCTGCAGCAGGAAAAGCCCGTCAGTTAGCAGTGGGTGAGGTCGTCAAGCCTTTGCAGTTAGAAGAAAAATCCAAGGGGAAAGTCCCAGATCCACACGTATGGGGTGATGTTAAAAATGCGATCGCAATGGCTAATGCCATTCGAGATGCTTTGATTGAGCTATCACCTGAAGACAAAGAAGAATTTACCAAAAACGCCCAACAACTGACGAACGAGTTAAAACAGTTGGATGGTTGGATAAAAGCCCAAATTCAGACAATCCCAGCTAATAAGCGCAAATTGGTTACAACACACGATGCTTTTCAATACTACGGATATGCATATGAGATACCTATTGCAGGCACTTTAATTGGTATAAGTACTGAGGAACAACCCAGCGCACAAACAGTCAAGCAGTTAGTGGAAGAAGTTAAAAAGATTGGAGTTCCAGCAATTTTTGCAGAAACAACCATCAACCCAGCTTTGATAAAAACTGTTGCTCAAGAAGCAGGGGTAAAATTGGCACCTCGCGAACTCTATTCTGATTCTATTGGTGCGGTCGGAAGTCCGGGCGAGACTTACATCAAAATGATGCAGTCAAATACTCAGACTATTGTGGAAGCCTTGGGTGGAAAAAATGTTAGTCGTTAGTTGTTGGTGGTTAGTAGGGGCGCAAGGCTTTGCGCCCGTACATAATTAGTTATTATTGCTACTAACTACTAACCACTAACTACTAACCCTTAACAATCGATCCCCAAGGTTTTTTTCATCAGAAAAGTTGATCCCCATTATACTATAAGATATATTTATATCTATCTTGGGATAGATGCGGATTGTGAAATTTTAAGAATACAGTACACGAAGCTGCACTTTAGCTGGTCAGCATCAACTTGGAGGTGGCGCATAGAGGGTGCTAAATTAACCAAAAACGCTGCATAAGGCGTATGCGGTTAGTTCCAACCTTAGGAAGAGGAGGAATGAATACCTAAAGCAAAAGTATCTCAACCCTTGTCCAACGACCACTTTACCAGCTGAACCAAGGAAATTTATGAAAATCGCTCAAGTAGCCCCCTTGTGGGAACGGGTTCCACCTTTCACTTACGGAGGAATTGAACTCGTAGTGAGTCGTCTGACCGATGAACTCGTGCGTCGGGGTCACGATGTGACTTTGTTTGCCTCAGGCGATTCGCAAACACTGGCTAAGTTAGACGCAATTTGTTCTCGCGCATTGCGCCTGGACCCGGACATCAGAGAGGGTATGATGTACGAGATGCTTGAAGCTAGCCACGTTTACCAACAAGCGGCGGAATTTGACATCATCCATTCCCATGTAGGGATTTGGGCTTTGCCTTTGGCAAGCATGGTGTCAACCCCCACAGTACATACCTTGCATGGCAATTTTACCCGTGACAGCAGCAAAGTATATACCCTTCATAGAACGCAACCATACGTCAGTATTAGCGACGCCCAGCGCCAAATAGACCTAAATTATGCCAGCACCGTATACAACGGGATTGATTTAGGTGACTACCAATTTGTATCTCAACCAGCACAGCCACCCTATCTTGCCTTCTTAGGGCGCTTTTCTCCAGAAAAAGGACCTCAGCACGCGATCGCCATAGCTAAAAAAACTGGTTGGCGCTTGAAAATGGCAGGAAAAGTGGATGTTGTCGATAAAGAGTTTTTCGAGAAAGAGATTGCCCCGCAGATTGATGGTAAGCAGATTGAATATCTGGGTGAAGTAGATCGTGCTGCGAAAGCAGAGCTTTTGGGCAATGCATCTATTACCCTCTTTCCTATCACTTGGCGAGAACCCTTTGGCTTAGTGATGATTGAATCGATGGCAACTGGTACGCCAGTGATTGGGATAGATATGGGTTCCGTACCAGAAGTCATTGCTCACGGCAAAACAGGTTTTGTTTGCCAAAGCTACGAAGAAATGGCGACAATGATTCCAGCAGCTTTGGAACTCAATCGTCAGATCTGCCGAGAACACGTGAAAAACAATTTTACCGTGACTCAAATGGTAGACGGTTATGTAGCGGTCTATGAAAAAATCCTCAGAGATCGCAATGAGAGAAACGGACGAGTTCCAACTCTTAGAACTTCGTTAACATCAATCGCTTGATAAAGCTCCCATCCAAAGGATGAAGCGTGGAATGAAAAATTAATTATTTCATCCTTTATCCTTTACACTTTATCCTTTCTTCAGACTTTACAAGCTTTTTGTGACAAGGAGAATCAATATGAGAACGACGACTCACAGTTGTCTTTGCTGCGGTAATTCTTTGTTACGACACGTGCGTCATCAAGGAGTTTACTGGTTTTGTCAATCCTGTCGCCAAGAAGTGCCTTTACTATCTGTTAGTCAATCGCACTTTTTAAACCAAGGAAGGAATACAAAGCACTCGATGTCACCCCAATTGATTCTGACGTAAAACAACTAAAGTGCAGCAAAACATAGTTGTCTTTTACGCTCTTACCTCCAAACTAGTTTTAATGATGCTTTAAACTCAAGATTTATCAGCCAATAGTGCAGCTACCAACTCTCTATTTCTTTTTTTCTTTGCAGAATCTAGCAAATCCCCCATGATTCCCTAACTTAGGGATAGTGGTGGGTTTTTTATGTTATCAACGACGTTGCACATCAGAATTTGTTCCCAAGACTTTGATATATTATTTCAATTGTTTTGAAACTTGATAATTAAAAATACTTATAATTTGAAAAGATTCGGTACACCGATCGCAATTCAACACATAAAGTTTTCCAATTCTTATCATAGATAACTTTTAAATCATCTCCTTGACCATCTTCAAACTTCCCGTTCATTCCGTAAGAGAGAAAGTAGAAAGAACTTTCTCCCGTCTTGCGATAAATCAGGGAATTACCAAATGCATCACCGCGATTGGGAAGAATGACTTGGCTATCTTGATGTGCTTCCTCAAACGAAGATGGTATGCGATCGTGCTTCTTCTGAAAATCCAGTACAATTTTGCCTGGTTTTTCTTTGATGTAGGAACAATTTTGAAAACGTTGCTGGGTTGTACTGGTATGACAAGCTACTAGTAAGTTTAACAAGAAGATGGAAATAATACTTTTAGGCAAGGGGTTCTTAATAGAAAATTTAAAATTCAAAACTCAGAATGGGAAAATTGGTTATGTTATGCTATCGTACCAACTAAATGTGTGAAATGTGAGCGATCGTACAGATTGAGTTAAAAATTTTCGATTTGATAGTTAGTATACGGCTACTGTGCCATTTAGGGGCTAACCAAATTTCAATCGTTCCTCTTCAATGAGTTTTACATTTGAGAAAAACTCTAAGGTGATAAAAACTTAGTCTTTCACTTCAATAAATACTGGAAGGATTTCATGATGGATCTACCCTTTCTTCCTCCAGATGATATGCCTCCTACGGAGGTTACATTATTTGATGAATTATTGCACAGACACCTAGAACAAGTGTCTGGAAACCGCTTCTACGAACTCTGCGACTCTACACAGCAGGCTTTACTATCACTCAGTCAGTGGTACGTTGAAACGATCGCCGGTACTATGGCACTGGTCATTCTTTGTCACGACATGGATAGTTATCCGCAGATTGTCGAAGCCCTTCCCCAGTTTCTCAATCGCTTAAAGCTGCTGTCAAACAATTCCAAAATCTGCATTCAACGTCCTACAGATAGAGGAATAGTGTGGAGATTTGAAGTAGAAGAACTTTCTACTGAAGGATAAAGTTAAACCTGTCAAGAAATGTAGGGAGATCGAGGAGGCTCCCTCTTAATTTTTCTTCCCAGATAAACCTAAGCCCAACCACATCCAATACTTGTCGGTAAGCCTAAAAATACGAAAACACGTTTGTTGGGTTTCGTTCCTCAACCCAACCTACAATTTCCTTATCCGAGCAATATTGCAACCACATCCTTGAGATTTTCAGGTTAGGCCAATCAATTTCGTTGCTTTATTAACTCCAGCGCTCGCTACTATTCTCGCACTCTAATTCTATGAGCTTCTACTAATAAGAGTTTTCCCTGATAATACAACATACTGTTATTAACCAATAAATAGTTTTTTAACCTTTCCATAAGTTGAGGAATTATTTCAGGATGATTTCTCAACTGAATAGCTACGATGCCTTTGTAATTAGCTGGAGGATAAGTTACGATATCAGCAAAATCACCATTAAGAGATACTAGAATTGCATCAAGTTCCTGAGCCTTAGTGATAACAATAGAATCAGGTGATTCTATAGGAATGTAATCTTTTAGAACCAAAACCTCATAATCAGCTTCACATAGTATTTTAATAATGGAGTTAGGTACACATTGATCTGCAAAAAATCTTAGATTCACGATGCTACTGTCTCAAAGTCTGATAAATCGCGAGCATAATCCAAACAAGCGGCTATTTGTTCTTTTGTTAAATCTGGAAACTCTTGAACAATTCCATCTTGCGTATATCCCGCAGCTAGATACCCAAGTACGAGACTAACCGGAATTCTGGTATTTTTGATTCTTGGTTTTCCTCTTAGTATATCCGAAGTACTAACAATATAATCTCTCCAATTTACTGGCATGGTTGCTCTCCTACCTAATTACCCCCTACTGACTCATATACCAGGTTAACTTTTTCAATCGAAAATCTAAAATTAAATATAGTCTTGAGTTAATATATCCCAGTGTTAAAGAATCAGCAAGAAACTCACCTAAACCGCGCTCGTGCTAGTATCAGACAAGCACTCTCTTGGTACGGTCATCTTCGTAAAGCCGCACAGTCACAATCAAAGTCGCAATTAGCAGGGCTGGTAAAACCAGAGATAGAGATTTTGACCTCGACTCTCAACAAATTGGACAACAATGTGATTCGCATCGCTGCTTTTGGTTTGGTTAGTCGCGGTAAGTCAGCAGTACTGAATGCTTTGCTAGGACAAAAGATTTTACAAACAGGTCCCTTGAATGGTGTGACGCAGTACCCCCGTTCCGTACATTGGAATCCTGGGGGGAAAGTACAGGTAGAGTTAATTGATACACCAGGATTGGATGAAATTGAGGGGGAATCACGGGCGCAAATGGCACGGGAAGTGTCTCAACAAGCTGATTTGATTTTGTTTGTTGTCTCTGGTGATATTACTCGTACTGAATATCAAGCATTGTGCAAATTAAGACAAGCACAAAAACCTTTGATTTTGGTCTTTAATAAGATAGATTTGTACCCAGATACAGACAAACAGACAATTTATAAAAATTTACAGCAGTTGGGTAGCGGAAGTTTTCAGAACACTCCTTTACAACCTGATGAAATTGTTATGGTTGCTGCGGAACCCTCACCAATGGAAGTTCGTGTAGAGTGGCAAGATGGACAAGTTACGCAAGAATGGGAAACGCCACCACCACAAATAGAAGAACTGAAAGAAACAATTTTGAAAATTTTGAATCGTGAAGGGCGTTCTCTTCTGGCTTTAAATGCATTGATTCAAGCACGGGATGCAGAAGAAGCGATCGCCGAAAAAACCATCAAATTACGTCAGGAAGAAGCAGAGGATTTGATTTGGCGGTATACCAAGTATAAAGCTTTAACTGTTGGTCTCAATCCTATTGCTTTTCTAGATATTCTCGGTGGAGCTATTGCTGACTTGGCTTTAATTCGCTCGCTCGCTCGCCTTTATGGTTTGCCCATGACTGGTTATGAAGCAGGGAAAGTTTTAAAAACAATATTATTGAGTTCTGGTGGTTTGTTGCTAGGTGAAATAGGTAGTAGCGTGCTTTTGGGTTTGGGCAAAAGTGCAACTGCTATTGCTTCAGGAGAGAATCCCATTAATTTGACTGCTTATGCTGGAACAGCTATAACTCAGGCAGGTATTGCGGGTTATGGAGCATACGCTGTGGGGAAAGCAGCACAAGTGTACTTAGAAAGAGGCTGTTCTTGGGGACAGTTAGGAGCAAGTACGGTGATTCAAGAAATTCTCTCGGAAGTAGAACAAAATACAATCTTGTATCGATTGCAACAGGAGCTAGGTTTGCTCAATCGCGAGTAACAACAGAGTTCCAAATCAAAAAATCTCTTCTCGCCCTCCCCATTTAACGTTTTCCAGTCATCACCATCCGAACTCCACCCCTGGGAGCAAGGGTAAACCCACGACGTTGAAGTTTAACTGGTTTATCATTCAAATTGGCAAGTTGATACTTCGATAAAACTGTTGCGAGGACGAGTTTCATTTCTACCTGAGCTAAAGCATATCCCAAACAGTGCCGACTTCCACCACCAAAAGGAAAATATTCACTCTTGGAGTACTGGCGCTCAAAAAATCTTTCTGGTTTAAATTGTCGAGCGTTAGGATATAAATCTTCTCGATAATGAACTAGGTAAATACTTGGCATTAAGGTTGTCTCAGCATCAAACTGGTATCCCCCAATTCTTATGGGCGATTTGGTAATGCGTGGAAAAAGCACGGGAAGGACAGGATACATCCGCACTGTTTCTTGACAAACTGCAGTCAAATAGGGAAGCTGAGCAATTTCCATAGGGTTTGCGCTTTCTCCCAAGCTATCTAGTTCCTTTAGCAATTTTTCCAGAACCTCTGGATGTTGGTGAATTTGATAGAAAGCCCAAGCAAGTGTTGTTGCAGTCGTTTCATGTCCAGCAAATAAAATCGTTAGCAGTTCATCTTTTAATTCTTCGTTACTCATCGCTTGACCTCGGTCGTCCCGTGCTGCCATCATCAGACTGAGGATATCACCACGCCCCGAATTTCCCTGTGTTCTTCTTTCCTCAATTTCTGCAATCAGGAGGTCATGAACTTTGCGTTGTCGCTGTTTCATTCGTCCCCAAGGAGTCCAAGTTCCCCAATCCTGTTGTAAGAACCGTAAAAATAGAATACTGGAGCGGAGCGGAGAATCAATCATATTGAGCCAATCTGTAAGTAGGGGTTTAAGTTGTTGATAGCGTTCCCCTTCGCTCAAGCCAAAGACGATTTGCAATATTACCTCCAGGCTAATCTTTTGCATGACAGATCGAGCAACAAATGGCTGCCCGACAACCCACTGACTCGCAACCTGTTCCGTCAAGAGGCAGATTTGTTTGGCGTAAATTGGTAACCGATCTCCATGAAAGGGAGGCATTAATAATTTTCGTTCTCGCCGATGGCGATCGCCATCCATTAACATCAAAGAGCCTTTCCCGATAAGAGGTTCTGCGAGTGCGTTTCCACGTCCCACATCAAAGTGTTTGCCATCTTGATTAAAAATCTCTTGAATTGCTTGGGGGTTACCGACAAGAACATAGGTTCCCAGCCCACTCAGCCGCATAGTAAAAATGTCTCCATATTTTTGGCTGTATCTGTCTTGAAATGCGAGCGGATCGGCAATCCAATTTATGAGTTGCCACCAAGAAAAACTGGTGATGCGATTCGGTAACTGACTCAACATAATACTTCATTCTTGCTACTAGTTATGATTTAACTTTAGCAAAGCAATTCTATGTAGATTTAGGTTTTGAAGACTACAGTAGAGGCAATACTTGTCGGTTAAGCCTAAAAATGCCAAAACTGTAGGTTGGGTTGAGGAACGAAACCCAACATTTACAGACATTTGTTGGGTTTCCCCACGGGTTTACCCAACCTACAAAAATTCGAGATCCCTTGCAGTATTGACAGTAGAGGGATTTGTTTATTTCCTGACAACTACCGCCCTACCAAATGAGCAATTGCCTCAGATCTGGCGTTTGTTGCTGCAAAGCTGTTAGTGCTTCGGCTGCCGATGATGCAACAGTGACAGTAGCTCCTAAATCCTCCAACAATTTGGCTACCAGTTCCCGCATATCTGCTTCATCATCCACAATTAAAACACCCAAACCGTTAAAATTCATTTGGGTCTTAATTTCTGTACGTTCGCTCATTTTTGAAGGGAGAGAGGAATTAATACCGGACTGGGTAAGGTTTCAAAGGAATTATAGATCGGCTAAAACCCAACCGTGTAATACGTGGGGAAAGAGTGGAGAAGAGAAACGGTGTAATACATGGAAGAAGGGAATGAAGAGTTCCGTGTATTACATGGGAAAAGAATTCCGCAGTGGGGTGTTACATGAATCCTGATTCTTCTGTGTAATACAGGGTACGGCAGCACTATTTCCAGTTGAATCTTCGGTGTAATACACGATAAAAGTTCATGTTGAAATGGGATGGCAATGAGCGTGTATTATCCATGCTTATGGTAAAGTCATGTCGAGTTACCCACCGAATCTACCTGATAAAGGGAATTGGGCATTTTCATTAAACAAAGAATTTGTTTTTGTAGCTCAGACAAAGGCGTCACGAAGATGGTAGAATCCGGTAAAAAATAGAGAGTTAAATGACAAAAAGCTTTGAGCATTTTCTCTGCTGATGGGCGTTCAGTTTTGCGCTTGGGATTGCCATCGTAAAGACAAGCCTTCGATTGTTGAGTGTCGATAAGTGCCTATCGTACCAAAGTTCTGGTAAAACATGAGGAATTTTTTGACCGAGAGCGTGAGGATGCTTATCGGCAACCAACGGGATACAAGCATCATTGTACAAAACGATCGATTCGCGTCCCCAACAGATAAAGATGGGATAGGGACAGTTGAGCAGAATACTCACAGATGTACGCAAGCTTTGAGACCAGTTTTCCACAGAACCAAGCACAGTGTTTGCCCAGTCAAACTGACGCATCAAAACACCCATCTGCCCGCCACCAGTGAATGCACCGCCAAGAAACTTTACTTGCTTTTGCCTCATCTTAAGCACTCCTCATTGAGAAGCACACAAGGTAGTTAGCACAATCTTTGTTCTGGTGCAATATGCTACTCAGTTTTGCCATTGTTAAACGTGAAAAAGTTGCTTGCTCGCTTCTCCTTTTGTAACACAGTTATAAAAGATACCGAGCGCCTTAATGCAAATTTTTCCTGAGTTAAGTGCAGGTTTTGATTAAGATTCCGCCCGATTTCGCATAGTTTCCTGCAAATGTTCCTCATGATAACGCTCTTGTGCTAGCAATTCTCGCGCCTCTTCTTGGGTAACAGTTTCCGCATGAGGAGTGTGAACTTCAGCTTCAGTACGATTTCGCATAGAATCTTGTAAATTTTCTTCGTGTTGGCGTTGTTGTGCCATCAATTCCCGTGCCTTATCTTCAGTATTCATAATATTTCCTCTAATACCAATAATTTGTAATTTTGTTTCCAATCTTACAAAATTAGTGTAAAACTTTTTCTCAGTAGCTCCCAAGAAAATTTACAAAAAGAAAATTACAGTAGTTTGCCACTGGTCACTGGTGAGCCCAGTCCTGCAGGCGGGTCTCCCGCCGTAGGGAACTGGCGAACCCGGAGGGTCACTGGTCACTGGTCACTGCTTTTTGTGCCAAGGAAGTCATTTGCGCGATCGCATTTAAATCGAGTGGTTGGGTTTCACTTTCCATGGACAACCACAACAAGTACTCAATATTCCCCGCAGGACCCGTAATCGGCGACCAAGTTAAACCTTTGTATTGCCATCCCAACTCTTGTGCTGTTTGTAGTACCTGAAATATAGCGTTGGCTTGGTCTTTAGGGTCACGCACAACACCCTTTCTCCCAACACGGTCTTTTCCCACCTCAAACTGAGGCTTTACCAACAAAACGATTTCACGAGGATATTGGAGTAATTGCCATAGAGCCGCCAAAATCTTGGTTAACGAAATAAACGACACATCCACGACTGCCAGATCGGGAACTGCCTCTTTACCATATAACTCATCTGGTGTCAAATACCGTAAATTTGTACGTTCCTTCAAAATAACTCGCGAATCATTTCGCAAGCGCCAATCTACTTGTCCGTAACCAACATCAACCCCATAAACACGTTTTGCGCCTGCTTGCAGCAAACAATCAGTAAAACCCCCTGTAGAAATGCCACCATCCAAACAAATCCGTCCTTCTACAGAAATAGCAAACAATTCTATTGCCTTAGCTAACTTTTCTCCACCTCGAGAAACAAAACGCGATCGCTCCTTAATCTGAATTTGAGCAGAAACATCAACTTCCGTACCAGCTTTGTCAACAACTGCACCATTAACCTGAACTTCCCCTGCTTGAATGAGGCGTTGAGCTAAAGCACGGGAAGAACACAAAGCACGTTCTACCAATAAAACATCAAGTCTTTGCTTAACCATAGTTAGCGGTTAGTGGTTAGTTGTTAGTGGTTAGTTGTTAGTGGTGAATGTTACAGCGACTAACTACTAACTACTAACTACTAACCACTAGCATTTAGATATCTTTTTCGCTCAACTCTCTGGTCATGTAGTCAAACGGCTCATCTAAAAAAGTAGTATCATTCACACCTGTTGCAGCCACTTGCTCCTTCACAATATCCTTCATAATCTGGATACCGCGAACAGTAGGACCAATGGGAACTCCCAAGGAATTGTAAGTTTCCCGTAACCCTTGGAGCACGCGCTCATCTAGTACATCCATACTACCTGCTACCAGAGCATAGGTAGCATAGCGCAGGTAGTAATCCATATCACGGAGACAAGCCGCATAACGACGAGTTGTGTAAGCATTTCCACCTGGACGAATCAACTCAGGCAGTTCGTCAAATAATTTAGAACCAGCCTGCTTGACAATAGACGCCGCATTTGAGTTGATAGACGCAGCAGCTTGAACCCGTGCTGTTCCACTTTCAAAATACGACTTGAGGTTGTCTATGGCATTCCGGTCAAAATACCGTCCAGCAACGTCATAATTTTTAATTAGGCTAGTTACTGCATCCCGCATTCCTTTTTCTCCCAATCAATCCTATTATGGTTTGATATTTATCTGATTGCTGTTCGCAATCGGCATCTTTTTGCGCCACTTATTAAAAGAAGCCACAGCACAAAAACAATCTGTGCGCTATTTATGGATTCTATGCCAAAGTTGACCCTTGCGGAGTGAACTTTTTTAATGGGAGTAGGGAGTAGGGGTAGGGGTAGAGGGACAAGGGGACAAGGAGTAAGGAAACAGCGATGCCAATTCTAACCCCTACTCCCTACCCCTAACCCCTACTCCCTACCCCCTATCCCCTAACCCTATTATTTAAATAAAGTTAAATGTCATGCTTCTTGATGGCATTTTGTAGTAAAAATACAAAATCCAGTAATGTCCTGTTTCTAGGATATTCCAGGGGTCTGATGGATTTGCAGTTAGCGAGCTTTCTTTGGCAAACATTGAACACTCTGGTTTTACTATTGATAAATCGGCAGCTTAAGGAGTAACCATGACAACCCCACAAGAAGTCCTGAAGATGATTCAGGATAACAACATTCAGATGATCGATCTGAAATTCATCGATATGCCGGGGATTTGGCAGCACTTGACGCTTTACCAAAACCAAATCGATGAGACTTCCTTTACCGACGGCGTACCTTTCGACGGTTCTAGTATCCGGGGTTGGAAAGCCATCAACGAATCGGACATGGCAATGGTACTCGATCCAAACACTGCCTGGATCGACCCTTTCATGCAAGAACCAACGCTCAGTGTTATCTGTAGCATTAAGGAACCTCGCACGGGTGAATGGTACAGCCGTTGTCCTCGCGTTATCGCCCAGAAAGCAGTTGACTATCTGGTGAAAACTGGTCTTGGTGATACAGCTTTCTTTGGTCCCGAAGCTGAATTTTTCATTTTTGATGATGTCCGCTTTGACCAAAACCAGCACTCGGGCTACTACTATGTAGACTCGGTTGAAGGTCGTTGGAATTCCGGTAAAGACGAAGGTCCTAACTTGGGTTATAAACCCCGCTACAAAGAGGGTTACTTCCCAGTTGCTCCGACGGATACCTCACAAGATATGCGGACAGAAATGCTGCTTACAATGGCAAAATGCGGGGTGCCAATTGAAAAGCACCACCACGAAGTTGCTACTGGCGGTCAGTGTGAGCTGGGTTTCCGCTTTGGAAAGATGATTGAAGCAGCTGATTGGTTGTTGATTTATAAGTACGTCATCAAGAACGTTGCCAGGAAATACGGTAAAACTGTTACCTTCATGCCCAAGCCAGTCTTCCAAGACAACGGATCTGGTATGCACACCCACCAATCCATTTGGAAAGATGGTCAACCTCTGTTTGCTGGAGACAAGTATGCTGGCTTGAGTGAGATGGCGCTGCACTACATTGGCGGTATTCTCAAACACGCACCTGCATTGCTCGCAATTACTAACCCCACCACCAACTCCTACAAGCGCCTAGTACCCGGTTACGAAGCACCTGTAAACTTGGCTTACTCTCAAGGTAACCGTTCTGCTTCTATTCGGATTCCATTGTCTGGTACTAACCCCAAAGCCAAGCGCTTGGAGTTCCGCTGTCCTGATGCAACTTCTAACCCATATCTGGCTTTTGCTGCTATGTTATGCGCTGGGATAGATGGTATCAAGAACAAAATTGACCCCGGTCAACCTTTGGATAAGAATATTTACGAACTTTCTCCGGAAGAATTAGCGCAAGTTCCTTCAACTCCGGGTTCTCTTGAACTCGCGTTGGAAGCACTGGAGAACGACCACGCGTTCTTAACCGAACCTGGTGTATTCACTGAAGACTTTATCCAAACTTGGATTTCTTACAAGTTGGACAATGACGTGAATCCAATGCGCTTGCGTCCTCATCCCTACGAATTTTCTCTCTATTACGATGTTTAATTGTTAGGGATTCTTGCAAGAATACTTAAATTCCCGACTTCTTATAAGGATGCTGTCGGCAAATGGGGGCATCACCCCTCCTTCAGCACTTTCTCGTTCCCAGTCTCTGGCTGGGAACGAGGTGCGGGGTCTGACCCAATACTTGTCGGTTAAGCATAAAAATACGAAAACACGTAGGTTGGGTCGAGCGACAGCGAAACCCAACAAATGCTGATAAATGTTGGGTTTCGTTCCTCAACCCAACCTACTATTTCCTTATCCCAACAGCATCTTTAAAGAAGTTGGGGATCTAATCACCATAAAACCACCCGCTAGTGGGTGGTTTTTTTATTGTTCCTAGCTGCCAATCCTAACTCATAGCCGCATTACTGCGATCGTAAGTCGTGCGAGCAGAGGGGTCAATTTTGCCTTGAGTTGGATTCCAATAGTGGGAAACTTCTCCGGGAAGACCTAGCTCTTCACCCGCACGGCCTAGCATGGATTGTTGACGATTCTTGATCGACTGATAGTGACGCATCATAAGAGCACGTGCTTTTTCTTGTGTAGACATACCTAAATCCTCCTTAGTGTTTTTTTTATAAATGTCAATATTGCCTGACTTATTTCCTCATTTTTAAGGTAGCACAAAATTCTGTATCTAAAGTTACGAATTACATTTCTTGACAAAACTTAATAATTGGACGGACAAATACCTATTTTTGTTCACAGCTTTCCTAAGGCTTATCTTTCTAAGCTGCAAACCTTTCTTCAGATTTATGAGCGATCGGTTGCAAATATTTAAAATATGTAAAGATATATTCTAAAAATTAATTAAAGGAAACCCTGATGTCCGACACTTTAACCAAGTTGACCTATCAAACTTTTCAGCAAGGCAAAAGTTATTTTGGTCTAACCCATAAAATCTTAAGTACGCGCCTAATGCAGTTCATCTCCCCTAAAGAGGGGACAGCTAAGCCCATTCCCACAGGGGTTTTACTGAAACTTCAACAAAGGCTAAATAATTTGCAGGAAGTTGATTGGGAAGATGCAGAACGGGGTGTGTACCCTAAAAGCTTATTGTTCGATAACCCTTGGGGAGACTTTTTCCGGTACTACCCTCTGATGTGGCTTGATTTACCCCAAACTTGGGATAGGGCGAACCAAAGGAAATACCAAGATTTTGCTCCTGAAGTGGACATTAACGGTTACCCCAGCTACTACGTCCAAAACTTCCATCACCAAACCAATGGCTACTTGAGTGATTTATCAGCCAATCTGTATGACTTGCAGGTAGAAATTCTCTTTCAAGGTGCAGCAGATGCCATGCGACGGCGCATTCTTGCTCCCCTGAAGAAAGGGTTGGACGTTTTCAGAGATTTAGCCCCGCGTCAAATCCGTGTTCTGGACGTAGCTTGCGGGACTGGTCGCACTTTAAGAATGATTCGAGCTACTTTGCCTCACGCATCTCTGTTTGGTACAGATTTGTCACCAGCATATCTGCGTAAGGCAAATGAGCTGTTGTCTGAAATACCAGGGGAATTACCCCAACTTTTGCAGGCAAATGCGGAGGAGTTACCTTATGTAGATAACTATTTCCATGCTGTCACCTCTGTTTTTCTGTTTCATGAATTACCTGCAACAGCTCGTCAACGGGTTATTGAAGAATGCTTTAGGGTCACAAAACCAGGTGGCATTTTTATAATTTGTGACTCAATTCAAATGAGCGATTCCCCAGAAATGGAAGTGATAATGGAAAACTTCCACGAAACTTTCCACGAACCTTACTACAAGCATTACACAACTGATGACCTAGTAGAGCGATTGGAAAAAGCGGGTTTTGTGAATATTGAGATGCAAGTCCACTTCATGAGCAAGTATTTGATTGCTCGTAAAGCCGATTAATTAACTATTTCCAATAGCTTTCTGTTGACATGGGGTGGTAGATTGAGCCACCCTCTTTTTTGCAAACTTTAAGTAAGTCGGCAAAAACTAAACTATGTCATGAAAAGTCAAATCTCTATATTTGGCTTGTAGTTGCGCTCAGCACGCGCTTAGCACAACTACAAACTCATGATAATGATGAACATCGACTTATTTAGCTAAGCGATCTCTCTCCCGTGTAACCAAAAAGTTGCAATAGGAGTTTTCTGCGTATTTGAAGAGCTTTCAATACTTGCAATTCAAAGTAGCAATTTTACTTGACATTAATGCAAGAATTACTGCTAATGAGTATAGAAATTGACTGGTAAAACACCAAATTATTACTTAAATGTCTAACCATCCAAATGTTACTTTTTTACTTTGGAGGGTACGTGTCAGATAGGAAGTGTAACACCCTGGATTACCGTACTTGTATTCCCTTGCTGCAAGGTCTTTGCCACCCCAGGAACTGGCATGCACTTGCAGTTGTTAGACATCAGATTGCGGAGTACTGATATATTCCATCAATTCTCTACGTCCACTACCTCTATAACCAGAACGTCCAGAGCTTCCAGAGCGTGAGGTTGAGCTTTTTTTTGTCGCTTTTGCCAAAATCAATTGTGAAGATTCATATTTGGACGAGACAGTGTTGGGGACTTGGTTGTTAATAGCAAAGGAGCTACACAGGAAACCCACGATTAAAAGTGAAACAGCTGCACGCATAATGAATGTTTATTTTTGAACTATCCATTTCACTGATACTGAGTTTTCTTTTGTGCATCCGGATAATTTATTTAAGAGTATTGTTTTTTACAGCAAAAAAATATTATTGGCACTCAAGATGTTCAACAAGTAACCATTTTCCCGCACTGTTAAAACGACCCCAAATTTTAAGGAGTTGCCCATGAAGAGATGTTTGCAACTGCTCGTCAATTTGCGATCGCAACGTCACAATTTGCCAAGTTTGCCCCTGATAATCACCTGGCGAAGTAATAATAAATTTATAATCCTGCAGTGCTAGGCGTTGAAACAGCCCCGTGAAACAATTAATGTTTCTTGAATTAACATGCTCGCCAGAACAGTAAAAGTTTATGGTCGGCGATAAATGGGGGCAATTACCACTCTTAGGATATGTTTCTGGATTATCTAAATAATACAGTTGCAAATGTAACCAATCCGGAGAATCAGGTGGTAAATTAAATATTGGAACGGTACCTGCTGCATGATAGCGATCGCTCAACAAAGCCTCTTGCAAAGTTCTTACAGGCAGATCGCGAGGACTTAAATTTAACTCAATACACAGAGCCGCCGCCATACCAGCTGCTTGACCAATACCCATAACTACAGGTTGCAATCGAGTCGAGCCATTAGCAATATGAGAAACCGAAATATTTTTCTCACAAACTAATAAACCATCTGTTTTTATAGGAACAAGACAACGGTAGGGAATTGTAAAAGGAGTTCCCGTCCAACGTCCTCCCCAGCGAATAGATTTAGGAAGAAGTTCAAATTTCACGCCGGGATAATGATGGTCATTAGCATAGTTACCAATAGCAATAGCATCCTCATGTAACGGCGCAACTCTACCTCCAGCAATTGGTAAAATATCCTGTTCGCGTATAGTAGTAACTCCCACAAGGCGTCTGCTTTCCCGGTAATAGGGGTGAAGGGCAAATGCACTGGTAAGATTTTGGATTTTGGATTTTGGATTTTGGATTTTGGATTGGGAAAACAGATTTTGGGTTTTGGATTTTGGATTTTGGATTGGGGATTGGGGAAAAATGCCATTGGCTAAACCGTAGCGAGAACCGAGTTGATTTTGGATAAAACGAGCAAAATTTTGACTGTGCCAAAGGCATTCTTGGAGAAACTCGCGCCGCATCTCTGGCGATGCGATAACTCGCTCGACTCCATGACCGTAATCATTACCGTTAATGGGCCAGTTAATCATAAACAGACCCCCAGGTAAGCGCCCATAGTTCAAAAATTGTTCTGCACCATAGTCATCCCAAGCACCAGTAAATTGTGAAGGCTCGTCATTTGGCGCACTTGGGATTTCAGGAGCAATGGATTCACCAAAATCTTGCATAACCACTACCCAAGTAGGGGCTTGCACTGGATATTTTTCTGTGAGATGATTAAAAGATGCTGGAGCGCTAATTTCTCCCCATTCAGACCTCAACTCCCAACCCCAACGGCAAGGTACTTCAGCTAAAGCTAACAAATCCCCCAACTCTGTGGCATCAAGGGTCACTTTGGCTTTAACTGTAAAATCCGCAAACCGAACACCACCAACGCAGTTATTTTGTTGAATGACCTCTAACGGTGTTCTTTCTGCGATCCAAAGTAAGTTTGGCAACTCTTGTACCCAATCTGCGAAAATCTCTGCTCCAACGCGAGGGTCGTAACTAAAGAAGCTAACCCAACTGTTGTCTAACCCCATTGGTTGACGCAGTTGCAATTGTTTTATAAATGCACCCCACAACCCTGTTTGGAAAGCTTCCAACTCATTTCCATCTGGTGCGGATACTCCGGCTGTTGTCAGCATTCCCCCCAACCAAGAAAATTCACTAACCAAAATAGTTTTTGCCCCCCGTCGCGCTGCTTGGATAGCGGCTGCTGTTCCTCCTGTTCCGCCTCCGACTACTAAGACATCGGCTATATATGTCTGATTAACCATTTCTGAATCTCTGGTAGATTACCGATCTATTTTCTTATGGAAAACAGCGAAACAGAATTGGATTACAGCAGTTTTCACCTAAATGAACCACACCGTTGGTAGGGGCACGGCGGTCTTGCGCCCCTACATCTGTGGTCTATTTACCTGAAAATGGCTGTAAATTAGTTAACAGTTAACAATTGTCTAATTGTTTTCTAAGATCGCGGATTGCTGCACTTGTATTTCGCTCATAAGCAATTTGTAAGCATCTAGCAATGACATCATGAATATTGATGTTTGGAAAATAGACGCTTTGAGTTTGGAGAATATATTCTGTACCTTGTAACTGATAGATAGAAAGCTGTTTTTTCTTAAAAAACCAAACTTCGGGAACTTTGTAGGGAAGGTAATCATTGACATCGGAATAGCTAGTTACGTCAATCTCCAGTATCAAATCAAAAGGAGGATCGATACTCCAGTTAATTCGCTCTTTGCCTGAAGCAGCTTCCCAACGATCGATGTAGAAGCAGTAATCAGGCTCAATACCGCTTTCTTCTGGAAGTTCCATCGTTACTGGGGTAAACGCATCATATTCGCGAGCGGTGTAATCCAACAAAGTTGTAATGATATGGGCGATTAAGTGAGCATCACGTCCGTGTTTGGGAAGGGGAGACATGAGAAGAACTTCCTGGTTTTGGTATTTCATACGTGGGATAGAACTGTCACCCCGTTGTTGAGATAATATTTGATACTCTTGCCACGTAGCAGGTAACCGTATAACAGATCCAGGCGGTAGCTGGATTTTTTCAGGTGAGACGAGAGCAAACACGGCTTAAACTCCCTTTAGCTGTAAGGGTGAAATGGCTACTTTTTGTAATGATAACGCAGTTTCCTTGTCGTCTTTTGTTGTTAGTCTAAGGCGTCCTATGAATTTTGTTGAACTACTGGCTTTATTGAGCAAGAAAGATGGAGCGAACTTACCAAAATTTGTCGAGACAATTCTTTCAAGTCTTCAGTAATCACTTGATTTCAATTAAAATTAAGTATAAATATATATGTATTCTCAGTGAAAAAATTTCACCGAACAGTGTTAGATCTAATATCGTTGAGCGGTGAAAAATCAAGGTGAAAGCACAGGTCTTTAGAGGTGTCAATCAGCTATCTTACGAAGAGATTCCCGTCCCTACACTGGAACCTGATGAAGTCCTGGTTCAAGTGCAAGTTGTGGGATTGTGTCAATCTGATATCAAAAAAATTCGTTATCCCCTGTACGAACCACCACGTATCTTTGGACATGAAACAGCGGGAACTATAGCAGCAGTCGGTTCTGAGGTCACAGGCTGGCATATCGGGCAAAGGGTAGCAGTCATGCACCACATTCCCTGTATGCGCTGCGCTTATTGCTTAAATGATAACTTTTCCATGTGCGATACTTACAAAAATATCTGTACTACGGCAGGGTTTGCACCTAGTGGAGGTGGTTTTGCTGAGTATGTTAAAGTTCCCGGTCATATTGTCCGAAACGGTGGCTTAATTCCCATTCCCGATAATATCAGTTTTGAAGAAGCAAGTTTTGTAGAACCGACTAACTGCTGTCTCAAAGCAGTGAAAAAAGCCCAAATTGCTCCAGGACAAACAGTTTTAATCACTGGTGCTGGACCTATTGGGTTGATGTTTATCATGTTGGTGAAGTATTTTGGAGCAAGAGCGATCGCTACCGACTTGTTGCCTTCGAGAGTGGAAAAAGCATTGAATGTGGGAGCAGAAGCAGCATTTGATGCTCGCGATCCCAATTTACCAGCAAAAATTCATGCCCTAACCAATGGTTTGGGGGTTGATGTCACCCTGCTTGCTGTTCCCAGCGAAAAAGCTTTTTTCCAATCCCTCGACTGTACCCGCAAAGGTGGCAAAATACTCTTTTTCGCTGAATTCCCGGATGAAGTAGAAATTTCCATCAATCCCAATCTTCTTTATAGAAGGGAAATAGATTTGATGGGTAGCTACAGTTCATCATATCGGCTACAAAGTTTAGCAGCTGATATCGTATTTAATAAGCGCATTGACGTACAAGCTTTGATTAGCGATCGCATTCCATTACAAGATTTGTCAGCCGCCGTAGCTCGAGCGATTTCACCCACTCCGGAAACTTACAAAATATTGATAGTTAATGGTTAGTTGTTAGTTGTTGGTTGTTGGTTGTTGGTTGTTTTTTACTACTACCTACTAACCACCAACCACTAACCACTAACCACTAACCACTAACCACTAACCACTAACCAAAATGCTTATTATTTTAGTAACAATTCTCGCATTTTACCTAGCATTTAATTTAGGAGCAAATGATGTTGCTAACTCTATGGGAACATCAGTAGGTTCCAAAGCTGTGACTTTGAAACAAGCGCTGATAATTGCTGGACTCTTAGAATTTACGGGTGCAGTTCTGTTTGGACGGGAAGTTTCACAAACTTTGGCAACAAAAATTGCCAATCCTGTTTTATTTGTCAATGCACCTCAAACACTAGTCATTGGAATGTTAACAGTTCTTCTATCTTGTGGTTTGTGGTTGCAAATAGCTACATCACGGGGTTTACCTGTTTCTTCTTCCCATGCAACTGTAGGTGCGATCGCCGGATTTAGTTGGGTTGCTTTGGGAGCCAATTCTATTGATTGGTCATCCATTGGACGTATTACTATCGGCTGGATTGTGACGCCAATTCTTAGTGGTGCGATCGCAGCTTTATTCTACAGTCAAATTAAATATTGGATTTTAGATCGACCAAACCCATTAATCCCCTTAAATGAATGGATTCCTTGGTTGAGTGCAATTTTGCTAGGAGTCTTTGGCGTTATTGTTCTACCATCAATCACTCAACCAATAGCAAATTTTTTGATATTGCAAGTTGGGTTCAAAATACCCGCACATGATATTTCCTTAGCCAGTGGTGCTTTAGCAGCCGTTGGTCTTACATTTTACAGTTGGCGACAGTTGGACGACACAAGAGGGGGGGAAAGCCATAATCTCCGATTTCAAAATCCTGTTGAAAAATTATTCGCTAGATTTCAACTCTTAAGTGCTTGTTTCGTAGCGTTTGCTCATGGCTCCAATGATGTTGGTAACGCGATAGCACCTTTAGCCGCAATTGTCTATATCAATCGTACTGGTACAGTACCCGTAAACGGTATTGATATTCCTTTGTGGATTTTAGTCATTGGTGGTGTTGGTATTGTAGCTGGTTTAGCTGTTTGGGGTAAAAAAGTCATTGCTACTATAGGTGAAAGTATTATTGCTCTGCAACCCAGTAGTGGATTTTGTGCTGAACTAGCAACTGCTACCACAATTTTACTGGCGTCCCGAATCGGGTTACCCGTGTCTACTTCTCATGCTCTCGTCGGTGGCGTTGTTGGCATTGGATTGGTAAAAGATGCAAAGTCGGTTCAATTTAAAACACTCCAAGGGATTGCTGCAGCATGGCTGATCACAGTTCCCCTAAGTGCGGGTATTTGTGCTATTTTATTCGGCATTATTAATTGGGTTTATCTCCGTTGACAAATCATAGCAAATAGTAGGAGTATAGCGGTTAAGCAGAAAGACTCAATTCTAGATAAAATGTCGTAAATCTAAGCAATTTCTCCTCTTGCCCACTTTTCGACCAAATCACTAATACTTCTACAACTATGTTCCACAGCTCGTTCATGTAGAATCTTTTTAGCTGTGGGTGTTAAAGCAATATTTACGTTAATTTTTACTTCACTGTAATCTTGACCTATTCCTCTAAGTTTTTTCTTACCCATTTTTTGTTTTAAATATAGCGCTATGTCTAAAAGTATGCTAGCATCTCTTTACAGAGTCAGGAAAAAATATGTCAGCGAAGAAGCAACGGAAAACTGAATACACTTCTACTCAGGTAATTCCCGTTGTTTTTTGCTCGGATGAAACACAGGTCAATAAAATAATGCATCTGTGTGGCATTCCCAGATCCCTCACTTATAATAAACTCGGTTCCTTACAAGGATGGGGATTGGATTGGAGAAAGGCAGATTCTATTGTGAGGACGATAATTAAACCAGAACAAATTAATCTACCCAGCAAATTATGGGAATGGTCTGTTAACGATACGATGAAAGCTATTTCTGCACAACAGGAAGCAGCTAAAGTTTTTCTGATAAGGGAAATATGCCATAAATATCCCATAAGCGCTGTTCAACGACAAAGGCTCAAATGGATAGAGGAGAACAAAGGCAAGAAAAAGGGAGACGAACTTAAAGCTGTTAAACAGAAAGCTTTGGAACTATTTCTACCTTGTTCAGTTGAAATAGCACGAAATAGATTATTTGAATTATTAAACACAGATCCAACTAAAGATAATTGGCTCCATCGCCAGTTCCGAACTAAGTATCAACGGGGACACACATTTGTCAGGAATCAAATAGTTTATCAGAGTCAAGGCTACATCTGTAAGCGGATTAACCGTCATTCTGTTGAGTTGCAAATCCAAGGGCTAGAGCGTGGGAAAAGAATCGCTCTAAAACTAAGATGCCGTCAAATCATTAAAGGTCAGATACGCGTTATTCGGAACGAACTTGGTTCATTTGAAGTGCATTGTACCCGATCGCGATCGCTTATCTTACCTTCAGGTAAACCTACTCAAAAATTAGGAATTGATAAAGGGTACACAGAAGGGTTTTACACCTCAGGTGGAAAAGCAATTGCTCCAGGTCTTGGTAAATTGATGACACACAAGACCGAGCGCATCACAAAAACCAATCGCAATCGTTATCGGATTCGGGCTTTTGGGGAAAGCATTGCACCACACGATCCACAAAAAGCAGCGCGTATTCTCAAAAATAATTTAGGTTATAAAGTTAAATCTCGTAAACTAAAACGCGAGAAAGAAACTATCAGAAATTTTATTCGCTCTGATTTACGACGGAATATCACAACGCCCGTCGATATCATTTGCGAAGATCTCACTGAACCTATTATTGGTAAGCAGCAAGCGAAAAGCATCAATCGCAAGCTGAACTCTTGGATGAAGGGAGAATTACAAGCTTCATTGGAGAAAATCTCTGTGGAGACAGGATCGACAATATCGGTAGTCAATCCTGCTTATACATCGCAAACAGATTCTGTGAGAAGTACGCAAAACGGAGCAATTCGTAGAAAATCGAAGTAATTCGGTTAACTGACTTCACCAGACTCAGCGTAGAACTGTTGATTCTATGTTACTCTTTTGAGTTTAAGTCCGCTTTTAAATGATGACTTAATGGGATTAGCCAGTCCCAAGCGTCGAGGGAGGAACATGGCTACTTTGTCATAGCGCAACACCGAACCTTTTTGAGAAGTTTAAAAGCAGTGTCGAGGCAAACTACACCCCGTATGGGAGATTCATCAAATGATGATTACCAATTCTGTATTTGTTTTCAGCAAGAATGGAAAAATACTAAAACCTACAACACCAGCTAGAGCAAGGCTCCTGCAGTGTCAGGGTAAAGCTAGGAAGCTAAGGCTATTTCCATTTACTTTAATTTTAGAGAAGGATGTTGATGAAAATGTAGAGCCATATTTAGAACTGAGGCTTGACCCAGGAAGCCGCAGTTCGGGCATTTCCTTAGTAGACTTAAATAAAAATGAAGTCATATGGGCAATGGAATTAGAACACCGGGGATTAGCCATTAAAATGGAATTAATCACTAGAGCTGGTGTTCGACGTTCTAGAAGATCCAGAAGACTTCGCTATCGTAAGAAACGGTTCTGCCGCAAAAAGCCAGATGGTTGGCTAGCACCATCTTTAAGGCATCGGTTGTTAACTACTCAAACTTGGATAAAACGATTGCTGAAATTAGCTCCAATTAAATCCATTGCAATTGAATCGGTAAAATTCGATCTGCAAAAAATAGAGACACCAGATATAGAGGGGATTGAATATCAGCAAGGTACGCTATGGGGTTACACCTTACGTGAAGCGTTGCTTGAGCATTGGGGTAGAGAATGTGTTTATTGTGGTCGAACAGATGTCCCCTTACAAATAGAACACATTAATGCACGAAGCAAGGGAGGTAGTGACCGATTCTCAAACCTAACTTTATCGTGTGAGAAATGTAACCAGAAAAAGGAGAATAAGCCAGTAGAGCAATTTCTTAAGGATAAACCGGAAATTCTCCAAAAAATTAAATCCCATCAAAAGAAGTCTTTATCAGATGCTGCTGCTGTAAATTCAACTCGTAAAGCTATATTTGAAATGGCACATCAATTTGGATTGCCTGTAATCAGTGGAGACGGTGCATCTACTAAAATGATTCGCATTAAAAGTGGATTGCCAAAACTTCATTGGATTGATAGTGCTTGTGTGGGAACATCAGAAATAGTTAAATTGCGTATCTGTCAACCATTACGTGTTACCTGTAAGGGACACGGGACAAAACAGGTACAAAGAGTTAATGCTAAAGGCTTTCCCGCCATAGCCAGCATTAAAAAGAATCCCATTACAGGTAAAAAAGAAGTCAAGTTAGTGAGTAAAAATCAGAAATATACTCATGCGACAGCAGGTGACTACGTGATTTGCAATTTGCTCAAAGATCGCAAACACATTAAAGCGGGAATTTATCGAGCTAGAGTTAAAACTCCCACGCCTAAAGGAGTAGAAGTGCTAATTAGCGGTCATCGTATTGCTGTAGATCGACAATACATTAAACTAATTCATCGTTCTGATGGCTATGAATACAGTTTTGCTACGATTGACCAAGATTTACTTCGTTTTAGCGCTATTTGATAATATGACCGGAACGCTATTAGGTTCACGTTCAGGGGATCGTTTTACTCGTTTTACGGGGGATGTAATTCAAGCCGATTTGAATGCTGCGTTAAATTTGTGCGTTCGAGCCACAGACAACAATATTACTAGATATATGAAATCGAGTGACGTTGAATCTGAGTTATTAACTCGGACTGTGGGGTACTTAGCTTCTATTGGGAAGTCAGTGACTGATGCATTAAATCTTGGGTGGCTTAAACCTAAGTTTAAAGCGAAAGCACTCAAACTTGAAGAGAAGTATCACTCTCCGGGGTAGCGAGTCAGGTCACTCTCCAATGGCTGGAAGTTTAAACCAATTAAACAACAACGCTCTAATGGCAGTAACCAGTTTGGATGATACCAGCAATTAATGACATTTCTACGTATTGCATAGCTTTGCCTAGATTTAGTTTACCCCCCGAAGTTGGTTGATATGTAGATTAAAGGATAAAAGATAATGGGGCGGTTTGAAAGAAGACCAGATAACTTGCGAGGAAAAGGAGAGGCGTATAGCTCGGCAGAATCTGCTATGCGAGCAATTACTGAGGAGTTGCAAATCATTCAACGTGGTGTTCTCAAGTCACTACAGGAGGATGTGAAGCGGCTGCAAGCAGATAAAGAGCGATTGACTAAAGATATTCAAGATTTGCAAGAAGAAAAAGGACAGCTACAGCAAGAGCAGCAAATCACCCAGCAGCAAGCATTGATTCGTCAATTATCGCAGGTTTTAGCTAGCCACATATCTTTGCAACTCCAATCTTCTTTGGAAACACTGACAAATCAAGCAGTGCAGAATGCTTCAATAACAGTTACCAGCCAAGAAACGACTGCAACATCCACTCCAAGCGCAACAGAGCAAAGCAATCCAAATACTTTCAAACTGCTGAACTCTTTAGATAATGCACTTCTTACCACATTTAATTCACTTCAACAAGATCTGAAAAACTATCAAAGCAGTCTTTCTCAGCAATTAGCCCGGATGCACAATCAACAGAAGCAGGGAGAAGCAATTTTAGCAGAGTTGGTGGATCGCCTTCACCAAGAATTACAAACAATAACATCTGGCAATACTACACCTGTATTTCAAGAAACTGCTGCTTCTGACGATGAGCCAATTCTTCCACAACCGCAAGCTCATCTTGAAGCTCCGACAAAGTTGCAGTTAGATGTGAATCCACCAGAGGAAACCGTATTTCCAACATCCGAAATCCTTAATGAAAACCCCACAAGCGAAGCAGTAACGTCTTTAGAACCAGAGCACGTGGAGCCTGCATCGCCTCCACCCGTGACAAAACCAGCACCAGAAGCACCGACAACACCAAAAGAATCTTCATTTCGGCAAATTGGCATTTCATCTTTGTCTGCAATTGGTATAGTCCTAATTGTATTGTCAACGGTGACGTCGTCGCTATACAACGTTGCCATCAAGGTCATTTTTAACCCTGGTTCCCAAATTTTTGGTGTTTTTGAGGTGCAAAGTCTCTTATATCCAAGTTTGGGAAGTTCTCTATTGCTTTTAATGTTGCGGATGCTTGTGGTTGTACCACTCATGATGCTTTTGGCACCTATTTTGCATCCACGAGTTTGGCATGATATGCAATTCTTGTTTGACTCATTTGGCAAAAATTCAAATCATCCCACTGCAAAGCGAGCTTTCATATTGTCGCTTGTGAGTGGGGGCTTTTTGTTTTTATCACAGTTATTTATTTATCTTGCTATCGGTCAAGTTCCTACTGGAATGGCGATCGCACTTTTCTTTGTGTATCCCCTTTTAAGTGGGTTATTTTCTTGGGTTCTGTTCCGGGATCGCTTGAGTTTGTTCAGTACTGGTGCTTTCGCGTCTATTGGTTTGGGAGAATTGTTGGTATTGGTGGGCGCTGTCAGTACTGGTACGGGAAACTTGTCATTGGGAAGCATTGCTGCGATCGCTTCCGGAATTACTTTTGCTCTCTACATCGTCTTTTCGCGTATATGCGCTACAAAAGTACATCCAGTGACATTCACGCTCATCAACTTCGCCACAATGATGGTGCTGTCGCTTGTTGGTCTATTGTTACCTTTACCTGCGGACTGGAGCCTTCAAATCAACCCTACTATCCTCCTCGAACTGGTTTTGAGTGCTTTTCTCTTGGGTGTGCTAACCCTCTGCGGCTACTTGTTAAATAATTTTGGCGTTCGTAAAATTGGCGCATCACGCTCCGCCATCCTTAGTGCTATTGTACCAGTTTTAACCGCGATCTTGGCTGGATTTATCATTCAGGAGACTTTGGGAATTGAGCAAGTTTTGGGAGTGTTACTTGTAAGTTGCGGAGCTGGCGCTCTGGGTCTTGAAAAAATCAGAAATATTATCAAACCTTCCAAATCACCCAATTAATTTAAAAACTAAAATACGCAATCAAGACTTACTTGAAATTGCAAGAATTGAGGCATGCTGAGGAATATTGTTAGCAAATGAACGCAGGGTCAAACCCCACACCCTCCTTTTTTTTGCTCATTTTTGCCAATATAATAAGACTTGTAAAGCTTACTGTAAAGGGTTTTCAAATGATTTATCATTTTTGTAATAACAAATCTAGTCATGAAGTAACACAAGGTTGTAAGTAACATTTATGCAATACTAAATAAAATATTTTTGGCTCGGAGTATAAAGATAACTGTAATCTATTAAACCGCTCTTAATCATATCTATAAATTGTTATTTTGTATCTTCTCTAACATATCTAACTAGTAGCTATTGGTAAAATTATCAAAAATTGTAGATCTTAAGGAAGGAACTTTGAACTTTGGAAGACAGCCTTAATTGGAGTTCTGCACTCTTTTTGAAAAGAAGTTTCCCGGATTACCAAGATATCAAAGGAAGTTTTGAGCAAAAAGGTAGTTTCGGGCGCGTTATGTGGTCTAATCATGAAAGAGGGATGTTCCCTGCTACGCCAGTCGCCTCAACTCTGGGAACCAGAGTACGGCGCTGTCTCCCCTACTCCCTACTCCCCGCTCCCTTTTTCAATACAGGAACATCTGATGATGGCAGCTAAAAATATGTAAAGCAAATTCTTAACAATTTCTTAATACTAAAGGGAAGTGTCTCACTCTGAATCACCTCAAGTAACCCAAGCACTACCTAAATATTCGCCATTTCCCGTCACAAATTTTCCTTCAGAAAAAGTAATACCCATTAGCCTGACAACGAGTTTTGGCCAATGCAACCAACAGCACTCAAGGGAGGAAACTTCCTTGAAATCTTAGCTTTTGTACTGAATGAGTGTGAAAAGGCAGACAGCAGAGGGCAAAAGGTTCTGAATATCAATCAAGCTTAGGCTTTATCTATTTTTCAGTCCTAAGAGTGATTTGCGTCCAGTTGTAAGGGAATACACCGCACCAATTGGTACAAGTTTCCTGATGAACACTGCAATCTGTGGAAATGTAGGTAGTGGCTCCTCGTATACGCGGATGCTTGCAATACTGTGGAGTGAGATTTACCAGATTCGGAGCCCTTGCTCTGATTCAATACTTGGAACTACGGAATAAAATCCCAAACTATGACTACCAACAATACACACACTTAACGCATAATAGATGAACTGAGGTAACGCTAATACCTTCAGTCGGGTGTATGCTACTGCTACTTTTTTGTTGACCGAAAACTCGTAAACGTGCTATTCAACTGTTTGTAATATGAGTAACGACGTAGATCTGATCAAACGTCTTGGCCCCAGTGCAATGGATCAGATCATGCTATATCTAGCCTTTAGTGCCATGAGGACAAGCGGGCACAGGCATGGGGCATTTCTAGACGCAGCCGCTACGGCAGCTAAGTGTGCGATTTACATGACTTATCTAGAGCAGGGGCAAAACCTGCGAATGACAGGGCATTTACACCACTTAGAGCCAAAGCGAGTAAAAATCATTGTTGAGGAAGTCAGACAAGCGCTGACTGAGGGTAAACTCCTCAAGATGCTGGGTTCTCAGGAACCGCGCTATCTCATTCAGTTACCCTACGTGTGGATGGAAAAGTACCCCTGGCGTCCGGGCAGATCCCGCATTCCAGGAACCAGCTTGACATCAGAAGAGAAAAAGCAAATCGAGCAAAAACTGCCATCCAACCTTCCTGATGCTCAGTTGATTACCTCCTTCGAGTTTTTGGAATTAATCGAATTTCTACACAAGCGATCGCAGGAAGATTTGCCAGAAGAGCATCGCATGGAATTGAGCGAAGCCCTAGCAGAGCATATTAAACGCCGTTTGCTCTACTCCGGTACGGTAACGCGTATAGATTCTCCATGGGGAATGCCCTTCTACGCTCTCACCCGCCCATTTTACGCTCCCGCCGACGAGCAAGAGCGTACCTACATCATGGTGGAAGATACAGCTCGATTCTTCCGAATGATGAGAGATTGGGCAGAGCGAAGACCAAATACAATGCGGGTTTTGGAAGAACTGGACATTCCTCCAGAGAAATACGAACAAGCAATGGACGAGTTGGATGAAGTCATTCGCGCATGGGCTGACAAATATCACCAAGATGGCGGTGTTCCCATGATTTTACAAATGGTGTTTGGAAAAAAAGAGGACTAATCAGTTATCGGCGAACAGTCGGGCAGTCCAATCTTGGGGTTTTTTCCAAGAAAGAATTGCCAAACCGAATGGTAAGACAGTTATCAGTCGGCAGTGAAAACTGGATAACTGATAACTGATAATATCTTACTGACCCGGAGTTAAAGGACCGGGAGCCGTTGCAGGTGGAATGGTGGGCGGCTGAGATGGAGTTGGGGTAGCCTCAGGCGGAAGTGGAGTAGACTCATAATTTTGTCTGAATTCCACAGGTTGTGAGGTTGATGGGATAAACGTGGGTAAAAAGCCAGTTGTGCGATCGCTGGCATCAATACAACTGTCATAAGCTTGAGTTGCAGAAAAATCAATTTCTGCACGCAAACCTACTACACACTGTGCAAACCGCACGGGTAATAAACTGCGACCGCAGTAACTTAAAACTGTTGGGTCAACCACCTCACGAGAGTATCGACTGATACCGACTACACAGTTAGCTAAATCTTCAGGACGCCTTGCCTGCCTGCAAGTTGGCAGTGCGGTAGCTGCTTCTATTTGCGTTCTTTGCTGAATATTATACACGCAATTCCCCAAATCTCGAGGACTCAAAGCCTCTGCACAAGCTTGTGATACTGTTTCTGCCGCTATACCCGCGCTCAGGAGCCGCGCTGCACAACCCCGAAAATCTCGCGCATTCGTTTGGGTAGAGTTAGAGCCTAGGGATATAGCCATACCTTGTGATGTCATTGCCAGCCATCCAACTATGGCTAGAACTGGTACTGTTAGTCTCATTGCTTGTTTTTTTCTCCTTTGCATTTCCGTTCTCCAAACACCCATCGCTATGCTATCTCAAGAATTATGAATTATGAATTATGAATTATGAAAAACGGATTGGGGATTGAAGATTGGGCATCTAACTCGTGTTGGATCTAAAATCTTCAGAAAATATTATCATTTATTCCTTTAGAAAGTTTTAAGAAAAATTTTTCCTCGATCCTTTATCATTTAGAATTTTTGAGGCTATAATCATATCTTTGGGTAATATTAAGCAGGATTGAAACAAGGATACTCATGTCCCGATATAGAGGACCTCGTCTTAGAGTTGTTCGCCGTTTGGGCGATTTGCCAGGATTAACTCGTAAAAGTGCTAGACGTGCTTATCCACCGGGACAGCACGGTCAAAACCGCAAAAAGCGTTCTGAGTATGCTGTGCGGTTAGAAGAAAAGCAAAAGCTCCGCATGAACTATGGTTTGACGGAAAAGCAATTGCTGCGTTACGTTCGTAAAGCAAGACGCGTTACCGGTTCTACCGGACAAGTTTTGCTGCAATTGCTAGAGATGCGGTTGGATAACACCGTTTTCCGTTTGGGAATGGCTCCTACTATTCCCGCAGCGCGTCAGCTAGTGAACCACGGTCATGTTACGATCAATGGTCGTGTGGTTAACATTCCCAGTTACCAGTGCCGTCCGGGAGAAGTTATTTCGGTTAGAGACAGGGAAAGATCTAAAGAGTTGGTGACGACTAACTTACAGTACCCTGGTTTAGCAAACCTTCCCAGCCATTTGGAATTTGACAAAAATAAGTTGGTTGGCAAAGTCAACGCTGTCATTGAGCGTGAATGGGTGGCACTACAAGTTAACGAACTACTTGTGGTGGAATACTACTCACGTCAAGCGTAATAAATTGCTAATAGCTAATGGCTAATGGCTAATAGCTAATGGAAAATTGACAATCAGCAGTTAGCAATTAGCAGTTAGCAATTAGCAATTAACCACCTATTTGCGACATAGTACGGGTGTAGTTGCCAGTTTCAGTGCCTGAATAACGCTGTTTGAAGTTGATTTCTGGCTTTAAAGCTAGCAAGTGTCGGACTCGATTTTGCAACTCGTCTGTACTGACTCCTTCGCGGAGAGCCGTTTTTAAGTCAAGTTGACCGACTTCATTTAACAAGCAAGGACGCAACCAGCCATCAGCTGAAAGGCGCATTCGATTACAGCGATCGCAAAAACATTCCGACATTTGGCTGATAAATCCCAGCGTCCCTTTTGCTCCTGGAATTTGAAAAACATCAGCAGGTCCGTTACCACGAATTTGAGAATTTATCAAGCCCCATCGTTCGCGAATGCGTTGCCGAATCTCTTCAGAAGGTATCCAGCCGCGATCCCCAAATAATTCAGAATTTCCAATAGGCATAAATTCGATGAACCGGACGTGCCAGTGTTTGTCAATAGTGAGTGCAGCAAGATCCAGGAGTTCGCGATCGTTAACACCGGGGATCGCAACAACATTTAATTTCAGGGGATCGAATCCTACTTGATAAGCAGATTGAATACCATCCCAAACCTGCTGCCATTTCCCCCGCCCGCGATTCCCGATAATAGAATCAAAAGTGGCTGGGTCGAGGGAATCCAAACTGATATTAATTCGGCGCAACCCAGTATTATAAAGACTTTGTGCCATAGGAGCCAGCAAGAAGCCATTTGTGGTCATTGAAAGATCTTGGGTTTGGGGCAGGGATGCGATCGCACCAACCAATTCCACAACACCGGGACGAAGTAATGGTTCCCCTCCAGTTAAGCGAAACCGATTAAATCCCACAGGGATAAAGACTTCTTTAATAAGAGTCAGTAGTTCCTCATCCGTCAGTAACTGCTGTTTGAGAATATAGTCAAGTTCTGACCCCTCAGGCATACAGTACTGACAGCGAAAATTACATCGGTCTATTAAACTAATCCGGAGGTAGTCTACCTGGTTCATATTTTTTGTCAAGCTATAAATACTTGCTTACTGTATATATTTATTGAGTTTCTTTTAGGCTAGCGTGTGTTGAAAATATTTGCGAATCCTGATTTCATCTCGTTCCCAGGCTCCGCCTCACCTCGTTCCCAGGCGGAGCCTGGGAATGCCTTCGTAGAGGCTCCGCCTCCCGTATTAGGTAAAAGCTAGCGAGGCAGTCTGAGGAAAAAATTTCACCGCTAAGGATGAAAAAGCCCTCATATCAAATCCGGTAGCCGAAGTAATTAACAGGAAGTTTGGGGCTACCAATGATAGTAGGTAATGTCATGTCCGCTTATATACCCTGAATAAAACTCACGCAAAGACGAGGCAGCGCTAGCTTGTGGTTACCACCAGTTGAAGCGCCTGCCGTCGCAAAGGCGCTAAGAAATTAAGAAACTTTTCCGCATGGTTATCCTACCGGACATGATATTATTTGGTCACTCCCTCTTCGCCAAGACTACCCTAAAGTGGGTGTAGCTTTTAACCTCCCATCGACGAGTGTATTAACTGCTCTACCTCTAGTGCTTTTTCAGATAAATCTAACTCTTGGTAGATTTGCAGACTTTCAGATAAAAATTGGGTGGCGATCGCCCGTGTATTGGGATAGTTTTGCTGACTTCGTTTTAGGTAAATTTCGCCTAACAGCTTTAGTGCTGAAGCTTTTTGTTTGTAACGGTTGTATTCATCAAAGATTTGCAGGCATTCTTGGGCGATTTCTTGGGCGAGATCGAGATTTTCTAGAGCTTCTACTTCTAAGTAAGCACGAGCCATATCGAGAGCTTCATCCGCTCTATCAACTGTTTGCCCTAGTTCGGTAAGATAAGTTAAGCCAGTAAGGTAGTGTTGCTCGAACTGGGTTATTTGTTCTTGTCTTGATGAGTCGTTACTAGGTAGAAGGCGCAGGCGTTCTGAGTAGAGTAAACCGAGAGTTGTGTAATCATAAGCTAGATTTTCCTTATAATCCCCTGTTGTATTCAGTTGAATTGCGTGAAGAAGATTTTGTTCTGCTTGTGTTAATAAGTTGAGAGCTAAGGCTTCGTCTTGATAAGTTTTAGCAAGGAAAATTTGAGTATAAGCAAGTCTCGTAAGAATCCTGGCTTCACTTTCACTTATATTTAAGTGTTTGTAAAGGTTACAGCTATCCTGAAAATACTTAATTGCTTGTTCGTATTTACCCCATTCTTGATAAATAAAGCCAAGTTGATTGTAAGCATCAGCAATATTCACTTGGTCATCTAATTGCTGACGTAGTCGTATTTGCCCCAAGCTTGATGAATTCGACCTAACTGATTGTAAGAACTAGCAATACCTATTTGGTCATCTAACTGCTGACGCAAGCCTAAGCATTGGTTGGCACATTCAATTGCTTGCTTATACTTGCCCCATTCTCTGTTACAAACAGCCATCCAGTACCATTGATTGGCTACATTCTTTTCTTGTCCCAGTTGCTGATAAAGTTCCTGACTTTGTTGATGGTAATTTATTGCCTGTTCGTATTTGCCCCATTCTCTGTTGCAATCAGCCATCCAGTCCCATTGGTTGGCAACATTCGTTATTAACGATACTTGGAGAGTGCGAGCAGTAGCATTGGGAGAACTAGCTCATACGTTCAAAGAGGATCCCCAAATTTTACCTTGGCTTAAAACTCGTGCTACTAGCGATCGCGATTTGGACGTGCGAGCAATAGTAGCACGAGTGCATTACGAGAATTAGCCTACACTTATAAAGACGATCCTCAAATTTTACCTTGGCTTAAAGCTTGTGCTCTTAGTAATGATAGCTTAGATATGCGAGCAGAAGTAGTGCAAGAATTAGCACGGAGTTTCAAAGACGATCCCGATACTCTAACCATTCTCAAAGCTAATACCAATGCAGATGATTGGAAAGTCCGAGTCGTTGCATTGCGGGAATTAGCACGAGGTTTCAAAGACGATCCCGATACTTTTACTATCCTCAAAGACTACGCTAAATGTAATGATTCAAACATTCAAAAAGTTGCGTTACGAGAGCTAGCACGAGGTTTTAAAAACGATCCCGATATCTTGAATATCTTGAAAGCTTGCGCGAGTTCTGATGATTCAAAAGTGCAAAAAGCTGCATTGCGAGAATTAGCACGAGGTTTTAAAATAGATATTCAGAAAGATAAGGAGCTATTAAAGGAAATAAGGCAGTTATAGCAATTCCCACTTTCGTGAGGTACAAGATAATAAATCAACCGCAGATGAACGCTGAAGAACGCAGATAAATTTGTACCTCAGCAGACTAGGAAACGCTATATTTAGTCACAATAAAATACTAATATATTTTGGTAACCCAATAAGAACTGTAACCAACGTGCAAAAAAAACCTTTACAGTTTTAGAAGAGCGAATTGCCGAACAACAGGCTTTTATAGATGCAGTAGTAAAACGGTGGGATCGAATTTTGGATGATTTGATGCGAAGGGATGGGGAGCGATGACAAATGACAAATAACCAATACAGCAAATTTCAACCTGGTGAGGTACAAAAATTACCCCCCTCTGTCCCCCCTTACCAAGGGGGGATGAAAGGGGGGTGTACCTCATGAGACTGAGAAAGGCTATAACGATCCTGACTAGTTAACTCTAATTATACAAAGTATCAAAAAGAACATTTGAATACGGTAGACGATCTGTCTCTATAGAATGTGTATAATTAACCGCGCATAGAGTAATAACTTATGTATCGTGCAATATAACGACTCCATGAATGACTTGGCGGCGCTTCTACAGCAGCCAGCCGATTTTGATTTTCAACTGCCAAATCCGGAGGATGAGGAAATTCCCGAAATGGAATTTCTTCAACAACTAGAAGTGGCTTGGCAAGTATGTAACCGTTTTGACCTGCAAACGGACATTTGGCGGGGGCGAATTTTACGGGCTGTCCGCGATCGCGAGAAGAAAGATGGTGAAGGAAGGGGTTCGGGTTTTTTAAAATGGTTGAAAGAACGAGACATCAGCAAAAGCCAAGCGTATGCTTTAATCCAACTAGCCAACAGTGCTGATACCCTCTTAGAAGAAGGAAAACTAGACCCATCTGCTATCAATAACTTTAGCAAACGGGCATTTGTGGAAACTGCCAAAGCAGCACCAGAAGTTCAACAGATGGTGACGGAAGCAGCACAAAGTGGGGATAAAATCACAAGACGGGAAGTTCGTCAACTGACTGATGAATGGACAGCCATGTCTTCCGATTTGCTTCCCGAACCAGTGAAGACCAAAGCAGCAGAGAATGCTCTTCCTCCCCGTTATATTGCGCCTCTGGTTAAGGAAATGGAGAAACTACCAGAGTCCCATCAAACAGCGATACAGAGGGAAATAGCACAGAATCCCGATTTGGATACTATCAAGCAAGCGACAACGGAAGCCCGCAATCTAGCAAAATATTTAAAAGCCGCCGCTCAAGTTCAAGCGCTGACTTCTGAAGAAATTGACATTGAAACAGCACTTGTGGAAGCTCAAAGAGTAGGTTGTTTGAATGTCGCTGCGGATTTGGTCAATCAAGCTTCTCAACTCGAACAAACGATCGGTAAACTATACATGAGTTGGAAGCGAATTAATAACTTAGCAGACCGCCTTTACGTAGATACGGGTGCTAGTACACCTCATTTGCGATCGCTCCTTGAATGTTTGGAACCCCTGGGTAGTGAAGTGATGGAATTAAACCTTGGAGGTCCAGCCGAACGGACTATTCGCCTGCAAATTCAGGAAACAAATTAGGAATCGGTGCAGAATGGAAGAGAGAAGACGAGGAGATTGCTGTTAAAAGAAATGACGTAGATCTATTAAAACAAATGACGTAGAGACGCGATTAATCGCGTCTCTACGGGTTTCAGGTAACGCATAATTAATTTTCGGAGACGTTTAATGGTCTGTCCTGACGAACTTACTGACTTTCTTGCTCTTTTTGCAATAAAGTATCAACTTTAAGTTCTATGGCTGTTAGTTTCCTAAGAATAGTAGGACGGTCATCATCAAGAGAAGCTAGCAAATTTGCTACGCCTTCTTGTATATTCGTCAATCTTTCCACAACATTTCGAAGTTGTAGCATACCAACTCGAAGTTCTTGCACCCCATCTCGAAGTTCTTCCCGTTCTTGCCGTGCTTCTACCATTGTATCTAGGCTCTGTACGCAACAAAGAAAGTCTCTTGCGATCGCTACAAGCCTATGGAAAAGACTTGGTTAAGCAACAAGAGTTTACAAAGGTAAAGGAGCAGTTCCAACAAATTTTAGAAATTGAATCGGACAATTTATTAGCACGAGAAAAAATCGAAGAAATCAACGCAGTTACAAAACGTGAGGTTTTAAATAGGTCACTCAATATTGATAGTGAGAGTAACTCACACTTTACAAGAAAGAGACTAATTGTGTTTCCTACTATATTACCTGTGATAGGAGTTGTTGCTCTGATAATAATTGCCGTAATTGGTATTATGATTTATCAGTGGTCAACCCCCTGCCCCAAAGGTGAACAGAAAGGGGAAAATTTCAAATGTACAAATTCCCCCTGAATTTACTTTGAAGATCGAGTTTTCCCGGAGACTATACCAGAGGTGTCCCCATTTTAATACGAGAAAGACAGGAATCTCTAACAATTGGAAGGGGATCGCCAAAGTTGCCAGAACAATGAGTAGCAGGGTTTGCTTCCCTTGAAACTTTAACCTCGCTAGCGCGTCACCAGTAAGTGTTGATGTTGCAATTTGGAAGGCTGTCACAGGGATCGCGACTAAGGTAGAATGAACAAATGCCAGTAGAAACTTACCTCGTCGCCAAGCTTCTTGGGAATTCACCAAGCACTAATTACTGTTGGGTACAAACTGGAGCCCAGAACCAAAAGGCGCAACGGATGTGAAAAAAACCACTATTAGGGGTAGCAAGCTCGATCGGTTATTGGTTATTTTCCTTCACTCCCTTACACATGTAGTTCCTCACTCCTCACCTTCAGACTGAATTCCTGACTTCTCCTATGGACGAGGTTGAGATAATGCTGCCACCAAGGGTTAATCTATTAACATATAGACTTGTTAAGTTAAATTAAACCACAGTTACCAAAAAGCGATCGGCCTATCGGTTATGAATTTTCAGTTAACTTTGGCTGAAAATTATACGAACGCTGATACTTGGGTGAAAGTTGGTATCAAGTGATTCACAGTACAGGAGTGAACAGTACCATGCAGCAGCTTGCAGCTCAATCGGAAATTGATTTTCACAGCGAAGTGTACAAGGACGCATATAGCCGGATTAATGCGATCGTTATTGAAGGGGAACAAGAAGCCCACGAAAATTACTTGACACTCGCTGAACTGCTGCCAGAACATAAGGATGAACTGACTCGCCTATCCAAAATGGAAAGCCGACACAAGAAAGGTTTTGAATCTTGTGGACGCAATCTTCAGGTAACGCCCGATTTGCAATTTGCTAAGGAGTTTTTTGCAGGATTGCACTCTAATTTTCAAACAGCAGCGGCTGAGGGGAAAGTTGTAACTTGCTTGCTCATTCAGTCTTTGATTATTGAATGCTTTGCGATCGCAGCTTACAACATTTACATTCCAGTTGCCGATCCTTTTGCTCGTAAAATCACTGAGGGCGTTGTTAAAGATGAATACAGCCATCTTAACTTTGGAGAAGTTTGGTTAAAAGAAAATTTTGAACAATCAAAAGCAGAATTAGAAGACGCTAACCGCCAAAACCTACCTATCGTTTGGAAAATGCTCAACCAAGTAGAGGATGATGCCCGTGTCTTAGCAATGGAAAAGGAAGCTTTGGTAGAAGACTTCATGATCCAGTACGGAGAAGCACTGAGTAATATTGGTTTTACAACCCGTGACATTATGCGTCTCTCAGCTTACGGTCTCGCTGGAGCATAGGGCAGAGAGCAATGGAAGATGGGCGATGAGCAATTGCGTATTGAATAGCTTTAAACTATGCCCCATGCCCAATTCCCAATTTTGCAATTGTTGCCGTAATTCCACGGTCGTAGTCAAAGGTGTAATTCGTGTTATGTTGGGCTTGTTTGGTAAAATTTATAAGGTTTCTAGAAGCTCTGAGCAATGGGATCGACTTGCGTGCGGATCGCAATTGACGCAATGGGTGGGGATCATGCACCTGATGAAATCGTCGCAGGCGCTCTGCGAGCACGAGAAGAATTAGGTGTAGAAGTGCTGTTGGTGGGCGATCCCCAACAAATTAAAAGCAAACTGCCGCCAAAGACCAATCTGGCGCACGTTGAAATCGTGACTGCCTCTGAAGCGATCGCAATGGATGAGGAGCCTTTAAGCGCTATTAGGCGCAAACCGAAGGCTTCCATCAATGTAGCGATGGATTTGGTGAAGAAACAGCAAGCAGATGCTGTGGTTTCTGCCGGACATTCTGGGGCAGCAATGGCAGCAGCTTTACTGCGCTTGGGACGACTACGGGGAATTGACCGTCCGGCAATCGGTGCGGTTTTTCCCACAATGGTAGCAGGCAAGCCAGTACTAGTTCTTGATGTGGGCGCAAACGTGGATTGCCGTCCAAAATTCTTAGAACAGTTTGCGGTCATGGGGTCTATATACAGTCAGTATGTTTTGGGGACTCCAGAACCTAAAGTAGGTTTATTAAATATCGGTGAAGAAGACTGCAAAGGCAATGACGCTGCTATACGTGCCCATCAACTACTAAAAGAAAAGAAGCAAATTACTTTTATTGGTAATGCCGAAGGGCGTGATGTCCTGTCCGGTCATTTTGACGTAATTGTCTGTGACGGGTTTGTGGGTAACGTGTTGTTAAAATTTGCCGAAGCCGTTGGGGAAATTATGCTGCAGATTATGCGGGAAGAATTACCTCAAGGAGTGCGCGGTCAAATTGGTACAGCTATTTTAAAACCAAATCTCAGACGGATTAAGCAGCGCGTCGATCATGCCGAACATGGGGGTGCTTTACTTTTGGGAGTAGGAGGAATTTGTATTATCAGTCACGGTAGTTCCCAAGCACCTTCGATTTTTAATGCAATTCGTATGGCAAAGGAAGCTGTCAACAACCAAGTTTTACAAAGAATTCAGTCCCAATATCAAAGCGTTCAACAAGAAAGTGGCTAAATGTCAAGTGTCATTTGTCAATGGTCAAGTGTCATTTGTCAAGAGTTACACAAAGGACAAAGGACTAATGACAAAGGACGAATGACGAATGACGAATGACTAGTCACTGTTTATGGAGATTCCGGAGTGCAAAATTTAGGAATAGCAATAACAGGAAGTGGTTCGGCAGTACCAGCTGCTTTCCTGGATAACCAGGCACTAACCGAACTGGTTGAAACATCAGATGAGTGGATTACCACAAGAACGGGAATTCGTCAACGTCGGTTGGCAAATCCTGATGAACCATTGACTGATTTGGCAGCGGCTGCTAGCCGTCAGGCGATCGCAATGGCTCAAATCAATCCTCAAGACTTGGATTTGATTCTGCTGGCAACTTCTACACCCGATGACTTGTTTGGCACCGCTTGTAAAATTCAAGCAGCACTCGGAGCAACCAGGGCAGTCGCTTTTGATTTGACAGCAGCTTGTTCCGGCTTCGTGTTTGGACTTGTCACCGCAGCCCAATATATCAGAACCGGAGTTTACCAAAACGTCCTGTTGATAGGGGCAGATATCCTCTCTCGTTGGGTAGATTGGAAAGACCGTGGCACGTGTGTATTGTTTGGGGATGGTGCAGGAGCTGTCGTCATGCGAGCCAATGAAACAGATGGCTTGCTGGGATTTGAACTGAGAAGCGATGGAACTCAGAATAATTGCCTTAACCTTGCATACAAAGCTAGCAATCTAGACTTAACTCAGGGTATCAGTATTGGAAAAGGAAGCTTTATGCCGATCTCAATGAACGGCAAAGAAGTCTATCGCTTTGCAGTGCAAAAAGTACCAGAAGTGATAGATAAAGCTTTATTCCGTGCCTCCCTTTGTGTTGACGAGATAGACTGGCTTGTTTTGCATCAGGCAAACCAGCGTATTCTAGACGCTGTTGCCGATCGCATGAGCATTCCACGAGACAAAGTTCTGAGCAATCTTGCTAACTACGGTAATACTTCTGCTGCTTCTATCCCTCTGGCTTTAGACGAAGCAGTACGACAAGCTAAAATCAAACCTGGTGACATTATAGCCGCCTCCGGTTTTGGAGCGGGTCTCACTTGGGGTGCCGCTATCTTCAGATGGGGATAGTAAATATTAGTTAGTAGTTAGTAGTTAGTGACTGGTAAGCTGTTATGCTTTTTATTTACGTAGTAGGACAGTGAGTCCGGGTAACCCACTTGCAGGTTTGGACTCGCTATTAACCACTAACCACTAACCACTAACTAATGGCTAAATGACAAAAACTGCATGGGTATTTCCCGGACAAGGTTCGCAATCCTTGGGTATGGGAATGGATTTACTAGATTTACCATCTGCAAAAGAAAAGTTTGCCCGATCTGAAAACATCTTGGGTTGGTCTGTTATTGAAATTTGCCAAACAAATGAGGAAAAGCTATCTCGCACCCTCTACACTCAACCTTGTTTGTACGTGGTAGAAAGCATACTTGCTGATATTTTGCAAGAAAAGTATAGCCCGGATTTAGTTGCCGGTCACAGTTTGGGAGAGTACGTTGCTCTGTATGTAGCGGGTGTCTTTGATTGGTCAGATGGGTTGCGCCTAGTTAAACATCGTGCAGCTCTTATGGATAATGCTGCTGGTGGTATGATGGTAGCTTTGATAAATTTTGACAGAGAAAAACTGGAAAAAGCGATCGATGAAAATCCCGATGCAGTCCTAGCAAATGACAACAGCCCTACACAAGTTGTTATTTCTGGTACTCCAGAAGCTGTTCACGCAGTCATTTCCCAAGTCAACGCAAAACGTGCGCTACCCCTCAAGGTTTCAGGTGCATTTCATTCACCTTTGATGGCAGAAGTTGCGGCTGAGTTCCAACATATGCTTGATTCCGTAGAGTTTCAACAAGCAAAGATGCCAGTTTTATCAAATGTAGAGCCAGTTCCATCAACTGATGCGGATATTTTAAAACAACGTTTAAGGCAACAAATGACAGGCGGAGTGCGGTGGAGAGAAATTGCCTTGGCATTGCCAGACCATGAAATCGAACGAGTTGTGGAAATTGGACCTGGTAATGTCCTGACAGGTCTGATTAAACGCACTTCCTCTGGTTTAATCTTAGAAAACGTCCGCTCTGTTGCTGAGTTACCTGCTAATTAATGTTGAACCTTGATGGGATTTTGAACTGAATATCTGAATAGAACCGTTAATCAATTGTTAACCTAGGTAAGCTTTGTACAGGATATGATATACGCAGTTTGTTATAGGTTCTATGACTTGCTGCGTTAATCCTAATTGTCAAAATCCTGAAAATCCTCTTACAGGCAATTATTGTATAAATTGCGGCACCCGATTGTGTTCTCTGAAGCATTACCGCCCCATTAAATTGCTAGGTAAAGGTGGATTTGGGAGAACATTTCTGGCAGTTGATGAAAGTTCATCGTCTCAGACCAAGTACGCCATCAAACAACTGAGTTTTTTGGAAAACTATAACGAACAAACATCCCAGAGGATAGTTGAATTATTTCATCGAGAAGGTCGTCACTTAAAATCACTAGGAAATCACTCACAAATCCCCGCCTTATTGGATCTGTTTGAACACGAACAACAACTCTTTCAAGTACAAGAGTACATTGAAGGAACCACTTTAGAGGACGAATTGCAAGAGCAGGGAGTTTATAACGAGGTTAAAATTCGACAACTGCTGCAAGATTTATTACCAGTATTACAATTTATTCATCAACATGGGGTTATTCATAGGGATATTAAACCATCAAATATTATCCGTAGTTTATCAGAACCCTGCTAGCCCTGCAGTCCAAGCATTTTTGGGATATGCCACTTCATCTGATGGGCAAAAAATTTTATCGAGCAACAACTAAGTTAATATTTTTTGCATAAGAGGCTGTTATCTTCTAAGCTAATATTCAGTTTACTAGAAGCGATCGCCTGTGGGAAAAAGCCGCGAACCATTTGCCAGTCTGTTACTTTACCACGCCTTTAAGTGGTCAGTCGTTAGCCCCATGCTACAAGTTTATTTTCGAGGGCGAATTTATGGTGCTGAAAACGTTCCTCAAACTGGACCCCTTGTAGTAGTTAGCAATCACGCCAGTAACTACGATCCGCCACTTGTTTCTAGCTGCGTGCGCCGTCCTGTAGCATATATGGCAAAGGAAGAACTTTTTAAAATCCCAATTTTAAAACAAGCTATTGAGTTGTATGGGGCTTATCCAGTCAGCCGAGGTAGTGCCGATCGCACTGCAATTCGTGCTGCTTTAAAATGTTTGGATGAGGGGTGGGCTGTAGGCATTTTTTTACAAGGTACTCGTACCCCTGATGGACGTATTACAGATCCAAAACGAGGTGCTGCACTTATTGCTGCTAAGGCAAAAGCACCTCTGTTACCTGTGTGTTTGTGGGGAACTCAGGCAATTGAGCAAAAAGGAGCGGCAACTCCTCGTCGGGTTCCAGTCACGGTAAGAATTGGTGAGTTGATTAATGCCCCTAATTCAACCGATAAAGAGGAATTGGAAGCGATTACGAAACAATGTGCAGCAACAATTAATGCCCTTCACGATTTGGGGCGTTGAGTGATGTTCGGTATTTTTTCTGTTTTCACAATCGGAAATATGCTTAAAGGAAGTGGCAATTGTGGCTTGAGTTGTGTCAGCCTAATAGGAGATTTTACAAATTTTTCCAAACCTATATATGAGCGGTTTTGATGCCAACGATTTTTGGCACCGTTTGAATAATCTGGCGCTAGTTCGTTTTTTACTTTTAGTAGCATCCGGCTGGGCAATTGTACTACTTCTAGGTTACTTTGAACCAGTCATTGTTATTTTCTCTTTTGCTGCAATTCTAGCTTTTTTACTCAGCTATCCTGTAAAATGGTTAAAGCATATTCTACCTCATGGCATAGCAGTTGTTGTTATTTTCCTACTAAGCATTGTCATTCTAGGTGCTTTGACGATTACAGTTGGTTTAACAGTTTTATCTCAAGGACAACAATTAATTGATAGTGTCAGTGCGTTTTTAAACTCGTTAATTCCCTTGGTAGATCGGCTAGAAGAGTTTCTTCGCAGTAGAAATTTACAAATTGATTTAAGTGTCATTGAAGAGCAACTGCGAAATCAAGCTATATCTATACTGGTTACAAGTTTAAATATTTTTCAAAGCTTTATTACTAATTTTGTGACTTTTATCTTAATTGCTGTTGTTGCTTTTTTTATGCTGCTTGATGGAGAAAAACTTTGGCATTTCATTATAAAAGTAGTCCCACCAAGAAGGCGAGACAGATTTACACGCATAATAAAACGTAACTTTTTAGGTTTTTTTCAGGGTCAGTTAATCTTGACGTTATTTCTGACATCTTCAACTTTTCTTGTATTTTTATTACTTAATGTACCTTTTGCATTAATCCTATCAGTGATAGTTGGATTGCTTGATATTATACCAGGTATAGGAGCTACATTAGGAGTCAGTGTTATTACACTCATTGTCTTATCTCAAAATGTTTGGCTAGCTCTGAAAGTATTAGCTGCTTGTATTGTTCTTCAACAGATACAAGATAACTTAATTTCACCTAGAATTATGCAAGGAGCACTCAATTTGAATCCTGTTGTGGTATTTTTTGCTTTACTTGTAGGTGCTAAAGTCGCCGGATTGCTAGGAATTTTTATTTCCATCCCTATCGCTGGTGTTATAGTTTCTTTATTTGAAATTGATGAAATGAAGTCAGAGGTTTAGTTAAATGACCCATCAAGATTTAAGAACAGAATTAACAGAAAATTTGGATGAAGCCGAGTGGTCATGGCTAATTCCTCACGTACAACGCGATGCAGTAATTGTGGTTGCAGAAGGACTTGACTTGGTGGATGTGGGAGTCGCAATAGCTAGCGATCGCGTTTCAGAAGTGCAAGTCTGGATTGATGAAGCATTGATTGCTAAACCCTCAGTGACTCAGGTAGGAGAATGGAATATGCAGCAAGAAAAGCGGTTTAATACTCTAATCGTACAACCATTTGTACTCGTACAAGAGAAAGTAGCAGCGTAGGTTCTGAACCGCAGCGTATAGCAGACGGACGCGGATATTAACTTCTGCAATCTGCGTGTATCAGCTACAAGCTGCGGTTGCAAAAAAAGGATATTAAACTACTGCTTGTATTTTTGAAATTCTTCAGTTCCCGCATAACCAGTGGCTATCCAAACAATTGCTCTGACGCCATCGCGGATGGACTTTTCAATTGGTTCGGGAGAGGTTTTAGAAGGAACTGACACTGGTTTAATATTAATTCCCCGACTACCTAAAATAATTTTGCCAATCACACGGGCGCGACGCATATGGTAATCTGAAGTCACAAGATAAACGCTCTTGATCCCTCTTTTTTCTAAATCATCAACAAGTGTTGTAAAATTTTCTACTGTATTTTGCGCCCTATAATCTAAATGTAAACGCTTTGGATCGACTCCAGCTTTTCTAAAGACTTTTTTCGTTATCGTTGGTGGGCTACCTCCAGTGATCCAAATAGGTAAGTGTGGGTTTTGGCGAGCAAGATCTGCTGTAAACTTCTCTCGCTCTAACTTTGATGTTGAACCACCCAACACTAAAATTGCTTGGGGTCGCACAAATTGGTTTTGCATTTCTTTGTAACCCCACCACAGCATGACTGGTAGGGCTAAAAGCATAAACCGAGAAGAAATAGCTTTCAATGGTGGCTTGCTCAAGGTTCTATCAAAACTATTTGAACATTAGTGGTTAGTGGTTAGTGGTTAGTGGTTAGTAGTGAGTAGGGGCGCATTGCCTTGCGCCCGTACAATTGTTAAGTGGGGTGCAGAGCCTTGCGCCCGTACAGTGATTAGTTGAGGTAAAAGACTGAATCGATCGGTACTTTACCAACCAACTACTATCTACTAACAACTAACCACTAACAACTATCTACATTTAAAACGGGACTGGCCAGATTCGAACCGGCGGCCTAGCGCTTCAGATTTGTGTGAGTTTCCCCACTCTCCGGACTATACCTTCACCATAGGCTTTGTACCTTTAGGCGGTGGCTTACTAGTCTCTACACCTTCCCGCGATTTTGGATTTTGGATGCGTGGATTTTGGATTTTGGATTGTATAACTAATCTAAAATCTAAAATCTAAAATCTAAAATCTAAAATTTTTGGGCTTGGCTCGGTATTCCCTTGTAGTTTTCCCATGAGGGCTTTCTAACTCTTTAGGGTTCACCGAATTTAACCACATTCACTCATAGAGTTTCCCCTATGGTGCCCGATACTTCAGGAGGCGCTCGCTCTATCCAACTGAGCTACAGCCCCAGAAAAATAACATCAATACCATGATACCACTTTTAGCGGGACTGCCAGGAGTTTTCCCAGCCTCTACCTCCTATCTCTAATCCACAAAGGAAGCTACTTGCCCTCAGGATAGTTTTTCCTTTTTCCGTATTATGGTCTCGCAGTTCTATATTTAACTCACCTTTCATGGTGTCACGACAACAGAAAATTAAACCTTCCTTAGTTGGGGCACGTAGAAGAGTTCCCGGTAGATTGGTAGTCCCGATAACCTCGACTTCATAGTGGGAATTTTTTGCTTGAATGTGCCATTTTCCCCAAGGGCTGATATTCCAATTGACTTGGGAGTTCCAAGGTACAAATTCGTAAAATTTGCCCTGATAGTGCAAGCCTACCATAGCTACAGATTCCATCCACCACAAAACACCACGCCTTCCGCCGCCCGCAGTTAGGGCAAGATCTGGCTCACCTTCAAAGCTATTACAGTTTACCCAAAACCATTTTTGTGGGAAAGCACCTCCCCAATTTTTCTCGCTATAGGCAGGAGCATTGGTAAATTCATAACGTTTGCCATTCCAATCAATCCAACCAGAAGCTAAGCCATGTGCCATTAAAATTTGCCATCCCGGCTCAAAAATTTGTAAAAATGACAGCCAACCCGCCGTGGATTGCTGAATGCTACCCCTATCGCCCCAGCCGTAGATGGGTTGAATTTCATATTGCCAACGACAATATTTACCTGTTGCAGGATCTTTAATCACTCCTTGGTTTAGGGTTGTTGTTGCTTGGTAACCTTCTAAAATATTGCGTTCAAATTCCTGAGGATGTAAATAATGGGGATTTTGGATTTTGGATTTTGGATTTTGGATTTTGGTTTTTGGATTGGGGATTTGGGATTTTGGATTGGGGATCGGGTTTTTCCCTAACCCCTGACTCCCACTCCCTACTCTCTATTTTTCCCCAATGTCCCAAGCCCAGCACATCTCGGCTTGCCCAAAATTTACTGGTATCGGGAAAGGTACGCCACAGGTACTCATCGTTTGGACCAAGAATTTGTGCTGCGCCACCACTGTGAGGTTGATTGCCTTTTGGATCTTCTATTGAGTACATGAAAGCAAATGTTTGACCTTCTTGGGGTAAAGTGACTCGATAATACCAGCCTTCAAAGAAGCGGCGAGGAGTGCCATCCCAGTGATAGCCGCTATGGGGTGTTTGAATAGAATGATAAGGATTTCTCAGAACAGTTAGCATGGATTTACAATTGACATCATTTTTCTTAGTATGAGCGATCGCCTGGACATCAAGCTTGCTTATGATATTCTTGGTCTGACTCCTGATGCATCACAGGAGGATGTCAAGCTTGCTTACCGCAAACTGGCAAAAACTTGGCATCCCGACAGTTTTTCCGAAGCTAAGCAAAAGCAAGAGGCTGAGGAAAAAATTAAAAGAATTAACCAAGCTTATGAATTACTAAAGTTTATCAAACCCAGTTTGGCAAAATCATCTGCTTCTAAAAATCCAACTTCAACAAGTAAAACAAAAATTTACTCCAATCGTTCCGATGCTGAAACTTTTTACAAATGGGGTCTCGAACAAGCACAACAAAAGAATTATCTTGAAGCAATAGAGCACTTTACGCAAGCAATACGCCTCAATCCTAACTATTTTGAAGCTTATAAAGATCGAGGGCTTGCCTGTTCAAAAATGGGTTGGGAAAATAGAGCAGCTTCTGATTTTAGAAATGCAGCAAGGCTGGAACGAGAAGCAAGAAAACATGAACCTGCACCGCCAGCTTCAAAATCTCCTAAGAATACATCACAACCATCAAGTGAAACCTCGACATTCACCTCTCCTTGGAAATGCGTCCATACACTCAATCATGCCAATTGGGTTTTAGCGATCGCAATTAGTCCAGATGGTCAAACTTTTGCCAGTGGAAGTAGTGATAACACGATTAAAATTTGGCATTTGAACACGGGAAAAGTGTTGCATACTCTCACCGGTCATCGTAAATGGGTAAGATGCCTTGCATTTAGTCCTGATAGCAAAACTTTAGCCAGTGGTAGCGATGACTGTAGTGCCATGATTTGGGAAGTTGCCACAGGTAAACTACTCAAGACTATAAAAGTTCATTCTACTCCAATTTTTTCTATTGTTTTCAGTCTTGATGGTCAATTGATGTTTACCGGAGGTCGGGACACCACTATTAAAATAACACACGTAGGCATGGAACAACTCTTGCACGTTCTTAAGGGTCATTCTTATTCCGTTAATTCCTTAGCTATTAGTCCAAATGGAGAAATTTTAGTCAGTGGAAGTGGTGACAATAGTATCAAAGTTTGGCATCTAAAAAGTAAAAAAAATTTACAGACTTTTAACAACCATTTAGGTAGGGTAACCGGTGTTGCGATCGCCTCCAACGGACAACTTTTAGCCAGTGGAAGTTATGACAAAACTATCAAGTTGTGGGATCTAAATACAGGTAAGCAAAACAATTCTCTAACAGGGCATAGTGACGCTGTTTTGTCCGTTGCTATCAGCCCTAATAGCCAGCAAATTGCCAGTGGTAGTGCAGATAGAAGCGTGAGGTTTTGGCAACCTGACACGGGAAAGCAACTTTACACTATAGGGCATCATTCCGACTCAGTAAATGCTGTTGCTTTTAGTCCGGATGGAAAAACTCTCATTAGTGGTAGTCGAGATACAACAATTAAGATTTGGCAAAGTTAGCTATATTCCAGGAAAAACATTAAGTGCTTTGGGAATAATTAATATAGGTTTATAGTGCATCCCAATTCTCCGTATGAGCGATCGCAAGAGCATAGAAGAAGCATATTCTGTTTTAGAACTAAAACCCGGTGCGTCGCAGGCGGAGATCAAGAATGCTTACCGCAAGCTAGTCAAAATTTGGCATCCAGATAATTTTCCTCAACCACAGCACAAGCAACAAGCAGAGGAAAAAATAAAACTTATTAATGAAGCTTATAACAAACTTAAATCATATCAACCTACTTATACAGAACAGCCCCATCAAGCAAGCGAATCTTATCCAACGCCAATAGCAAGAGTTTACGTAAATAGCTTCAATGCCGAGGGGTTTTACAACGATGGAGTCGAGAACGCAAAATTAGGAAGATACGAAGACGCTTTAAGCGATTTTACCCATGCAATTCGGCTCAATCCAAATTATATAGAAGCATACAAGTACCGTGGGTATGTTTGTTCCGTACTTGGTTACGAACATCGAGCCACCTCAGATTTAGATAAAGCAGCACAATTAGAAGGGCAGTTAAAGATTAGAGAAAATTATTCGTCACCCTCATCAAGACGTTCCAAACGCTCGCAACGGAAATCTAAGTCAAAATCCCTGATAGGCGGTTTTTTCAGTGATTAAAGAGTTTACTTGGTTTAATCGGCGATACCGATAGGCAAGACTTTTACCCGAACCCCTAATCCCTACCCCTACCCTACCCCCACCCCTTCATAAATGAAAATTCAAGCACAGTTTGTCTTGTTTCATGGAAAAGTGAAGGTAGGCTTTAAAATCGCGTTGCCAGATCCAGCTGTTTTCTCTCCAAGTACCAACCACAGCAGACCACCCATTATGACCAAAGTCAATTGGCTAGAAGTTAGCGAATACGCCTCACTTTCTCTCTCTGCATTAGGATTAGTCGCAACAACCCTCACTCAACAAATGATTTATGTAGCAACTCCCCTCACAATCTCAGTTTGCTTAAACGTTGCCAATCGGGAACGGTTAAAGTACTTGCACCGACAGAACCAGCAAGAAACGCTTGTCAAACAAGATCTACTTCTCGATCCACTCCGCCAGCGTCTTGCTAACTTTGATACTTTCACCCAAAAACTCAGTACAACCACAGGAGAACAGCTCGAACAACTCCAAAACAACCAACAGCAAAGTTTAGATACCTTTACGCAGCGTCTTGAACAATTTGAGACAACTGTTCAAGATTTGAGAACTGCATTTCAACAACAAGTAGAAGAATTACAAAGGTATCAGCAAACACAAAATATTGATGCTTTTCGACAGGAATTAACTCAGCTTGATGCTTTTGTCAAGCAATTAAGCGAGAATACTCAAAATCAAATGAATCCGCTTAATCAGCATTTGTTCCAAGTAGATGCTTTAACACAACAGTTAAATCAAACTATCCAACAACAACTTCAGGAACTCCGGCATTGGGAGCAACGTCTCACTCAAATCGAGACAGGAATGCAACAACTGAGTGCCAACACTCTCAAACAGCTTGAACCCGTCACTCAAGGTTTAGCTCAATTGGATGCTTTTAAACAGCACCTCAATCAAACCACCCAACAACAGATGCAAGGTTTGCAGTATTGGGAACAGCGTTTCACTCAGCTTGATGCTTTTACACAACAACTGAGTCACAGTACTCAAAAGCAGATACAAGAATGTTTAAACCGCTTCGCTCAACTCCAAACAGAAGTACAAGCGTTAACCGAGTTAGTCACCAAGACAAAACCTCAATTTGAAAATGAGACAGAAAGCGGACAACCCAAAAATTTTGAGACTCAATTACCCCAAGCAAATGTCAAATTACTTGCCCCAACACCAACAAAGCCACAAAACACTCAACTCTCAGCACCTGTTACCTTACAACAACCCTTGAATCCACAGATTAATCAGCAAACAGTACCACCGACACCAGATATTCCTGCATCTACAATCGTGCAGGAAATACTCTTTCAAAGTGTCCTTCAGGGACATACAGATAGAGTTATGTCTGTTGTTTTTAGTTCTAATGGACAAGTTCTTGCAAGTGGAAGTCATGACAAAACTATAAAAATTTGGGTTCTCGCCAAAAAGGAAGCCCGCACTCTTCTAGGGAGAGAAGAACCTTCGCGAGTGAATGCTGTTGCATTTAGTCCGGATGGCAAGATTTTAGTGAGTGGAAGCGATGATAAAACTGTTAAGTTGTGGAATGTTGTGACAGGAGAAGAACTTTTCACTTTTACCGGGCATAAAGACAAAGTTTATACTGTTGCTTTTAGCCCTGATGGGAAAACTATAGCAAGTGGCTCTAAAGATAGAACTATTAAACTTTGGTCTACAGATACTTATAAAGAAATACATACGATTCAAGGACATTATGATGAAGTTTTATGCGTTGCGTTTAGCCCTGATGGTAAGATTTTAGCAAGTGGAGGTGCTGGCAATGATAAAACTATCAAAATTTGGTATTTATCTGAGGATAAATTTTTAACTCTTAAAGGAAATCCTGATTCTTTTGGAGGCATGAACTCTGTTGCTTTCAGCCCCAATGGAAAGTACATTGCAAGTGGCAGTAGCGACAAGACTATCAGAATGTGGCAATTACCTAACGGTCAAGAATTGCAGACGCTTACAGGGCATACAGACGATGTTTATTCCGTCACCTTTAGTCCTGATGGCAAAACTTTGGCAAGTGGTAGTAGAGATAAAACAGTAAAGCTTTGGCAAGTGGATACAGGTCAAGAAATTCGATCTTTTACAGCCAATGACGATGCTGTTTATTGTGTTGCCTTTAGCCCAGATGGTAAAACTTTGGCAGCAAGTGGCAGTGGAGATAAGACAATTAAGTTATTACCATGTAAATAAGTCGTCACAATTACAGTTAGCTTGTCATTGGTCATTGGTCATTTGTTAAGAGCAGTCTCTCTGTAAATAAATTCTACTCAGTCTCTAGAGCGCCAATTCCCCATTTGCTACTACTTTGCCTAATTGCACTTGTTAAAATTCCCAAAATCTTCTTGACATCTTTGATGTAATATTCGCTTAAATCTATTGAAAGAGTTTTGTCTTCTAATTTGAAAAACTGCCAAATAGTCCCGATGGTCACCACACTATAAATTGTTTTCAATGAATTTTCTTTTAGCTTATTAAATAATTGTGCTGCTACCATTTCTGCAATATATTGTGCGAATCCTGATTTGGTGGATAGACCCCCCTCTCTCGTTCCCAGCCTCTGGCTGGGAATGCAGGTCGCGAGGCTCCGCCTCGCACTCTGTGGTAGAGCACAGGAGGCGGAGCCTCCCGTAAGGCATTCCCAGCCAGAGGCTGGGAACGAGATGGTATAGAACGAGATGGTATAGAGTCTCGACAGCCTAGCAACGTTAATGACACGGATTACTAGCTAAGTTATCGAAATTTTAAGAGAATATTAAAGAACGTTAAGGGTCATAAAATAAGGTAAAAATTTAGACTGTTACCAAAAAGGCATGTTAATTTAAACATATGGCACTAAACAAGTGAAGAACTTCAGTCAAAAGTGCTTACTAGAGCCAAGTGCCTCCTGCATCTAGTAAGTTCGCGATCGCCAGTCAGGTTTTGTGTTCCGTAAATGTGTTTTCGCCTAAAGATGAATTTATTGAGTTAATTTGGAGGTTTTTGAACGCACAGCAAAAATGCCTGCCTAGCTGGAATATGAAGAACACAAATTTCTGAACGGGTTTAATTGCGAATTCTGTCCACCTTAGTTGAGTTACTTTCTGTTTTTTTATCAATCGATCGAATTTCCCATAAACCGCCAGAAGCTGCTTGCAATAATCTAGAGTAGCTTTTGGCGGTTAATTGTTGGACTCCACCCCTGTTCTCTAGCTCTTTTCATCCTTCTCTAAAGTAACGATCGTCACTTCTGGCGGGCAGAACAAACGTCCTGGGGGGTAAGTTCCCAAACCGCGATTGACGTAAAGCTGATTTGTGCCTACTGTGTGGAAACCTTGCGCCCATTCCCAATGTTTGACGACTTTCGCGCAGTCTCCTCGCAAATAAGGCACCCAGCGCCGGATTTTTTTAGAAACTTTGCGAACAAACTTTTTATAATAAACCACGACGGGTCCAACTATTGGAAGCACAATTTGACCACCGTGAGTGTGACCGGATAATTGCAAATCGACTCGCCATTTTTGCAAAATCTCGGCTGTGTCAGGATTGTGAGATAGTACGATACACGGTTTGCTAGAGTCTAACCGATCCATCACCAATTTGGGGTTAAATTCTTGCGACCAATAGTCAGCTAACCCCACGAATGGTAGTTCTTGTCCAAATGGATAACCAATTTCATTCCAAAGCACTGTAACACCAATGCTGTTAAGTGCATCGGTGACTGTGGCTTTTGAACGTTTGTAATATATGTCGTGATTGCCCAGAACAGCATAGATTCCAGCACGACTTTGGAGATGTTTGAGTCGTAGCACCAGTTGCTGAATGGGTGATGGATCGTCAGTTACATAGTCACCTGTAAGTACAACTAAGTCGGGTTCAGCTTGATTGCTAATTGCGATCGCCTCTTGTAACATTTTCTCTGACAATCGCAAGCCATCATAGTGTAAGTCAGATAGATGTACCAGCTTCGTACCTTGTAACGATTCTGGTAAGTCTTTTATCTTAACCGTTAACTTTTCTACTCTCAAACGTCCAGATAACAACCAGTGCATTGCGCTGACATTGCTCCTCGTACCAGCGCTTACAGCTTAACAAATCATTATCTAAATAAATCTGTTATTGCAGATGCCTTATCTAAAAATTTATGAAAAGATTTGTGTTTTTTGTTGAAACTTTTGCAGAAACCAGGTTTTACTGTCCGGATTTGAACAAATTCTCTACAGTCATTTCCCATGCTGGGAACACTTGAGATTGAATCACTTTAGACCCTTTGAAAGTGGCTTCTTCATAAAAACCGTCCACCAGTGTCAGCACCATTACCTGAGCTTTTTCAGGATCGACAATCCAATATTCCAAAATTCCTCTAGCTGCATACTCGGAACGCTTGTAGCGGTAATCCCGTTCGCCCTTGGCGCAAGCCGTACCCGGCTTATCTTGATTCGTTTTACCAGGAGAAACAACTTCAACAACGAGTGCAGGAGGTGGCATATCTAAGGTAATGGTTCCGCGACGCCTACCCTGTAGTGCTTCTGCCAATTCTTCAGTTAAAACCATTAAATCGGGAAGACGTGCTGTAGTACGGGCACCACTCACTACAATCTCAATATCTTTATGACTTAATCTACGTATGGGAACAAACTTGAGGAACTCTACTAGCAGGTAAAGAGCAATTGTGGAATTGTAAGGGCTTTCCGGCGGCATTGCAATTAATTCTCCTGCAACAAGTTCGTATTGCGCGTCCGAACCGTTGTCATAGTTGAGATATTCCTCAAGAGTTAGTCGCCGAGTGGTTACGTTCTTGACACTCCATCCGGCTAAAGCTCGGAGGATTCGCGCACGTTGTTACTACGCTCAACTGTTGCCACGCTTCGTAACTTTTTGTATTGTTTTTAGACGGGTTCACAATTATTCATTTGGTCGAGTCAAGAACTGTGCTGGACAAGATGACAAATTTATTAATTGAAACAAATACTAATTTCCTACAAAAAGTTATGTAGTTGGCATTAAAACCTGTTCACAACGCATACGATACAACTTGGTTAGCGAACTAAACACGTCATATCGTTTAGGGGTTGTCAAACACCCCTTACCCACCTTGACTAGAGAAATCCCTAGCTGTATGGCTACTTTACGGATGATATTGGCTGCCCCGTGAGCATCCGAATTTATGAACCAACCTTTTGCGGTTTTATATTGTCCACGACCAATGCCGTCACCTTTTTTCCCACGCTTTCCAGAAGGTTTCCAATTGGCGGGTTTTTCACCACCGTACACTGGTAAAAAGTCATTATCTAGATAGCTCGTTTTCGAGGTGTAGCTTTCTTCAGTTTCGTGAAATTGTATTCCTACTTCCTCACATAACTGCTTAATTCTTTCTTTTAACTTTGCTGTCGGAATCTGTACAAAATTTTGTTATAAACTCCTCCAAATAAACTATATACAACAACAACAACAGTAGGAAAGACCCGATAATTGTTATTTTATGTAAATTTGTAGTATACATACTACATAAGAGCGCTAAGATAATCATCGTAGTTACTACATCAAAGAAGTGAGGTTACAGAAAGGCAAGACACCTCTGGGTAAAACGGTGGTCTTAGTGTTAAACAACAACTATGAGCCAATCGAGCCAATACAAACGTATTTGAGATATCTAGAAAGCTTAGACCGGAGTCCAAACACAATTTTGAGCTATGCAAAAAATCTCAAGCTTTATTGGGAATTTCTGCAAGACGAGGGGCTTGATTGGAAAACAATAAAATTAGACCAATTGGCAGAATTTATTCATTGGCTACGTAATCCTAACCCAGGAATTTATCCAATAACTCCGACTGAGGCAACTCGGACGAATCGAACTATTAATCAAATTCTTTCTACAATCAGTAGCTTTGACGAGTTTCATGCACGTCTAGGGAATTTTTCCGGAGTAGAATTAACAACTAATAAAGTGGCGTATCCATCTCAATACAAACCATTTTTGTATGGGATAGCTAATCAATCTCAAGTGAGAAAGCGATTACTGAAAGTTAAAGAGCCGAAGCGATTTCCCAAATGCTTAACTTCGATTCAAGTTCAACAATTAATAAAAGCTTGTAATACATTGAGAGATAAGTTTTTAATTTGCCTTCTTTATGAGACAGGACTACGAATAGGAGAAGCATTAGGATTACGCCATGAAGATATGCTAACTGAAGGTAGAAATGAAATTTTTGTGCGCTTTCGAGAGAATATAAATGGTGCAAGAGCAAAGTCAAGAGTTGAGCGTCTCCTAGCTGTGAATATTGATTTAATGCGGTTATATTCTAACTATTTAATAGACGAGTATCCAGTTGAAGCTGACTGTGATTATGTATTCGTTAATATTAAAAGTGGGCAAATTGGAGAACCAATGAAGGTATCAAGAGCAAAAGCTTTGTTCCAAGATTTATCTGAGAAAACTGGGATCCATGTTTCTCCCCATTTGTTAAGGCATACACATAAAGCAATACTATAAATAATTACTAAACAACAACAACAACAAAGAGAAATTGTTTTGTTATATAAAGATAAGTAAACACATCTTAAAAGTTTCGACAACAAGTAAAAAAAACTTTTATACTACATATACTACACTAGTAGTATAAGGTGAGAGAATGAAGTTAAAACTCCAGAAGGGGATTGACCCCAATACTCTTGATACAGTTTGGGTAATGTTGGATGAAGATTACCAAGTGGTAGACCCGATTCAACGATACCTGAGCTATCTATGCTCCTTGAAATCACCCAATACCGTAGAAACATATGCTTACGCACTAAAAGGTTGGTGGGAGTTTTTATCAAGTAAAAACTTACATTGGCACAAGGTGCAACTTCCAGATCTAGAAGATTTCGTTTATTGGTTGAGGGTAGGAGACACCAGCAAGATTGTCTCAATGCAAGCAGTTAAGGCTATTAGGTCAGAACGCAGCATTAATCTAGCAGTTACGGCTGTAACCACTTTCTATGAATATCATGTAGCTTCTGGAGCTATTGACCCTAAACAATTTGACCGCTTTTTCAACACTCGCTCCACAATTCGTAAAGGTTTACTAGCAGGTATTGCAAAGTCTAAACCAACAAGACAGAAGTTGGTCAAACTTAAAGAACCAAAAAAGTTTCCTGGTTGTTTAACTCCTAAAGAAATTGAAATCTTGATTAATGCCTGCAATCGACTAAGAGATAAACTCATTATTTTGATGCTCAACAGTACGGGTATAAGAAAGGGGGAACTGTTGGGGCTATGTCATAAAGATATTGGGGATTTTGATGACCATAGTATTCGAGTTATTAAACGGCGCAATCATCCAAACGGAGCCAGAGCAAAAGGACTTGAAAGGGTAATCCATGTAACTCCTGAATTGCTGCAACTATACAACGATTACCTGCTTTACGAATATCCAGAAGTGGAATCAGACTACGTATTTGTAAATATTTGGGAGGGCAATGTAGGTGTACCGATGAATCCTAAAGTACTTAATACAATGTTTCAGAGGCTTTCTAAAAAAACCGGAATTAAAGTTTACCCCCATCTATTCCGTCATACGTTCGCAAATCGCATGCTCAGAGCAGGACATCCAGTAGAGCGAGTTAAATATTTATTAGGACACGCAACAATTCAGACGACTTTGGATGTTTACTCCCACATTGTTGAGTCAGAGCAATTGATGAAAATAGTTGAACAAGAGGAGCAGTAAACATGAGTAGTATTAATTTAGATGCAGTAGTTTCGGCGCATCTTATCCAAAATCAATCAACTCAAAAATTATTAAATAACCCACTATTGCTCCTCGATTGTTGGAGCTTGGACTCAGATTTATGCTTAAAAGCACCATTCCATAGGAAATTTTCTCTATTAAATTTTGCTGAGTATTCACAAGATTGGTTAAAAATAGTTGTTAAACTCTACATCTTATTGAGAGTTAATAATGGTACGAGTGCTGCTACTATTCAACGAGATGTTTATAATCTCCAAAAATTTGACCTCGTATTGAAAGAGCAATATGTATATAGCTTTGAACAAATAAATAACGGAATCTTTGAAAGTTTTGATTACTATTTACGCTCCAAAAACCTGAAAGAAGTAACAATTCATAGATATTATGCCACCTTAGTAGCATTTTTTGATACTTGTAGATTAGAAGGATGGTTTGATGTTAGTACGTATTGGTTTAAAGGTAGACGTAGAAGGTTTTACCCCTCTAATGACGAAATTAATTATATTCCTGAAGAAGTTTGGAACCAGTTAGAGTCAAATCTTCATCATTTACCTGAACCAATACAAAGAATGATTTTAGTTATAAGAACTACAGGAATGAGGGTTGGCGAACTATTAAATATGCCTTATGATTGCCTGAGAAAACGAGGTAGCCAGTGGCGGATACGGATAACAACAGAAAAATATGGCATAGAAGACGAATTACCAATACCAGAAGATTTAGCTGTTGTGATTAAAGAACAACAATTGTATATCATTCAGGTATTTAGCGAGCATTACAATCATTTGTTTTGTACTAGTAAAGCTGGAGGATGGAAAACATTAACAAAAAAGAGTGATGGCACAGTATTAGATGAAATGGTGTTTGAGGCTTATCCAGAGATCATGCCTAATCATTTATTTAATATGACGGTTAAACCGACTGGCTAAAAAATGTGAAATTCGGGACAAGCAGGGAGAAATTTGGCACTTTACATCTCACCAATTTCGGAGAACTATCGCCACATTCAAGGAAGAGACGCGGAGACTGTGGGACGCGGGGACGCGGAGATATTTCAGATGGGGATTGAACCCCAACCTACTTGAGGCAACTTATAGAAATTGGGGTTTTAGACCCTTTGGGGCTGTCGCCCCGGACGCGGGGCGTAGCGACTCTCCGCGTCTCCGTGTCTCTACGCCCCGCGTCTCTTTGATAATGACCAATGCCGGGGTAAGAGATTTAATTATTCAAAAATACCTGAGGCACCGTTCTTTAGATATGCAACGCCACTATAAACACATTTTAAAACAAGTTTTAGGAGCAGAATATGAGGAACTAATGCAAGAGAAAAAGTATGTTGATATTACAGGTCTAGTCAGCAGACATCAACCTAAAAATCCGATAACTGAATTTGTCCGTCGCAAAATGTATCAAATTACAACTCAATATGGAGAATGTCATAGACCAACTTTAAAAGCACCGTGCCCAACAGTTAATGCTTGTTGGCGATGCGAGCATTGGCGTGCTTCTACTGATGATTTAGTTTACCTTAAGTCAGATTTGCAACGAGTTGAATCGGAGATAAAAATTGCTGAAGATTTAGGAATGATTCGGCAGCGACAGGGGCTAGAATCCGACCGGAATAACCTAATTAATCTGATAAAACGCTTGGAGAATATCGATGATTATAATTCACTGGATTAAAGATTATCAAAGAGAATTTACTTGTCCATATTGCCATCAGGTTGGTTTGAAGTTATCTGGAAAGAGTCAAAGTTCTCAACAACGTTTTTGCTGCTCGAATTGTCAGAAACAAGTTCAAGAATCTTGTGAAATAAAAGTCGAAAAATTTGTAGATATTAACCACATCGTCTGGTATAAAGGTTATCAAATAGACGGATTCGTTTGCTCTCATTTAAATTGTCAGGGTCGAGACATTTATTTTGAGAGATTTGCGAAGAACAAAAAACATTTTAGGTGTAGGAAATGTCAAAGATTTACATCGGAATCAATTGAGCTAACCCAAAGAAATCTAAGTCGGTTTGCTCAAAAATTCAATCAGGTGACACCCTTTAATTTTCAAGATGACCGATGGGATTTAAGAGCCATTCTGACTTCAGTTTTTGATAACAACAGTAATAGATTTATCGCCCATTTTGAAGAAGTGCAGCCAGATTGGTTTAAGCTCTTGGTGAAAAAATATATTTATCATCTTTGTAAATTAGATAAACCTTCTTCTACTCTTTTAACTCATCTGAGTAATTTAAGGTTTTTTTCTCGTTATATAATATCCGCAAATATCCGAGAATTTTCTGATATTAATCGGAGTGTAATTATCAATTTTATTACATCGGAAAAAAAACACACTGGCGAAGAGGGGATAAGACATCGCTTGGGAGTATTACGTAATTTCTTCTTCATTGGTAATGCTCAAGGATGGTTTGAAATGAGTGACCAAGATATTATTCGATGGGGAGACTCTCCCAAACGCCGAGAAAATAATCCCGACCCCATCCCAGATACTGTTCGAGAGCAGATTGAGAAAAACTTACATAAACTACCTGACCCAATTGCTCGAATGTGGATTATCGCTTTCTTCACGGCAATGCGGCCTGCTGAGGCACGCTTACTTGAAGAAAGATTGCTTAGTTCAAGAAGGCAGTTATTGGAAGATAGTTTGGAACCGGAAAAAAGGGAAAGACCAACACGAAGTACCTGTGACAAGAATTCTTGTAAAAGTTGTCACTGAGCAGGTGGAATATATCAATAAACTTTGGGGTGATGAATGGAGCTACTTATTTTGTCATTATCAAGGACTTTCTTCCAGTCATCTCAATCATCCAAAAATGCAGCCTGTTAAGAAGATAATTCCTGCAAGTGGTAGTCCGTTACAAACAGCAATTCGTTGTCTAATCAAAACTCTTTCTTTGCGGGATGACAATGGTGAATTAGCAACATTTAGCCCTCGGTTGGTAAGACCTACCCGCTTAACACAACTTTTTGAACAAGGACATGACCTAGCAGTCGTAAGTGCTTGGGCTGGACATAAAAACCTAGAAACAACCAGCACATATTATACATATGTAAGCTGTACCTCGATAGAAAAAGAGACTCTCGCTATTCAAACAGCTCTGGTAAATGCTGAGGGGAAAGCATTGCACTATGAATCTTTACCCAAATCCTTTTGGTCAAACCGAGACGCACATCAGCTTTACCTGACGGGCGACCATATTAACACCCCAATTTATGGTTATTGCGGGTTGCCTTTAGACCAACATTGCGATAAGTTTCGTGCCTGTTATACCTGTCATCAACACTTTGTTGCTGTGGCAGAAAAGTTACCTTTGTACATTAAAACCCGTGATGAACTGAGATTAAAAGAATCACGAGCAACCGCAGCAGGACATGACGTATTAGTTGAGCAATTTAGACGACAGGCTGACCAACTAGACAAAATTATTGCTAGCTTCTCAGGAGGTGATAATGAGTAAAGAGGATCTCAAAGAAGCTCGAATTAAAACCCTCACTGAAACACAATTAGCTAGAAAACAGAAAACTTTAGAGAAAGTTCTTCTCGCCATTGAGCGCTTACAAAAAAATGGAGCAAAAATTAACTTCCAAACTATTGCCAAAGAAGCAAATGTCAGTGTTCCCTATTTGTACAAATATCCCGAATTGAAAGCACACATCGCTCAAATACGTAACCAACAGTCTTCAATGCCGACAAGTCCAACTGTACAACCTCCTGTTACAGCTAAAGCTCATTCCCAAATAGTGGAACGCCTTAAAAAACGGCTGAGCGAATTCGAGCAAGAGAATACAGAACTTAAACGTCATAATGTTGCACTAGCAGGACAGGTATATCGAGTACATTCCTTGCTTGAACAAGTAGAGCGTCAAAAGCAAATTATAGAAACATTGCAAAATCGCTTAAAAGAAGAAACTCAACCAACTAATGAGAGTAAAGTTGTTCCTCTTTCTCAAAACTCACAACCTGTTAGTGACAGCATATCATCAGAGCTAAAGAAGTTAAATATCCAAATTAATCAGAATTTAATCAAACAAATTAAAGCGGTAACAGAATCCGACGTGTTAGCAGCAATTGAATATTATAAATACGAGCAATCACGAACAAATATTGATAATCCAGGCGGATGGTTAGCTCGTGCCATCAAAGAGCGTTGGAAAAAACCTGAGAATGCTGTACAACCAAAATCTCAGTCACAAGGAGCGCTATCTCAGCCAGAAATCTTATCACAGAATCAACCAGATAGAGAATTAGTCTCTTTATCAGAAATTATAAATATTAATACTATTTTTGAGGAGTCATCTGATGACTGATAAAATATCTCCCCAAAATATAGAAGCTGAAGAAAGTATACTTGGTGGCATAATGTTAGACCCAAGCGCTCTGAGTAGAATTATTGATATTCTGCCAGCAGATGCTTTTTATATTTTGGCTCACCAACACATTTATACTGCAGCATTAGAATTACACCATCAAAATAAACCAACAGATTTTTTAGCGCTTACTTCAAGGTTATCTGACCAGAAATTATTGACTAAAGCAGGTGGTAGAAATAGATTAAGCCAACTAGTGGATAGAACGGTATCAGCAGTAAATATAGACCACCTAGCATCTCTGGTATTAGAGAAATATCAACGTCGGCAGCTAATTAGCGCTGCTCATCAGATAGCAGACTTAGGATATGATGTCACCTTAAAAACTCAATCCGTACTAGAACAAGCAGAAAGTAAAATTTTTCAGATAACAGCTTTTAAGCAAGATAAATTTAAACCGCAAGTTATCAGTACCTGCCTTCATGAAGTCTTTCTTGAATTACAGCAAGGGCATCAATCAGGATTTTCTACAGGATTAACTGATTTAGATGGCTTAACTGGAGGATTAATTAAACAGGATTTAATTGTCATTGCGGCTAGGGCTTCAATGGGAAAAACTTGGTTGGCATGCCATTTCGCTAATTATATTGCTATGCAGCAAAAACTCCCTGTAGTTTTCTTTTCAGCGGAAATGTCTAAACCACAATTGATTAGAAGATTTTTAGCAATGCATTCAGGCATTGATTCTAGTAGACTGAGGCAGAATCAAGTATACCGAGACGAGATAGAAAACTTGAAACAAAGTTTAATGACTCTCAAGCAGCTACCTATTATTATTGACGATACACCTGCCAGTATTCAGAATCCATCTAGAATGTGTTCAGTACTGCGGAGAATCAAATCAGAAAGGGGGAATTTAGGTTTAGTAGTGATGGACTATATTCAAAAATTAGGGGATAGAGCAGCAGGTAATAGAGCGCAAGCAATTGGTAAATTTTCCGGTGCGTTTAAGGATATAGCTAAAGAATTTGATGTACCCTTTGTAGCATTAGCCCAAATTAATAGGGGAGTAGAAAATCAAACAAATAAACGCCCAACAATGGCTGACATAAAAGATTCAGGTGATATTGAACAAGATATGGATATAGGACTGCTGCTTTATCGAGATGAATATTACAATTCGGATACACAACATAAAGGAGTCATGGAAATTAATATAGCTAAAAACCGTAATGGTGCTACAGGAATTTGTCAAGTATTATTTTCTCCTTCAACTGGAACATTTCATGATGCAGTAGTTTCGATAAAACAATAACCGCTACTATTGTTCACGAGATATCTATCGTTGTATAAAGCATTAATAACAATAAATGCCTTACAGTGAAATCATTGTATACGTTATGTATTACATAACACTTTTGCTACAGAATTAATTAAGTCTGGATGGGATATGTCTTACGTTCAAAAACGTTTAGGTCATGCCAGTATTCAAACTACTGTAAACACTTACGTGCATTTACTTGATGAAGATTTGAGAGAAGAATATGAAAAGTATTGGTCAAAGAAGAGAAGCTTGGAAGAGAAAGAATAAGCGGCTCTTGCGTACTTAGCGTGCTAAAATTGTAGAAAAATAAGCTTAAAACTATTGCTGGGCTTAGCTTACAGCTATTATTAGTTTCAAAATGTTACTCCTTGTTAAAATTGAAATTATAAGTGCCTGTAAGCCTTGTAAATACAAGCATACTTGTAGATTTTAATGAAAATTTAGCACGCTATGTACGAAAGAACCAATATTTTGGCTCAAGCATTACCAAATGGTTCATGCGCTCGACCGATGATTAAAGGTGCCTGTCCCCATGCCAACGCTTGCCTTACCTGTAATGATTTTCGTACCACAATTGAATTTCTTAGTCAACATAAAGAACAACATAAACATTGTACAGAGATGATTGATAAGGCTAAGTTAAATGGCTGGCAACGACAAGTAGAAATGAACGAGCAGATCCTACAAAGTTTAGAGAAAATTATTGATTCTCTGGAGAAATCAGATGAATAAAGGCGTACAAATATCCAATTTAAAAGCAGCTGCACAGAAGAAAAAAGAATCAGCTCTTTCAAAAACTGAATCAGCTATTAAACAAATAATAAAGCAAGGAAAGAAAATAAATATGTCTGTTGTTGCTGCATATGCCAATGTTAGTGTTAGCTATCTTTACAAGTATCCGGAGATTAAACAGAGAATTCAACAATTAAGAGACCAACAGGTTTTACCTGTTCGTTCAAAAAATTCCCAGGCAACCGAGGCTTCTAACCAAGTAATAATCACCCAACTTCGTTCAAGGATTAAACAGTTAGACGTAGAAGTAAAAGAGCTAAAATTAATTAATGAAACTCTTGCAGGTCAACTTCACGAGTTTATGGGTTATCAAGTACAAGTACAACATCTTCAATCACAAAATATCGAGTTACAGTCTAAGTTAGACTCAATTAAAAAGCAACAAACCGCAATACCAAGCCGAAAAAGAAGTAACTTATATCCTAAACAGAAACAGCCCGAAGTGAGTTTACACATTAAAACAGAACTAAGAGCATTGGGTATTAAACTTACTAGTACATTACGACGTACTATTAACAGTGTCACTGAAATAACGGTTTTAAATGCTATTGAAGCGTTAAAACAAGCACGCTAAGACAGAGAATATTCGTAGTCCTGGGGGCTGGCTTAAATGTGCGATAGAAGGAGGATGGGTTAAAAATAAAGCTCAAGTAAATAGAGATAATTTGTAATCTTTTTAGATTTTGTATAAGCTGGTATAAAATTTGTTGTTGAGAGGAAATTTATCGGAAATATTCCCAGAAGCTAAGAGAGTGATTCAGCTTTAATAATAAGTTATTAGTAAAAATCAGAAAAAAGATTTAATCGAAGCGTGCAACATCTCAGAGAGGTAATCAATACTCGATATAAATTCAAGCTATGTTGTAGATGTTGTGTAGTCTTTGAAATGTAAGCGTTTAATTTTATGTTATGGAGTCTCTACACAAGATAAAACCTTTATCCCGTATACGTTGTGGACGTTGTGGAGTATATAACTAATATTATATGTAGCCCAAAAAGATAAGACTATTACGGGATTAATTGAAGAGTGGGTAGATAGCCTTGTCTTGAATGAAGAAAAAGAAACACTACTGTTAAAACCTGTTGGGGAGGCAGTGCGTTGCTTTGGTTCCCAAAGTTGTAGCACCTGCCGTTCGGGTTTCATCCCCTGGTTAAAACACAGGGGTTCTCACCCTCCCATTATGTTTTGATAGGAATATTGTGAACAGAAAGATGGAAAAATTTTATGAAACATTTTTTATTAACTTGGTTGGGGACTGCTATCGCATTGCTGGTAACTTCCAACATTGTTCCTGGCTTTGAGATTAAAAACTTTGTTGCAGCCCTCATAGCAGCAATTGTCATCGGGCTCGTTAATGCGATCGTTCGACCTATTTTAGGTATACTCACATTTCCCATTACCTTACTCACCTTCGGGTTATTTACATTTGTTCTCAATGCTTTTACCCTCTGGCTGGCGAGTGTCTTCACACCTGGTTATGGTTTTACGATCGAGGGTTTTATACCTGCTTTGCTAGGTTCAATTGTACTATCAGTAGTTTCTAGTATAATTAGTTATTTTCTGCGACCAAATGGTTAATTGCTAATTGCTAATTGCTAATTGCTAATGGCTAATGGCTAATGGTGCAATTAGCTGTTAGCCATTAGCCATTAGCAAACCCAAGATATCCCCTTGGTGTCACCATCCAATTAGCATGAAAACGTGTATTGGAATTGCCAATCAGCACTGTAGTCAACATATCAACAGAAACATCAAGTAATTTATCTAAAGTTGTGAGAGTAATTTGCTCGTCTTGACGGTATGCAGATCGCACCACAGCGACTGGTGTATTGGAATTGCGGTATTTGAGGAAAATATCTCTGGCTGTTACAAGTTGTTGAATGCGTGTTTGAGAGCGAGGATTGTATAAAGCGGTGACAAAATCAGCACTGGCTGCTGCTTCTAAACGCTTTTCAATCATCTCCCATGGTGTGAGTAAATCGCTCAAGCTGATAGCACAAAAGTCATGCATCAAAGGTGTTCCTACTCTAGATGCAGCAGCTTGCATGGCAGTAATGCCGGGAAATATTTGAATTTTAGGTGTTTTGCCATCCCAATCTTGGGTTTGCAACTCTTCTAGTACTAAACCCGCCATACCGTATATTCCACAGTCTCCAGAGGATATAACGGCTACTTGTAATCCCCAATTTGCTAACTCAATTGCTCGTTGGGCGCGTTCGCGTTCTTTTGTAATTGGTAAAGCTTCAACAATTTGTCCCGGTCTCAGAATAGGGTTTATTAAGTCTACATATAAACTGTAACCAATAATCGCATCTGCACTACTAACGGCAGCTTGTGCTGCTGGTGTCATTTGATTAATTTGTCCCGGTCCTGTGCCAATAAGCAATAATTCCCCAGTCCGATCGGTGTATTCTTTTTCTGCTTGGGCAACAGCTATTGTAACTGCCCCTTGGAGAGGAGTGGCGGAAGAGGGGGGTGGAGATTTAAAGATTTGTTTGGCAATGAGTAGAGTTTGACATTGGGCGGCACATAAAGCAGCAGCTTCTGCAACACTGGGGGTTCCAACTTCTTTTTCGACAACTTTAGACGGATTGGGAACGGATATTTTGTTGAGGATATCTGAGGAGAAGGTTTTTAAAGGGAAATTGCGTTTTTGACACAGTTCTACCAAACCAACTTCATCAGATTTAATGTCTATGGTGGCAATTCCTGCGATCGCACTTTCTGCTAGTTGATGTTTTTGAAAAACTTGTTGAATTGCCGTTTCTATAAGTTGTGCTGAAGTTCCTCTCTCACAGCCAATTCCAATCCATAAAACTCGTGGACGCCAGTAGATTTGAGGGAGAGAGGAGGAATGAGGGAGTTTGGAGGTAATCCAAATTTTAGCTGTGGCAGACGAGTCTTCTTGAAAAATGAAAGGCGATTGCTGAGTGCTGAAAGCTGTTTGCCAAAGAGTAGAACCTGTTTCTTGAATGACTTGCACTCGTTCAAAGCGTGCAACAGACGCACTGACAGCCGTCCAATCACCCTCGCCCCGATTCCAACCAAAGGGTACACCTAACATATCCACTGCGGGTAACCCCAAACTGGTAGAAGCACCAGACAAAACTGGTGTTGCATTGAGTTGTAAGGCAATTAACTGTGCTAGCTTATCGCCACCGCCTTGATGCCCCCCACACAGAGCGATCGCAAAACGTCCTGCTTCATCGAGTACCACCACTGCGGGGTCGGTGGATTTGTGTTGTAACAAAGGCGCTATTAAACGTACCACTGCACCAGTTGCCAAACAAAAGATAAAAGCACGGTGTGTTTGCCACAGATTTGCTATGTGTTCTTTCAGAGGAATCGTGTAAACTTGGGTACCTTGAATATCTGCTAAAGATTCTGGAACCCAAATATTTACAGAATCGTTTTGAGATAGGGTTTGTAATTTTTTGACACCTGTAGGGGTGGTAGCGATCGCAGCGATCGGGGAAAATTCAGCTAATAGCAAGGGATTTTACCTTCATGTCTCAAACAATTGAGCGTTTTAACTATTAAACAACAAGTTGGCATCATTGATTGCAAGCTTCCTAACTTCTTTGAGGATGCTGTTAACGAATGCAGGGTCAGACCCCCCACCTCGTTCCCAGGTAGAACCATCGGTTCGAGGTATCAAAACTTATGTGGTGGATCGTTAACAGTTGAGGCATTCCAATCAAATGCAAAAAAGAATACAATTAGATGCTAAAAATATTCTTATTAGATTATAGAATGGAAAAGCATCCAAAAAGCTGATTTGAAGATAGTTGTAGGGATACTATGGGAGAAAATAGAGCAAATTTTTATAAGCAAGTGAGTAAAAAGTTTTCAGTTACCGTACCCGACTCAGTTTTTAATGACTTGGAGCGATTAGCCGAGTTACAAGGTAGACCTACTGCAAATCTTGCTGCTTTCCTAATTGAGTTGGGAGTTAGAGAAGCTAAAGAGCGCGGCGAACTGCCTTACCAAACTAACGCAACTAAAAAAGATAGAGGTGCTGCATGACTCAGGACACACCAAGCAGATTAGACCGAGTTGAAAACGACTTAACAGCAGTAAGACAACTGCTAGCATCAGCAGCAACTTATGCTGAGTCAGCTAACCGAGGACTTGCCCAACTAAGTCAAAAGCAAGACCGAACTCAGGTACAGCTTGACCAACTAAGTGAGAAACAGAACCAAACCCAAGTGCATCTCGACCAGTTGACGACAAGAGTTGACCAACTGTCTGGTAAGGTAGACTCTTTTGTTTCTGAATCACAACGCTTGTTCACCAAGCTAGGTACGACAATCGACCGAGTAGAGGGCAGAACTGAGAGTTTAGAAGCAGTCGTGAGGCGACTTGACCGGAACTATGAGGAACAAAAATCTCAATTTCAGGAGTTCAAGCGCACTACTGAAGCTGCTTTGTCGCGAATTGATAGACTTTTAGATTATTTGGTGCGGCAACAAGGAGGCTAGAAACAGATAAAGTATAAACCACGGCTTCTTTGTATTCAGCCGTGGTTTATTGAAAATTGAAAATCAAAACGTGTTTACTCCAAGAAATTTGGCAGAGGATTGACTCTACCATGACGACCAACAGCGGGAATCTCTAATAAAGCACCATCCGTGGCTTTTCCGGTGCCATCGTCAGTGACAGAAGTTTCATTTCCTGGATGTCCGTTGGTGACCAATAATTGTGGGTGGTCAAAAGGTTCTTTCTCATAGCGGACTCGTTCATCAGTCAGCCCTTTTAAGAAAGCGACTAACGCCTCTTTTTCCTCTTCTGTCAGATTTAATGGTGGTAAACTCCCGGATTCTGTTCCTCGAAAGTCTCCTCCTCGATTGTAAAAATCAATGACTTGACGCAAGGTGAGCTGTCCACCATTGTGGAAGTAAGGAGCAGTGAGTTCTACATTACGAAGTCCAGGAGCTTTAAATCCTCCATCTGCAACGACAGAAGTAATTGGGCGATTGGGGTTTTGACCGAAAATTTGCTGAAATTTCCCTTGTTCTGCTAACCGTGCTTCTGAGAGTGAATTGCCAAAGGGGTCATTAGCACCTACACCAAGGTCTTCAAAAGGAGGTCTGACGCCGATTCTAAAGAAGCCAGTATCTTCGATCCGACCATCTGGCGTTCTTGAAAGCCGTCCGTTTTTTGATACGTGACTAACCGAAGCGTTAGTAAATTCCGCTCCATTGTGGCAGAAAATGCACAAACCCTTCGAGCGAAAAATGTCTAACCCTGTTTTTTGTTGAACAGTTAATGCATTGGTGTTACCTTCTTGATACCGATCGAAAGGCGTATCGTCAGAGACAAGTGTAGCTTCGTACAATTGTACTGCAAGTCCAAAGAAGAGCGGGAAGTTATACTCCTCTAAGGTATATTCCTGAGTTGTTAAATTGCGATTTGGCTTTTTGATAATCGTTGGTTTACCATCAGCTGCGACTTGAATTATCTCTGTTTTGGAATTCCACCACTCATCCTTAAAAGCTGCTTGAATCATCTCCGCGTAAGTTCTTGTCTCCAAGCCCGGTATCCTGTCTCTGCTGTCATCACCTAAAACACTATCATCAGGGTCTACAAGCTGCTTTCCAAGCGGTCTTATAGGAAGTAATCTCTTACCAAGCATTCTAGACAAGGTACCACTTTTATCATTAATGATATGTAGGAGTCCCCGTCCTTTCAAAGTATCATTGACAATATTTAGGAGTCCCCGTCCCTTCAAAGTCTCGCTGACAACGTGCAGAAGCCCACGCTTGTTAGAAGACCCAAGTTTGTCACCAATTTCTGCAGATGTACGACCGTCGGCAGACATCTCAATGTTACTCAGTAATGGTGCTACTGCTTGTGAAGCCAAACTTGAATTATTAAGTCTGACTTGAACTGCTTCCAAGCTTTTTTTGTTATTGACCTTATAGACCTTAGCCTCAGGGTCTCTTAAACCAAAGGGATTAACCCCATTGAAGATATCTTGAGCTTTTCCATCCCAAAAGTTTCGGAAGTTGAAAACTGCATTAATAACCGTTGGTGTGTTACGCGGTTCTACCCGGCGGACATTTGTATTTCCCACAGTAAATCCGTCTGGATCGGGTTTGTATTCTACTTTGTCTTCTGCACTACCGGGAACAGCATCAATAAATTTAGAGTAAAACACACCTTGAGAAGATGTGACATCATTAGTGTCAGCCGAAACAGCAGAATCAGATTTATTTGGGTCTTGTAGCTTGCGGAATGGATAGTCTTCTGGTTTTAACTGATAGTTCATTCCACCCATTTCAACCTTTGTGTCTGGGTTGGGGCTTTGGAGGTTTAAATCACTCACGCGTAACAATCCAGGACTAAGCTGGTTCTTTGACCTGCTATCTGCTCCAGCATGAAAGTGACAACTCGCACAAGCTGTTATCCCATCGCTGCCAATTTGCATATCCCAGAACAAAGATTTCCCCAGTTTAATTGCTGCTACTTTGTCCTTGACAAACTCTCCTAGATTATCGGGTTCTGGAACTTTTACAGTTTTAAGTGAAGGAGGGGCTGGTGGTGGTTGCAACTGCGCTGATGCCGTATGTCCGGCTAAGACTGTCACTGTAATAAGTACAGCAACAGTCATGCCTTTTTTCATTCCGCGTGGTAAAACTCTTAGAATTTGTACAACCTTGGCTGTGAAAGTAGTGACTAACAGAGAAATAGCTTGGATTTTTTCTAAAAAATTTAATCCTATTTGGTTAAAGATTTGAGCAATAAAATTCCTAACTGTTTCCCACTGTAAATTTCTTCGAGCAGAAGTTTCTATTTCCAGCAGTAAATTGAATTTTTTCTTCCAACTTTTTTTCATATATTATTGTCCTTTTAGATTGAAGTTAGTAAAAAAGTCAACACAATAAACCAGATTTACTAGCTATCCAATCAACAATTGAATTTCACTAGTGAAATATCAATTTGATGAAGCTAATGAATCTGAATATGCAATAGATTTCTTCTTTCTAAAAAGAAAAAATCTACTACTCATAACGTGTAAAGCTCTCTTTGGTGACTTACAGTAATCCTACTAGAATTCTAAGAAAATACCTAGTAAGGTTGCCCTGTATAAAGATAAATTTAATTCATTTAAAAAATGATAATATAAATCACACAAACGAATTGAGCAAGTCAAGGAAAGCTTGTAAAATCAAGATTTTGAAACCTACCTACGTGGGTTTTGCTTGTAGAACCGCGATCGCGAACACGGCAAGCTTAGTATTAAATAATACATTATACGCATCATCTCAGAGAGCGAAAAATCTCTGATGTAATGTTTGAGATTCGCTGTTGGTTCATCTAAACAACCTCTTAGGAATGTGGAAATCGTATGACTATCTTTTCACCAAGGAAACACAACTCAAGCAGTTGAAACTGCTGTCAATGTCCAAGAACCGCAAGCACCCAAATAAAATTCCAGGAGCGGTGATAAAAATGTGTAGATTTACTTGGACTTTGTGTCAGTATGCCATAGGCTTTTGTAAAAATTATGAGGTTTTACAAAATCTTGTCAGAAAAAAATCATTGATTTTTTTCTTTCTGCACTCCTACAGATCTTAAAATCTGTCAGAGCCAACAGCATCCGCATGAGTTGTCGGGGATGTGACCACTTATGATTTGACACCTGTAGGCAAGGTGTTTTCTAAATTCTTTATAATATATATGTTTGTTGGAATTGCTTGAAGCTGGGGTAGTTATCCGCTATGACTCAAACCACTAAGATACCTAAGACCTTTGAGGAATACCTACGCTACAACGATGATACAGATAAGAAGTATGAATTTGTGGGTGGAGAGTTAGTTGAAATGCCTCCCGAAAGTCCTCTCAACTCCAGAATTTCATTTTTTTTAGCACTCCAGTTTGCTAAGAAATTTGAGACTTCATGTCCGTTGACATTTTTAAGTGTTCTTGCTACCCTTTTAAGTACCCATGGATTTGTGTAGCGTCTGCTAAATTCTTCCAGTTCATTTTCGTTACCAGAAAGACCTTCTGCCTTTAAAATTTCTTTTGCATCTTCATAATTTAACGCTCCCAATCTTTTGAAGCGAACCCATCGTTCCTCTAATGGTTCAAGATTATGAGGTCTTTCTCCACTCAGTAATAATAGACTACTTTGATAGCCTTCCCTGGCAACTCTTTTTAACAGATCGCAGTAATCTCTATAATCCTCGCTATGACTACCCGAAATCTCTTCCCAATCTTCCAGCACCAGCAAACATCGGTGCTGACTTAAATACTTTATAAGTAGCGAGACATTACATTCATCTTCGTTTCCTTTGGAGAGGAATTGCACCAGTTCTGTCAGAATGACTTGAAAAGATTGCGTCGGTACAAAGACGCAGAGCAAGCTTTTGACAAGGCAACTGAAAAAAAGCCGAATTTCTCTGAGGCTTGGTACGCACATGGTATGGCGCTGAAACTCCAAGAAAAATATCAAGATGCTATTGAATCATTTAATAAAGCTATTAGTTACTATGATCCTATAGATTACGATCAACTTAGTCGAGCTTGGCGTCAGCTAGGTGATTCATCTTGGTACTTAGGGGAGTACCAAGATGCACTGAAAGCCTTTGAGAAAGCGATTGATTACACACCTGAGGATTTTATCCTTTACAATTGGAAAGCTGATGCCTTAGCAAGTTTGGGGCGTTACCCAGAAGCGCTAAAGGCGATAGAGGTAACTTCTTTACGGTCAACTTCTTTGGTATGCTCTTGTAAGATGCAAATTGACTCTCCACTTGTGGTGTTCCACAGTTTGATGCTGTTGTCATCACTACCACTAGCAAGAATCTTCCCATTCGGGCTGATAGCGACGAAGTAACAACGTTTGAATGTCCGCTCAAAGTTTTCAGCAGACTAGAGTCATCAATGACAGAGTTTGCAGGGGGGCTATTTTCTATTTTTTATTCCTCATCTTCGATTTCTAAAGGAACCGCGTCTAACTCAGCTTCTAACTGTTCAATAGTTGGTAAACTTCCCTGTAATTTTTCAGGTAAAACATCCCGTAATTTATAAGTTGAAACTCCAATCGGTCTATTCATATTTTGTAATGAATATTCAACCACTGTTTTATCTTTTGATTTACATAAGATAATTCCAATAGTAGGTTGGTCATCAGGGTGTCGTAATATATCGTCAACCGCCGAAACATAAAAGCTCATCTTGCCTGAAAATTCTGGTTTGAATTCCTTCATTTTTAGGTCAATAACTACATAACAACGCAATTTGACATGATAAAATAGTAAGTCAATATAAAAATCTTCCTCACCAACTTTGAGGTGATATTGACTGCCCATAAAAGCAAATCCAACTCCTAATTCTAGTAGGAACTCTCTTATATGCTCTAATAAACCCCTTTCTAAATCTCTTTCTTGAGCATCTTTTGCTAAAGTCAAGAAATCAAAATTGTAAGGGTCTTTTAATAATTCCCGTGCTAAATCTGATTGAGGGGAAGGTAGAGTAAAATTAAAATTTGTCGTTTTTTCAGCTTCAAATTGTCGCTCATAAAGCTTTGTATCGATGTGATGCCATAAAACAGAACGACTCCAACCATGCTCAAGGGTTTTGTGAACATACCAAAACCTTGCTTTTAAATCTTTTACCTTTTCCAATAATAAAATATTATGACCCCAAGGAATTTCTGCCACAGCTTGTGGCAGAATTATAGCTAAAGTTTGACCATCCGGACTAAAGACGATAGAGGGAACGTCTTGGGTATGTCCTTGCAAGGTGCGAATTAGTTGTCCACTTGCGGTATTCCACAGTTTGATTGTCCTATCTGCGCTACCACTAGCAAGCATCGTCCCATCCGGGCTGTAGGCGATCGCACCCACTGTAGAGAAATGTCCTCCTATAGTTCGGGTTAATCGTCCGTTTGAGAGATTCCACAGTTTTATAGTCTTGTCAGCACTACCGCTGGCAAGCATCGTTCCATCTGGGCTGAAGGCGACTGCATTCACTAAATACGAATGCTCAGAAAGGGTGCGGCGGTGCTGTCCGCTTGTGATATCCCACAGTTTGATGCTATTATCAGCACTACCACTAGCCAGAGTTGTGCCATCGGAACTGATAGCAACTGATGTAACTTCTTCGGAATGCTCTTTGAGGATTTTAATAACCTTTCGAGTTGACAAATTCCACAGTTTGATTGTGCCATCAGAATTACCACTGACAAGAGTTTGTCTATCTGGGCTAAAGGTGATGGATTTAACCACCCTATCATCAACTAAGGGAGTACCAGATTCTTTTTTTGTTACCAGATTCCATAATTTGATGGTGTTTCGACCACTCCCACTAGCAACCGTATTGCCATCTGAACTAATGGCGATGGTATGAAGCTGCCCGGAATTCCCTTCTAGTTCAAAAGTGTATCCTTCAGCAAGTTCTGGAAGGAAAGAAGCTCAAAGATATTCAGGTTACTGGGTACTCCGACAGCACCGTGCAGCGAGTCTTTTGCCCAAAGCTTTGGGAGCTATTGTCAGATGCGAGTGGGCAAAAGATACGTATTAATACTATTAAATTATTGTTATATAAGTTATCCAATCAACGTAAGTACAGTAGTGTAAGTAACGCAGAAGAAATTCCTATCCCGACCGAACCGCCTGCAATTCCTCCACCACCAAGAACCTTTATTCCAATTAAACTTGGCTAGAAAAATAGCGGTTTTACGCATTCAACAGCACCGATTTGATGAAGCACAAACGTGGAGCGATCGCTCAATCGAACTACTGGAGCAAACACAGTTGGACGAACATGAGCGACTGCGGCAATTAGTTCAAATTCGTTATTATCAGGGTGAAATTTTGTTTAAAACCGGGAAGTACGAGCAGGCGAAAATTCTTTTTCAAGAAGCCCTAAATTACGCACAGTCGATAAATTGGAGACGTGCCATTTTCTGTACGCAAAATTGGTTGGCTGATATTGCCATCAAACAAGGAAGACTGGATGAAGCAGAACGACTCCTCATAGAAGGACTGCGGGTGGCTGAAGCTAATAGAGACAAAAGTCGCACTGCATATTGTCAGCATTCATTATCTAGTTTAGCAAAGGCGCAAGGGAATTTAGTTGAGGCTCGTAGTTGGGCGATCGCAGCGTTGAGGAATTTTGAGAGTTTAGGTATGTTACCTGAAGTCGAGGAAACAGAAATTTTACTCCAAGCATTAAATGCAGGAGTTTTGGATAACAGCTAACAACTTGAATTTTGATGACTGAGATGCCAATGGAAAAACCCAGTCTTTGAAGAAACTGGGTTGCTATACTAATAAATTTGATATTGACAAACCACTTTTAGAGGTCATTTATAAAGTAAATCTTCAATCGTACAATGTATTGTGTAGGTTGGGTTGAGGAACGAAACCCAACAATAAGGGTTCAATGTTGGCTTTCTTTCCTCAACCCAACCTACTTTATAAATCATCTCTTATTTCTCTGAGACGATATTTGCGGAAGAATCTTGCTCAATGCTGTAAATTAAAAGGGAAAATTGACCTCTATCCTGCGGATTGGCAGTAGTAACAACCAGTTTATAATTATCATTACGAGGTAATTTTATGTTAACAGTCGCTCGACGCTCTACCTTACCTTCATTGATTATTTTGCCATCACTATCAACCAGTAATAAGTAGGGATCGAAGTCAAAACGATCTAACTGAATGGTAATATTCTGATTTGCTTTCCCAGAAAACACATAGCTGCGGCAAGGAGAACCATCTTTTAAGCAAGCAGGTGTGCTTTTATCTAATTTATCTTGTTGTACTAAAAGAGGGTTTATTGCTCGCAAACGATAGGTTCCTGTTTCTTTAGAATTCAAAGCATTAGCAATCAGGGTGTAAGTTCCTGTTTGCGGCAAATTCGTTGAAATTCTGGCAATTTTCTGGCGACTTTCACTACTATCCTTAGCAATAATTTCACCATTCGGTCCAAGAAGCGCCAAGTAAGAACCAATCTCCTGACTAAACATTTCAATCATAATTGGTTCATCTGCTTTTCCCTCAAACGTGTAGATATTGGCGCGGCTTCCATCTCCACAAACAAGATTGTCTCCTATTTGAATTCTGCCTTTGCTTTCCACACCATTAAGAGCTAGTTTTTGTGCCAGTTGATTGTTCTTTTGCTTAGTAGCAGGAATTAGGAATTGACCTATGGAGGGTGAAAGTCTTTGCTTGTAAGCTAAAATAAAAGTCTGAACCTTCTCGCTAGAAATTGCAAGATTCATTCCATTAGTGTCTGCATCGACTTTCCTAGTATTGATACCCAAAAGTTCTCCCCGACTGTTTAACAAAGCACCTCCAGAATTACCAGGGTTAAGGTTGGCATCTGTTTGAATAAAACCCAGTTCGGTGTAAATGTTACTAACAATCCCTTGAGTAATCGAGGAGGGCTTAATTCCACGAGGATAACCAATGGCAAACACTTGTTGTCCCTTGCGAACTGCACTCAAGGAAGCAAAGTTTAATTTTGGTAAGCGATTTTGTCCTCGAATTTGAAGCAAGGCTAAATCGAGACATTTGTTACTTCCTTGAAAAATCACATCAGCTTGATATTTTTTGCCATTTTGCAGTTCCACAGTGATGCTTTTAGCACCTTCAACCACATGAGCGTTAGTGACGGTTAAACCGTTAGAATCTACAATGACACCGCTACCAGTTCCATTATCTGTTTCTATATGGACAATAGCAGAATTTGCTTTTTCATAAACTTCTTGAGCAGAACCATTGGCTTTCTGAGCATAAGCAGCTTTATCTCCTGGGTAATTGGAGGTGAGCGCTAATTCGCCTATAACTGTAGTGGCGATCGCGCCTGGAATCACTAAAAGCGATAATGCTATTGCACGAACCAGTTGTAAAGAAGTTATGTTGAATGAATGTCGTGTCATCTGATTTTACTCCTATTGATAAATACTTAGACAAGGAAGATAAGGAAAGCTAAATTAGATTCACTTGATGATATGCACCCTGTGTTTATATAGAGATGGGAAAACCCTTCAGGTTATGCTACTTGCACCACAGTAAGAATAAGTTAAATTACTTGGACTCAAAGAGTATTTCGCAACAAGCAGCAATTGAACTACCCATTGTATACTTACCAAAGTTTTGCTCGAATAGTCTATAAGTATGAGCAAAAGCAATGAGCCATTCTTGACGTTCTACATCCCCTCTAATTCCAACTTCTGGGTTATGCGTCAGGTAGGCATTAAAGAGGTTTTGGCAGTCCTGTTTAAATTGATTAAAATCGGCAATATGGGCGTGTAAAACTGTATCAATTTCTTGGTTAGGAACCATTTTCAAACAAGGATACTCATGGACTAGAAAAAGAAATAATCTATACCGATGAATTGCAAATTTAATTTGCGTTAAGGTCAGTTTATAACTTTCATCAGAACGCATTAATCTCAGAAATATTGCTTGCCAGTCAATAAATTTAAGCTTTATAAAAAAATTTTGTTTGACAATAGACTGACAAAAATTTACAGGTACTATCTCAGGATAATTCAAATTTCCATCCTCAAAATAAAATTTTTTTTACCATTATTAAACTAGGGTTCATTGATAACAAAGCTTTATCAGTTCATTGATTTGCTCTTAAGCTTCTGATTTGACGATCGCTGTCAGCAGAAATATCCTTTGAAGGCATAGCTCTCAATCAACGATAAAAACGAATTTTTTCTGGATAAATACGGAAAGATTTGAAGAAATTGACAACCTCTGTGGTTAATTCATTTTGTGTCACGGCTCCAAGAACGTACATACGTCCTTTAACTAGAAATGCTTGATATTGTCCCAAACTTCCATCAGAATTTTGCACCAGTAACTCCAAACCGGGATATCCATCAATAACAAGATTGGTACTCCTAACTACTTTGCCTTTTCTAGCAATGTTTTCTCGCATGGAACTTTGCAGTAATTGCTGAATTCCTAAAGTAGATAAATAGAAAACTTCTGAAGGCATATCTTTGTGGGCAATAATATATGCGATCTGACTTGCCGTACTCCATGATGTCAATTCGTTACGTTCATTACTTTCTACCCGCCCCGGCATCTGAATTTCAAAGTCCCGTTGCGGTCCCCAGTAAGTATCATTGATGGCAACTAGATTGGATTGCTTAGTTGTAGGCAGTTTAGTGGGAGTCAATGTTATATTAGATTGAATTGCTTGATTATTAACCAATGCTTCTGCTGGATTCTGTGTTCCCCAAATCACTGCCAGTAAGGTAACACCAATAGCTTTTGGAAGCTTCATGAACTGTCTCTCCTTTTCTTTACTAGGTTTGTCTTTCCTGTTGTGCTTACCCTAGCAAGATTGCATCTCCTAAAAAAAGACACTGTTGTGGTTCAGGATTTTGCTCAGAGAAAAGTTCATTTAATGTTCAGTAAAAAGCTCAGTAACGCTACTGCTACCCACAGCTGCTACCCACAGCAATAGGGGCGTATTGCAATCAGCCCCTACAAAACGCTATAAACTGACTCAAATTGTTGGTGGATGTTCTCCCATCTTCACCCACATCCGGCGTACACGAGTTAATTGCGAACGATTCATTTTTAAAGCAGAAATTGTTGCTCTACCCACAGATGTGAGTCCAATTATTTCTGTTCCATCTTCATTCCAAGCAAAATGGTCTATCCATAATTGCTTCTGTGGATGAAATAACGAGACTTCTTGCTGAGTAATTGGATCGGTGGCTGTTTGTCGTGAGGCTTTGTAGCGATTACAAGACGGACAAGCCAAGCAAAGATTCTCAAAGGTAGTTTCTCCACCCGCAGACCGGGGAATGATATGCTCGAACTCAAATATAGTAACAGTTAGAGCTTCAGCACTACGGCAATAGGCACAACAATTGACAAAATGGTTCCGAATACGTTTTTGTAATTCAACAGGTATGTAAATGCTCACGCCACTTCCGATGTTTTATCAAAATGCTTTAAGGTGTACTTAGCTCTGGTTTTGAGAATGTTCAGTTGATCGACTTGTGCTAACAGACGGTCTAAAGTAGCAGTTTCATCAGCTGATAGTTGATTTTCTGCATTCCGAACTAATAAATCGTCTAATTGAACTTGAGCTTTTAAAGACAATGTACTTTCTGCTAAAGCTTGCAGTTCATCCAAACTTAAGCCAGTTAAAATTTCCGCATCTACCGTTGATAAGTTTATCAACTCTTGGTATGTTCGCAAATCTAACAGTACACCAACTCGTTCTCCTTGTTCATTAGTAATGTACTGGACTGATTCAGACATGGGTTACTCTTTGGATATCTTTAATTTTATGGTAACTTATCAACAAATGAAAAACCCCTCCAGGATGTCTAGGTTTTCGTTTGGTAATCACGTTGTTACTCCTTCTGAAATTATAAGTTCCAACTTTTCTACTTTTTATTCCTGTGCTCCTACAGCTTTTAAAATCCGTACAACCCTGTGGCATCCGTTAAACTCTGCTAACATCAAAGCTGTATAACCGCCTTGATTTTTTACATTCACATCGGCTCCAGCTTGCAGCAACAATTGTACGGCGCGATCGCAACCTCTTGACGCCGCCCACATTAATGCTGTGGCTTTGGCTGAATCTTGCAAGTTAACATCTACCCCTTTATCTACAAGCTGCTCCATAACACCAATGCGATCGCGTTCTGCTGCTTTTATCAGGGCAGTTTTCCCATCGTCTGCTTTTATATTGGCATCTGCACCGTGAGCAAGCAAAACTTTTACTGTGTCCGCGTGTCCTTGGGTAGCTGCTAGTGTCAGTGGAAATTCACCCAAATTTTTCTCATTGCTACTTGCTCCGCGTTGCAGTAGTAACTCAACAATTGGACTGTACCCCTGCAACGCTGCTATCAGCAAAGGCGTATCACCCAAGTTATTTCTTATTCCCACATTTGCACCGCCATTAAGTAAAACTTTAACTACATCGGTATAACCTTCTACTACGGCAAGGTGCAGAGCCGTTTCACCATCTTTGTCTTGGGCATTGACATCCGCTTGACAAGCAAGTATTTCTGCTGCGATCGCACTATGTCCTGCGGCGGCTGCTGCTGACAAAGCAGTTCCACCATCTTCGTTTTGTGCCTTAACATCAACCCCTGCAGCTAATAATGTTTGAACGACGTGCAAATGTCCCAAATCTGCCGCTACCATCAAAGCGGTGTCTCCCTCTTCATTTTTACTATTGACATCTGCGCCGTTTTGTAATAAGGCTTGTACAACTGTAGCGTGTCCTTGCTTAATTGCTAGATTAAAGGCTGTATCCTCATCTTTATCTTTGATATTCGCCTCTGCACCAGCAGCAAGTAAGGCATACACAATCTCAACATGACCTTTCAGTGCAGCCACCATCAGGGCTGTACTGCCATCTTCATTAGTCGTATTAACATCCGCCCCTCTTGATACTAAAAGCTTCACGATGTCAAGCTGATTGGCGCTAGCTGCTAACATCAAAGCTGTCAAACCGTAGCGTTTTCTCCGGATGTTAATGTTTGCTCCCGCATCAAGAAGCAAGCGCACGATCTCGGTATATCCTAAACTAGCAGCAAACATTAAAGCCGTTGTTCCATCACTGTTGCCTGTATCCACTTGCACACCAGCGTTCAGTAATGCTTGCACCCGTTTGATATCGCCATTTTTTGCAGCCAACAGCAAGGCATCGTTGTTAGTCATTCGTTAGTGGTTGGTGGTTAGTTGTTAGTGGTTGGTTGTTGTAGCAGCTACTTATTGTACGGACGTAATGCCTTACGCCCCTACTAACCACTGTAGGGGCGTAAGGCATTACGCCCCTACTAACTACTTACCACTTCCTGACTCCCCATTGAGTGTAGCAATATGATAACTTTTATTAAGATTTAATTATTGGGAGAACACCATGAATCTGGAGCTTTCGCCGTCGGTTAAGTATTGGTTAAATTTCTTCCACCCAATTATGATGTGGGCGCTACTGCTCCTATCTTTATACGCAGCATTTTTGGGGCTACAAGTTCAGCGTACCAGAAATGCTCAGGGTGAAGAAAAGAAAGAATTAATAAAAGGTAAATACAACGTCAGACACCACCAAATTGGGTCTATACTTCTAGCCCTAATGGTGACAGGTGCTGTTGGTGGTATGGCGGTTACATATATCAATAACGGTAAGCTGTTTGTAGGACCCCACCTGCTGGCGGGGCTTGGTATGACCAGTTTAATTGCCTTTTCGGCTTCTCTATCTCCCTATATGCAAAAAGGAGCAAACTGGGCACGTGCAACTCATATTTTATTAAATTTTGCACTTCTAGGTCTTTTTGCTTGGCAGGCTATTACGGGAGTGCAAATCGTTCAAAGGATTCTCACCCAAGCGTAATTACAGCAGTTTTCACCTAAATGAACCGCAACGTTGTAGGGGCGCAAGGCATTGCGCCCCTACCGATCAGGTGGTCATTGATTTCTGAAAATCTTCTTGGACTTTGCGAGTTAAGCGCCGGGAAACTTGGCGCACAATTTGGTTGAGAAGGCGATCGCCTGTAGATTGGATGATAGATTTGGGCAATCGCTGAATAAACTTTGGAAAGTGAATATAAACACTTAGATGCAGTTCCCATTCAACTCGTGTGATTGTACCAGTGTTACGGTCAGAATCGCTGGCATCAGTTTCTAGTAACTGTAACGATGACTTATAATCCACATCGTAACCGGGAGCTTGGTAATTGGGAATTGGAATAGTCCGAATGCGATAAATTCCTTCCTCTGGAGGCAATAATTCCAAACCAATTTTTGGCTCTACTTCATACCCAAATGCACCAAAGCGACCAATAGTCAGAGCATAGCCGTGTTTACCGAGAGATTCTACCTTCATAGGTTCAGCACAACGCGAAAACCATAAGGCATGGTTATCTAAATATTCAGCAACAGTCTTAGAAGGAGCAGGCATTTCCATACAATCGCTGTAACAGCCATAGAACCTCCTAGGCGTCCCTATAGTTGCTTCTAAGGTCGTTTCCTCAGACGCTTCTAAGGTTGATGGGATGGGAAAGACCGCTTCATTTGTGTCAAAGGACTGATATTCCGAATTGTTTGAAATCATATAACCATTCTTTATATGCTGAACAATCTAGCTAAATTAATACTTCCCAAATTCAGTGGAATGTTTCGCACTAATTCACCATTTTTACTCAAATCTCAAAAATGTGTCATAAAGAATCTCTAAAATAGAGAACAAGATTGTACAAGTATAAGTTACCTAGAATACATGAAAGCATTTGTAGCAGGGGCAACAGGCGAAACGGGTCGTCGGATAGTGCAAGAACTGATAGCACGCAATATTCCCGTTCGTGCTTTCGTTAGAGATATTGAGAAAGCAAGAAGTATTTTACCGATAGAAGCAGAGTTGGTACAAGGTGATGTGTTACACCCAGAAAACTTGTCTACCGCATTAGGAGATAGTACAGTGCTGTTATGCGCCACGGGTGCGACTCCAAGCTTTGACCCCACCGGACCCTATAAGGTAGACTATGAAGGTACTAAAAATTTGGTAGAAGTAGCCAAAGCCAAGGGAATTGAGCATTTTGTTTTAGTTTCTTCGTTGTGTACTTCACAGTTTTTCCATCCACTGAATTTGTTCTGGCTGATTTTAGTTTGGAAAAAGCAAGCAGAGGAATACCTCCAAAAAAGCGGTTTAACCTATACGATTGTTCGACCTGGTGGTTTAAAGAACGAGGATAACTCCCATCGGATTGTCATGCAAAGCGCTGATACATTGTTTGACGGTAGCATACCCCGCCAGAAAGTTGCCCAAGTTTGTGTTGAGTCACTTTTTGAACCAGCAGCAAAAAATAAAATTGTGGAGATTGTTGCGAGTGTTGACGCACCAGCAAAAAGCTTTAGTGAATTATTTGCCAATGTAGCTTAACAGTGACCTCTTGACCACTAACCACTAACCACTAACCACTAACCACTAACCACTAACCACTAACCACTAACCACTAACCAGTTAACGAACTTTTACTGAAACACCTCGTCTGATATTGTTGTTATATTTTGATTGACAACAGCAGGCAAGTTTAAGGAGTTGGACTCTGAAAAGTCTAGAACAACGGAAAGGCGGCGTTGAACAACTCATAGGACCGATAGTCGCTCTTCTTGGTTTTGTGTGTTTGATACAGTGGTATGTATTTGGAAGCTTGCGATCGCACAACGATCCGGTATTTAGCCAAAGACAGCCTCCCTTGGTAATGAAAGGGGGCGATCCCTATATTCGCGCCCTCATGCGAACTATTTCAGCAAGTGAAGCGAGTGGCAATCGTCCCTACTCGCTTTTGTATGGAGGACAGCACGTTAACAATCTCAGCCGCCATCCTGAGATATGCGTCACCATTGTGACAGGTCCCAATAAAGGCAACTGTTCTACAGCTGCTGGTAGATATCAAGTTATAAATACTACCTGGTCTAGAATTGCATCTCGCTATCACCCAAATCCCAATCGGTTGATGTTTTGGTCTCCTTATAGTTTTGAAGCAGAGTATCAAGATATTGTAGTTTATCGTTGGCTCAGTGATTCCCGCGTTTGGGGAACTGACATATCTCAACAACTGCGTCAAGGAAGGGTAAAAGACGTTTTGCGTCGGTTATCTCCTACTTGGACAAGCTTGGGTTATGGTATTGAAACAAACTCTGTTAGCCGACATTTACCAAGAATTTATCAGAAAATGTTACAAGAAGAATTGACGATTCAGTAAGCACCTGACCAGTCGTTTACTCGTTCCCAGGCGGAGCCTGGGAATGCATACCACGAGGCTCCGCCTCCAGAAAAAATTTATGAACACTTTCAACAAAAGCCAAAGTATTTTCAAAATGTATATTATGCCCTACCTTCTCAATTATTTCTAATTGACCAAACTTACAAATATCGACCATTTTTGTATTGAGATATACAAATTTTTCATCATATTCACCAACTAGCAAAAGCAAAGGAACTGTATTGTCTTGTAGTTTTTCCCATAACGAAGGCTGTTGTCCATTACCCATAAAACGTAATGACTTTGCCAATTCAATTGGATTATTTTGCAATCGGCTTTCTATAAGAATCTCAAAACGAGGATGATTTTTAATCAAGCCAAAAATTGCTTGATTGTACCAGTTTGATAGGTAAGTGACAAAGTCATTTCTGTCAACGCTTCTTTCTAGTTTTCTAGCAATTTGTTCATCACGCCTTATTCTCTCTTCTCGTTCGGTATTTGTCGCTAAACCAGGAGAAGCAGACTCCAAAACAACTTTGGAAAAACGATGTGGAAAATTGAGGGTGAGATATAAAGCTAGCCTTCCACCCATTGAATAACCTACTAAAAAGCATTGAGAAATTTTGAGTTCGTCTAGTAAATTAATTAGAGCTATGGCAGTGTTAGCCATTGTATAGCGATCGCTGTCCCCAAAAATTTGTGTTTTCCCATGTCCGGGAAGGTCAATTGTGAGACAGTAAAACTCGTTAGAGAGTAATGTTATTGCTTCGTCAAATTCATGACTGTTACCCATGAATCCGTGTAGAAAAAGAATCAATGGTTTATCTGAAGAACCAGTAAAGGTGTAGTGAAATTGATAATTTTGTGGATTCATGGGTAAAGCAGGAACAGAACAGACAGCGATTAATATTACTACTAATACGTATCTGCTCGCTACAGAGTCCGAGCTAAGGCGGGTAGACCCGTGGTGGAGAGTTCAATGCGTATAGTTTAACTATATCTAAGCATATTTATCTTTGAGCCAGATTCCCGACTTTTTGTAAAACACTCTTGGGTAACCTCAACGGTATTTTGAGGATTTCACGCGTCGCAGATACCCCCGGACTCAATACTGCAAGGGATCTCGAATTTTTGTCGGTTGGGTAAACCTGTGGAGAAACCTAACAAATGTCTGTAAATGTTGGGTTTCGTTCCTCAACCCAACCTACGTGTTTTCTCACAATTGTCTGTAAATGTTGGGTTTCGTTCCTCAACCCAACCTACGTGTTTTCGTACTTACTAAAAAAGCCGGGAATGAGTGGATCTTAAGTTTGCTGCTGTGCTACTGGTTCTGTTTGCTTTTCCTTATCCAGACGACGCTTTCTTGCATATAATTGGATAGTTACTGCCATAAAAATCACAAGCCCAACAACAACCCAAGCAGTAATATCGGTAGGGAGATTATTTTTAAATACTGCTAGCAGGACAATCACCACCAACATGACTGTCGGTGCTTCATTTAACGCCCGCAGTTGCTGGCTACTCCATTTGCATTCATCCTTTGCCAATTGCTTCATCAGGCGCTTGCTGTAATGATGGTATCCTAACAACAAAACGACAAATCCTAATTTGACGTGCAACCAACCTTGCTTGAGCACTTCCGGTTCGGTTGTTAATAAACCAATTGCCATTGCTACCGTTAAGAACATCCCTGGATTTGTGATGATGTTGTAGAGGCGCTTTTCCATGATTTGATACTGATTTTTTAGTATCGTTCGTGCGGGTTCTGGTTCTTCGTTTGCTTCTACATGATAGATGAAAAGACGTACCAAGTAGAACAAACCCGCAAACCAAACTACTATTCCAACAAGGTGAAAAGCTTTAAACCAAGAATAAGCCATGAATCTTTGTCTCCGTCAAAGGATTTTTTTGGCAGAAGTTAATGATTTCGAGGTGCTATATAGCAATCCTATCTGATTTTATGAAACTGCACTTTTTTGCTCGTGAATCTAGCTTTGCCGTTCCACTAAAAAAAATATTGTACGGAAATTACATCGAAGGTGACAAAATGGTCAGAAAAATTAATGATTTAGTTGTTATTGGTCATTTGTCATTTGTCATTTGCAAGGTTTTCTGTGGTGTTGGTTGGGGAATGCTTACGGCAGTGCTTACTGGAGGCGGAGCCTCTGTGTAGGCATTCCCAGTCTCAGCCTGGGAACGAGAAATTGCTGGTCACTAGTGCTTACTGGAGGCGGAGCCTCTGTGTATGCATTCCCAGGCTCAGCCTGGGAACGAGAAATCGTTGGTTACTGTTAAATCACGCGCACGAAGGGTAAAAGGTCTTGAAGAATGGGTTCTGAATGATGTTCTTGCGGATAGTGTCCTCCACCATTGAGTTTGATTAATTCACCTTGGGGTAGCGTTTTTACAAAATTTTGTGCTATGTCTGTGGGTAACCAGGGGTCGGTCGTACCCCATTGAACTAAAATTGGCTGTTGCCATTTTTGAAAGCCTGTTTCGATTTCTGCCATTGCTGTGTTTAACTGCAAGTTGCGAATCGTTGCTAAAAGACTTCTTCCAGAGGCGGAACTTTTTAAATACGGTTTGCGGTAAACGTCTAAATCGCTATCGTTGATGACATACCGACTCCCTCCTTCTAGAGTGCGATCGACAAGTAAGGGGTCTTGAGTCATCATTTCACCTGCTAATGGCAGTCCCATTTGTTGAATTTTCCAAGGTAATTTTGCTTGCTGGGAAACTGGTGTATTCAGTATAGCTATATTGGCTATTTGTTCTGGATGTCGCAATGCATATTGCAGACCAACAGACCCTAAAAAGCCTTGCACAACAAGGGAAAACCGTTCCAGTTCTATGGCTTTGATAAATGCTTCTAATGCATTGATAAATGTATCGGGTGTGTAAGCAAAGTCTCTTTTCTCTGGTTTGGCTGAAAACCCAAAACCAATCCAATCTGGTGCAATGGATTTGGTTCCTTGTTGTGCGAAAGCTGGCATTATATTGCGCCAACTATAACTTTGTGATACTAAACCATGTAATAACAATACGGGAAGTAAATCTGTTCTACCAATTGGTACAGATTCACGATAAAACCACTCTAAAGACTCTGCTTGAATTTTGTTTTCTGTTATTGTCATTTTGATTTTAAATGTCTCACGCAAAGGCGCTAAGGCGCTAAGTTAAAATATTTCGATCATCTCACGAATCGCGCAAGCAGTTGCTGGTGCTAGTAAAACGCCGTTACGGTAGTGACCTGTTGCTAAAAGGACGCGATCGCATCCGGGTAATTGACCGATAACTGGTGCGGGACGTCCTTCGGGGCGCGGGCGGAATCCAGACCACATACGGGTTACTGTGGCTGATGCTAGTTCGGGACAAAATGCGATCGCTTGTTGTCTAACGGATTCTAACAGTTCTTTGTTGGGTGGTATCTCCTGAGTATCGGTGGGAAATTCTACGGTTGCGCCTATCCAGTAATCGCCACCACCTACGGGAACGATGTGAACATCATGTCCGGTGATAACTGGTTGAAAGTTTGGATTTCCTAAAGAAGATTCTAAGTGTACTTGTAAAGCTTGCCCTAAAACTGGGCGGATATCAACTACTTGCTTTAATTGTGCTAGTAGCGGAGAGGAACCTAGCCCTGCTGCTATGACTAACCAATCGCAAGGAATTTTTCCTTGTGTTGTCTCTAGATGATAGTCATTGAAGTGACTTACCCTTTCTAAGGATTTTATACCTAAAACATCAACACCGAATTTAAAAGTCACACCACGAGCGCGTGCAGCGTCTACCAAAGCCAACGTCAGTGCTGTGGGATCGAGTTGGCGATCGCGAGGAGAGTACACAGCGCCGATAGCTTTGTCACTGTCAACTTGAGGACACAACTGCTTGAGTTTTGTTGCATCCCAAATTTCTAGGGGGAAACCTTGAGCGTGGCGAATTTCTTGCAACTTTTCCCACTCGGAGGTATAATCTCCCAACAAGCAAAGACTGAGAATGCCTTGGCGATTAAATAGAATTTTACGACCCGTCAGAGCTTCTAATTCAGGAACGAGGGTTTCATAACGTTCAAGGCTTGTTTGACGCATTCGCCAAGCATTGCCTTTAACTTTTTGGCTGATGATACCCATTAAAACGCCTAACGCTGCCCCTGTAGAGGCTTGAGCAGGTGGTTGGCGGTCAACAACAGTAATGTTTAGCCCTTTAACTTGGCTGAGTTCATAAGCAATTGTTGCCCCAACCACACCACAACCGACATCAATACTTTCATCACTACATAAGTCAGGAATGGGGAGGGAGACAAAGGAGACAAGGGGAGGAGGGGAGACAAGGGAGGGGGGAGAGGGGGAACAAGGGAGAGAGGGGAGAGGATTGTACCATACACTGCGTGTCCCTCTTGTCCTCCTTGTCCCCCTTGGTCCCCCTTGTCCCCTTGTCCCCCTTGTCCCCTTGTCCTCCTTGTCCCCCTTGTCTCCTCTCCTTCACCTTATCACTCCTAACTCGCCTCAGCCTCAGTACTGGCTTGAGGAACAAGTTTGAGGAAGTTTTCGATATCAGTAAATGCAGCTTGAGAGTTAATCACAGCTTGTTGATAATTTGCGACCTCAGCAGCTTGGTCAACTTTAACCAGGTGGTCTAACAAATTTTTCACTCTCTCGCGAGCTGACTTTTGGTTCTGGGGTAGCAGATTGGATGTGATGTAATTCATCGACAACCGTGCTTCTGCCATCGGACCGTGGATAAAATTCCTGACTTTTACCCATTGTTTTGTTTGGATCAGCCTTTGCAGTTCAGCTGCGCGATCGCGAACAGCTTGAACTTCAGGGACATATGTTTGAATTTTCTCGATCTGAGCTTGAGTGTAAGTTGGAGGTGCTGTTGCGACTGAAGGACCGCCACAACTAACCAGGAATGTTGCCAACAATACTAGAACCAGTGACAGAATTGAGCGATAACGCGCCATAACCTAAAGTTGTATTTTGCCTGTTTTTGCCAATTACTCAGTGACATTTTATATCGCCACGGTATCTCCTCGTTCTTGTCTGCAAGGGATTTTGCCGAAAATTTCTCAACTGTCCTTCACATTCTCTGCCAAAAGGTCAATTTTTGCTTTTCTCTTGAAAAAATTAAGTACAATTGCTTAATATATATAGTTTAATTCCAAAAATATCAAACCAAGGTTTTTGGAATTTCAGCCACAGCGATTGTCAAGAAATTCTCATGTAAAGTTGCCCAAACGTAGAGCTTCTCGATAATCTGTATAATTTCTTACAATAACAAAACAAGCCTTACTGGCGGTTATCTGTCTTCACACCTTTATAGGAGTCAACGCAACAGAGGAGTTAATTCGTGAATGCAGCTGAGATGGCAACAAACCTTGAATTCGCCAGCAAGATTGCTACAGTCGTTAACTTATTTAAATTTGAGTTTCCAGATGCTAGATCTGACCTCAAACCTTGGAGAAACGACCCGCAAACCAGAGAATTAATAGATCCAGATTCCATAGACATTGGCTTTCATTTTCCAGGTATTAGTAAGTCCTGGCAAAGCCGCAGCATCTTAATTCAAATACGGTTTTATCATGACCCTATTAGCAATTTACATCGTGCCATTGGGCTTGAAGTCTCTGGCTTCAACCATCTGGGCGAACAGTGGCGACTTTCTACAGTAGAAAACTGGAATTTTGTTGGTACATCTGAACCTACCCCAGAAATCGGCGACAAACTAAAACTTTTCTGTCGTCAAGTCTTGGAAATATTTAATAGCTAATAGCTAATAGCTAATTGCTAACTGCTAATTGCTAATTGTTGTTTTTCATCAGCCATTAACCATTAGCCATTAGCCATTAGCCATTAGCATTTATCCGATACATAAGTGCTAGAACGCTTGCCAAAAATAGTGTAACGGTTGTCGCGAACTTGTTCGTAAATGCGATCGCATACCCATTTGACTCCCGGTAATGCACGATAAGTATCCACAAAGATACTGCCATTAGGTAGAAGTTTGCCAATTTCTTCAGCAGCAGCACTGCCTTGCCAGCGTCTTTCTGGGGCGTTTGCGTCTAGAAGAATCATGCCTAATTCACAATTGCTTGGAGTAATAGCCCATTGTGAGAGCCTTTGCTCATCCTGCATGGGAATGTAACGAAACAATTGCCCCCCGTCAAGGGTTTCCAGCATTTGCACGAGTGTCACACAGAGATTGCAGTTTCCGTCGTAGATTACAAAATAACTCATCGGACTATGTAGGTGTTTTAACGCTTAGTGTGTTAATATTTTTAACATTAAGTTTTTTGCTTTTTCATACAGTACTTTTGGCTGTTGAAAAGAGCATATACAACATAAACTCGCACTCAAGCAATCGTTTCTGGGGAAAAAACGATGCCACAGGAGAACATTATATGTGTGGATTTTGCTCAAGAAGACGCATATACACAAATTCTACCGCGATCTCCTCTTATTTCAAGTTACCGTGCTAATTGGGAATGTATTCGTTTAGATCATCATTTGCAACCTGCTCATGAGACTCCAGAACACAGTCCCCAACAGTATGCGATCGGCATTAGCTTGGAAAAACAGACATTCAGCGCCAAACGGGTGTTGAATGGTGACACGCGCCATGAAAGCATTAACTATGGCGATATTGCAGTGATTCCAGCAAACACCTATCATAAATTCACTTGGCACTCAGAAGTAGAATTTTTGGTTCTCAGCTTGGAAGAAACCATGTTTACCCGTGCTCTCTATGACTCAGTGGATTTGCATCAACTAGAAATACTACCCCATTTTGCTACCCCAGACCCGTTAGTTCATCATATAGGATTGGCACTTAAGTCAGAACTAGAATCGCAGTATAAAGGTAGCCGTATTTATATAGAATCTTTAGCAACAACCCTTTGCATTCACATTCTTAAACAATATGCTGTTTCTTCTACGAAGATTGCTACACAATCGGAAGCCCTCTCGAATGTCAAGTTACGACAAGCTATTGAGTATATCAATCAAAATTTAGAAAAAGATTTAACCTTGACTGAAATTGCGAGAGTTGCAGGTATGAGCATATATCATTTCTCAAGGTTATTTAAACAATCAACAGGTTTTTCACCCCACCAATATGTTTTGAATTCCAGAATAGAAAAATCCAAAAGATTATTAGTGAAAACAGAAGAAGCAATCGATCAGATATGCCAGCAAGTAGGTTTTCAAAGCCAAAGCCACTTTACCAATGTATTTCGTAAATTAATAGGTACGACACCTAAGGCATATAGAAAACAAGTGAAAATCTAAAATTCAGTAAACTCAAATACATCATAAGTACCTCCACGTAGCACAGATTCCGTGTGTTTGCCCTGCAAGCGTTTACCAACGATCTGTTCTAGAGCGCCCCAAACAGCGCCTAATGTATAGGTACATTGACGAGTTGAACCTTGGGGTTCGTTCGCAGAACACAAAGTTTCTGAAGTGTAAACTTTTATAGTATTATCTTCAGAGAAAATTCGCTCGATGACACAAAGCCGCGTACCATCTTGACCTAAAGCGAGTCTAAGCTTGTAAGCAATATTATCTAAGGATATGGTTGTTCCTACCAAACCTAATTCTTGTGCTAACTTTTTACCGCGATTGCGACCTGCCGCAGTTAATGCGATCGCTATCGTCTTTTCGCCCAAAGTTTCTTCCATTCCCTCAATTGCTGCCTTAAAACAGACAATGCTGCTAAAATCTCCCAATGTTGGACGTAGCATCAATTACGCTCCTGTAGATTAACTTTTCTAAGCTCTCGTTGTAGCTTTTCCTATTAGGATTTTGGCTGTAAGAACTTCAGGATACAACAAAGAGCAACTTAATGTGCAACAGTGTTTGCCTTGAGTTCATCAGCATATTTGTATTGTTTTATTTAGGAAGAAAACCGTTAAATAAATCTTAAGATTGTTTTACTATTGTAGCTAAACTTCGTGGCAATGCAGGTTATCAGTTGCGAATTATAATTAGACTTATTATCTAAATTTTCTACTAACAATAAGCGAGTGGTGGCAATACTACAAGGGCTGAGACATAAATTCCAAAACACGTAGGTTGGGGAGCCACAAAAAGTGCTCTGGTTCCCAGAGTTGAGTGAAGTGGCGTTTGAGGAACGAAACCCAACATCTAGAAGCATTTGTTGGGTAACGCGCGTGCTCAACCCAACAAAGCTAAAATTCGAGAGTCCTGGCAGTATTGCGAGTGGTGGGCTTTAGCCCTACCTACTTAATATCTAGATTTTTAGTTACATTTTTGGCATCAGTAACTAGGAATAAAGCACTAGATGAAATTAGAGACACAGTACCATGTGTGTTTGATTGGGGTTTTCTATGATGAAAACATGGAACAAACAAGAAAGAGTTTCTACACAACAATGTTTAGGAGTTCGGATGCAATTCAAGTATATATCAGTATTTATCCTCACTACAGCAGCTATTATTACAACTGCATCTGTAATACTGGCACAATTCCCACCAAACCAAAGGCAATTTCCAGGAAGACAAGGTTTTCCCGTTACAGAACAAGGACAACCAGATTTTAAGGAGCTTAACCTCAGCGATGAGCAAAAGGATAAACTGAAAGAAGTTCAAGAAGATACTCGTACTCAGCTCGACGAAATTCTTACAAACGAACAGCGCGATACCTTAAAACAAGCCATTGCAGCAGGTCAGAAACCACCACAAGCAATGCTGTCGCTCAACTTATCTGACGAGCAAAAACAACAAATACAAGATGCTATGGAATCACAAAGGCAAAAAATCTCTGAGATTCTCACTCCTGAACAACAACAACTCATACGCGATCGCACTGAGCAAATACATAATAGAAATAATCCAGAAAGTTTTGGTGGATTTCCTATATAGTAATGAGCCAATTAGCATTTCAGTACTGCTATATCTCTCCCGACTTGTAAGAAATACGGTTTGAAAAAAGCTTCACATTGGTAACCTGATTTGGAACCGAGTGTCTCCGGGCTGAGAGAACAAGCGAATGTCACCTTGATGCTGTCCTACTACAATGCGATACACAATGTGTAAACCCAAACCAGTTCCCTGACCCACACCTTTAGTGGTAAAAAATGGCTCAAATATATGAGGTTGAATGTCTTGAGGGATACCAAGTCCATTATCTGCAATTTCTACTAACAACAAGTCATTCTCACAACTTGTACGAATCCAAATTTTAGGAACTGGGGATTGGGATGATTTGTCCCTAGTCCGCAATCCCCAATCCCCAGTCCCCATTACTAAAGCATCAATCGCATTATCTATTAAATTCGTCCAAACTTGATTGAGTTCATTTCCATAAGCATAAATGTGAGGTATTTCACAATCAAACTCTCGAATGACTTCCACATGAGTTTGCTTGAGTTTGTGATTTAAAATTGTTAAAGTCGTTTCAATACCCTCATGAATATCTATTTCCTGAAGTGCTGCTTTATCCATATAAGAATAATCTTTAACTGCTTCAACAAGGGTAGAAATTCGTGCCGTACAATGGTCTATTTCATCTAATAAACCAGTTTCTTGCAGCGTTACATCTATCCAAGCCAACACACTACAAAGTAACTCCTCACCAACATTTTTTCTAACATTGTCTAACCATTCTATATCTAGCCCTGATGTTACAAAAGTAGGAGCAAGTTTCCAAGCATTGGTCACAGCGTATGCTTCTAACCATTGCACGAGTTCTTCCTCTAAATCGCTTTGTGCGATTGGATCTAGTTTTGTTGCTGTTCCTGAAATTCCAGCAGCAGTAAGAATGTCATCGGGAATAACTACACTCATTTGTCATTGGTCACTGGTCACTGGTCACTGTTAAAGGTAAACGGATTTGAAAGCAGGTATGTCCTTGTTGAGATTTAAAGTTAATGTTACCGTGATGTCTATTAACAATAATACGATAGGCAATTTCTAAACCCAATCCAGTTCCTTTACCTACTCCTTTAGTTGTAAAAAATGGTTCAAAAATTCGAGATTGAATGGCTGGGGGAATACCTGCTCCTGTATCAATAATTTCTACCACAAGACAAGTACTCTTATCTTTATATGTGCGAATTGTCAAATTTCCTTTACCGTTCATTGCATCTATGGCATTGTCAATCAAATTTGTCCATACTTGGTTAAGTTCCCCTGCATAAACACAAATTTTTGGGAGAGTGCGATCGTAATCGCGGTTAACAATAACTCCGTGTTTAAGCCGATGATGTAGGATAAGTAAAGTATTTTCAATTCCCTCGTGTACATCTATTTCCTGTAAAGGTGCTCGATCCATGTAGGAATAGCCCTTAATTGCTTTTACCAGATCGGAAATACGAGTTGTGCTTTGTTCTATTTCGTCAATCAGCCCATAGGATGATAATGATGCTTCCAACCATTTCAGAACACTGCCAAGACACTCGCCAGGGATATTATCTGCCAGAAAATCAAGCTTTTCAACATCTAAAAAGCCATTAACCAATGTAGGGGCTAGTTTCCAAGCATTGCCGATATCATGGTCTTCCAACCAGTCTGTAATTTCGTCTTCTTTGTCGCTTTGAGTTAGGGGATCGAGTTTAGCCGCACGAGTAGCGTTATCAGTGGCTTGACGTTGAATATCGGTAATTATTTTAATTTGCTCTTTGGAAAGTAAATTAAGCTGTAGAGATATAGTTTGTAAGTCTTGAAAGTTCTCGCGCAGCTGACAAGCCGCCCGTCGCGCTGCAGCCCCCGGATTGTTTAATTCATGAGCAAGCCCTGCTGACATTTTACCCAATGCTGCCATCTTCTCTTGTTGCCTGAGTTGTGCTTCTACATCTTGAGTACGTCCTGCCATAGCTGTTAGTATTGTGTCAGCTAAAGGCGAACATTCGGCAAGGATATGCCGGAACATATCGACTTCAATTCGCAAAACTCGACTGGGTGCGATCGCACGGGCGGTAGCAATAGAAGTTGCACCAGTCAGCATTGAAATTTCTCCCATAAATTCACCAGCGCGGTGAACAGCAAGCACTCTTGTTTCCTTGCCAACTTGCTTTGCAATTTCGATTTCACCTTCAAGGACGACATGAAAGCAATAGTTGGAATCACCTTCATAAAAAAGGACATCACCTGGATTGAGTTCTATTTCCGTACCGTGCTGCTTCATTTCCTCCAAAGCTTCATCTGGCAACTTAGGAAAAAGCGTCATTTGATTTGGATCGTGCAGCATGGCAACTCCTTTATAAGAATATTTTTAATTACCAAAGTCGCTGAATTAGATAGGCATCAAAGACTGAATCAGCACTTAAAACAGTTACTTATTCGACAATAGCTTGTGCAATTAACAGTCTATCAAAAGGGTCACGATGGTGAAACGGAAGAGTAGCAACAACAGCAAGATGGTCGATTGAGATGTTTAGCAAAGAGAAATCATTTAAATTGAGTTGCTGCTCTATTAATTCACGAAATGGTTTGTTAACACTAAGCTTGCCAGTGCTTTGCTTTATCGCTATTTCCCAAATACTAGCTGTACTAAATGTATAAATTTCTTTAACATAAGTAGTCGCTCATATTAAGCTTTTAACCCAAGTACGGAAAGCACGAGTCGTTGCCATTTCCCCATTTTTTCTAGCTGCTTCAATAAATTGAGGAATTTCTTTCACTGGCACAGGGGCAAAGGTAGGACTACTTTGAACTTCTAAATATTGCTTGCCACTGAGTCTGTAAATCTGCAGGATACTACCGTTGTAACGCCAGAATTCTGGGATACCCATTGAAGCGTAAAGATTCAATTTATTTATGGCAGAACGTGAGTACTCCACTTCAAGTACAAGGTCTGGCGGTGGATCTTTGCTCAAGTCTATTTTTTCCTTATCTCTAACTAAAAACTCATTCTGGATGTAGTAGCTACTGTCTGGCTCCCCTCCCTTCTCCAAGTCATCTCTTGTTAAAGTCAGCGAGCCAGTGCGGCTAATTTCCAAGCCCAGTTCTTCACATAACACCCCAATAAAAGCTTCAATTAAGCGGTTGGGGTTTTCATGTGCCTTATGTGGAGACATAATTTCTACTATTCCATTGTCATAAGCAAGTCTGGTGTTACGCCCCGATCCCATATCAGCCAGCATACTTTTGAACGTTTGCCAGCTAATGTTTTCAAGTATGGTTCTGGTTTCTGCGGGTGTTATGGTTGTGACCATAATAAAAGTCTCCCATCTAAATTGTCATTTGATATGGACTTTGCTGCTAAGTTCATTGTTTATTTGCTTTTTTCTGTATGTATTTTTGTATACCTTGCTCAATAAGATGGTTTACTAGATTGCTGATTGAGCGTGTTTCGCTTTCAGCCCACTCCTCTAAGATTTTTTTCTGCTCCTGAGTTATACAAATAGAGATTTTGGGTTTCTTGGTTGGCGGCATGGATAGCGCTAAGTGATTCTAAATACCCCTATTATGGGCTATCTAGCTCTTTTTTTTATATTGCTGACATTTACCGTTAGCTACCGTTACTATAGCACCAGAGTTATATTATTGATTCCTCGATTCGGTTTATTCTTCTGTTTTTTCTGCATTACTGTGCTTCTCAAACTCAATCAAAATTCGCTGAATTTCTGTGACTTCTATATCCTCCTGCTCAGACTTTGAGTAAATATCTAGTAATACGATAGTGTTCGATGAATGAATCCAATAAATGAGTCGATATCCAGCACTTTTACCTTTTTTGATATCCCTATTCTTAACCCGCGCCTTGAATATTTCATAACCTACGCCAGTGAGGCGATCGCCTGGGAGATTTCCGGCTTGCAATTGCTCTATAATTTCTTTTAGATCCCTTTGAATCTGGCGATACTTTTTGGACACGAATTTTCCGTTGAAATTCAACTGTTAGTCTAATTTCTATGGGAGATGATTCAGTCAACTTCAATATCTTCCCACAACTGGGAAAGAGAAAGTGTTTGTCCGGTTATTGCTTCGTGCCACGATTGACGAAAGCTGTCTGCTGAAAATTCTACAGCATTGTCATCGGCTTTTTCCACCTCAACTGGTTCGTTGATTAACACAATCACTCTTACAATTTGAGCGCTGGGAAAACTGCCCAAAAGTTCTTCAGGAACTTCTAACGTTCCTTCAGGTGTGATTTTTGCCGGAAATTCGTATGCTTTGATTTTCATTGTCCTCTGTCAGCTTAAAATTATAGCACAGTAACGTTACTTTAAGCCTTCACCGAACCATATTGAAGTATAAGGGCGGTAACAAGGTAAAACTGTTATTTTGTCAAGAACTTAGGGAATTATAGGAGATATAGATTCATTAAGCTACTTTATTAAAAAGGTTGGATTGAGCAACGAAATTTAACAATAAGGGTTCAATGTTGGGTTTCGTTCCTCAACCCAACCTACGTAATGTATGCTTACAACACATTACTAAGATATCGGTGAACAAATTGAACGCAAATTGACCCCTCACCGACTCCGGAAGCAACTCGCTTTACCGAACCATGGCGCACATCTCCTACTGCAAAAATACCGGGGATGTTTGTCTCAAGTAAAAAGGGATCGCGTTCTAATGTCCATCCTTTAATGGGACTCCCATCTTTTTGCAAGTCGGGACCTGTTAAAATATAACCCCGTTCGTCTCTTGCGATCGCTCCATCTAACCAATCGGTACGAGGAACTGCACCAATAAAAATAAACAGGGAAGTTGCAGGAACAGTCTGTGTTTCACCAGTTAAGGAATTTTGAAGAGTCAGTGCTTCTAAACTTGTCTCGCCTTTTGCTTCTATTACACTAGTATGTGTCTTTACTGTAATATTTGGTGTTTCTGCAATTTGCTCGATTAAGTATTGCGACATACTCTTTGTTAAAGAATCAGCACGTACTAACATAGTCACTTGATTGGCGTACCTAGAAAAGTACATTGCCGCTTGTCCTGCTGAGTTTGCGCCTCCAATGATGTAAACGTCTTCTCCTTGGCAACTCAAAGCTTCACTCTGCGCTGCACCATAATACACTCCTGCACCTGTCAACCGTTCTAGCCCCGGAATATCTAACCGCCGCCACGATACACCTAATGCCAAAATCATGGCATGACAGCTGATTTCATTCCCATCTCCTAATTGTACAATTCGATACTGATCTTGCAAGCGAATATCTGTAACTTCTTGTGGTGTCAAAATCTCAACCCCAAAGCGTTTTGCCTGAGTGACAGCACGTCGTGCCAAGTCTCCCCCACTCAGTCCAACAGGAAAGCCAAGGTAATTTTCAATACGCGAACTTGTTCCTGCTTGACCCCCAGGAGCTTCTCGTTCAATCATCACAGTGCGTAGCCCTTCTGATGCTCCATAGACCGCAGCTGCTAAACCTGCAGGTCCGCCCCCAATGATAATTAAATCGTAGAATGGCTTTTCTGCTTGCGTTCGCAGCCCAATTTTCTCAGCAACTTGAAGGTTGGTTGGCTGCATGAGATTGGAACCATCACCAAAAAGAACCAGGGGCAATTGTAATCGATCGCACTCAGCATAGTCCACTAATTTTTGTGCTTCTTCTGATAGCTCAATATCCAACCACTGATAAGGCAGTTGATTTCGTGCTAAGAAGTCTTTCAGCTGATGGGAATGGGGAGACCACCGATTGCCAATGACACGTATGCCTTCAAATGGTGGACGGAAATCTGCTAGCCAATAATCCAGCAAATCGTCAAGCACTGGATACAAACGTTCTTCTGGTGGGTCCCACGGCTTCATCAAGTAGTAATCGATTTTGGTGGTGTTGATGGCGCGAATGGCAGCATCAGTATCTGCATAAGCGGTTAGTAATGCCCGTTTTGCGTCAGGGAACAGTGACATTGCCTGTTCCAAAAATTCCACTCCAGACATTTGTGGCATCCGTTGATCGGCTAAAAACAATGCCACTGGTTGATTGCGGAGCTTGAGTTGTTCTAACGCGTCGAGCGCACTAGCACCAGATTCGGCACGGATGATTCTGAAGCGATCGCCGTACTCTTGGCGTAGATCTCGCGCCACAGCTTGTAAAACTTCTGGATCGTCGTCCACCGTCATAATTACAGGTTTCGTAGCCATAGCGCTTTGACAACCTCCTTTATTAAATTCTTGGTGTATTTTACATTACACTAAATATTGGTACAAACCAATTAAAGTGCCGTCTGGGTCTCGAAGATAAGCTGTTTTTAAGTTGTAATATGGATTATTCATAGGTGTAGCAGTGAAATTCACGCCTTTATGCCTCAATCTCTGATATTCTTCCTCTAAATCTTGTACGACAAAAACTAGAGCTACAGTGTCTTGGCATTCAGCATGAGCAGGCTTATCAGCATTGTGAATCATTTGTGCCATTTCTTGTCGTCGAAATAAACTTAACCGCATATCTCCGGCTTTAAACTCAGCATATCCGGCTTCTTCATCTACCACTGCAACATCAAATTCAATAACCTCTTTGTAGAACAAAAAGCAAGCTTTCCAGTCTTTGACAAGCAATCTTGTATATGCTGTACCAACTTTCATGTTGACCCCATGTGTGTGAATTTAATTATTTATTCTCCTATTTTGCTGTCCCTATTGCCCCATGAATAAATCGAGTTGCCCATACACATTGATACTAAATGTAAATTCAATGGATAAATAGTTTTCTGAATATGTAGTAGGTAAAGGAGCAAAAGGTGCTGCTCGTTGGACGGCACTTAGTGCAGCTTCATCAATAGCATCGAATCCAGATGGTCGTGCAACTTGAAGACCGCTGACTTGACCCGAACGACTAATAGTAAAGTAAAGGACTGTTCGGCGGGAGGATTGGGTAAGCCCTGGTATCCATTGCTGCTTCACCTGTCGCTGCAATTGTTCGAGATAAGGTCCCAGGTCATCTTTGCGAGCATCAATACCATCCAAAGCTCGATTGGAAGGGTTAGAGTGGGGTAGGGCGGCTAAACTCTCCTGAATATTACGACTTGATAAACTGACTGGACCACCTAAACGACTTGCTGCTCCTGATGTTCGGGATGGCTTGACTCTAGGTGGCGTGCTTTGAATTGACCGAGGTTGTAATTGCCTAGAGGAAGGGCTTGCTGCCAGTTTTTGTGTTCGATTTGTTGGTTGATCTGCAGGTGCAACATTCGTTTGATTGGGTTTAGAGTTTGAAGAAGCGGTACTGCGAGCAATAGTTGTTTGCTGGGGTTTGGGTTGTGATGGGATTGCAGATGGAGTTTGTGTTGGTTGCGGTTTGGGTGTTGGTAACGTCCTAACGCGAGGCGCAACAGTTGATTGTCTGAGGTTGTTGGTTAGTGCTGTTGTATCGCTTGGAGTGTTTGTTGGCTGTGGTTTGGGTGTTGATAACGTCCTAATGCGACGCGCAACAGTTGATTGTCTGAGTTTGTTGGTGAGTGCTGTGGTATCGCTTGGCGTTTGTGTTGGTTGCGGTTTGGGTGTTGGTAACGTCCTCAAGCGACGCGCAACAGTTGATTGTCTGAGTTGGTTGGTGAGTGCTGTTGTATCCCCTGGAGTTTGTGTTGGTTGCGGTACGTCGGTTGGTGGTACAACAGCTGGAGTTTCCTCTATTTGTGGAAGTTGCGGTTCAGAAGAAGTCTTGGCGGGAATTTCTGATTGAGCGATTTTAGGTTCTGTTGGTTGCGTGACAGGAGGTGTTACCGTTTTTGATGCTTGAGATTGCGCTTGTTGAGATGACGAATTTGGCGATATGGCTGGTTGTTGCGTTGGTTGTTTTGGTGGCGATACTGTTGCTGGTTTTGGTTCGGGTAAGGTTTGAGGGCGAACAGCAGGGGGCTTAGATTCTGCTGGGGATGCCGACTTTTTAACAGAAATTGAACTTTTCTGTTTGACTTTGCCACCGTTAACTGAATCTCTAGCAGCGCGTTTTAAGGTTACTGGAGGTGTCTTTGCTGGTTCGGGAGGAACTTCAAGATATTCTATAGGAATGGGTTGGGAAAGTTCTCTCTCTCGATTGGGCTTAAAAACTTGCATCCAATAATCGACGCCAAATAATATGATGGCGTGTAGGAAAATTGAAGCGACTATGTAGAAGAGCAAATCTTTAGGAAGGCGATCGCTCTGTTCTGTTTTTTCCGGCTGTAATGTATAAGACTTAACCATAGCGAGCTAGCGTCCTATTGTTTCAACAGCAGCCTCAAAACTCTATTTAACATTATTTTCGGTATGCCCCAGCTATGCATAAAGAGTGTTTTTTTCCTTAATAATAAGAAGATTACCGAAAGACCTGTGCTGCTGTCTTTCATGTTCTTGCGGAAAATGTTCTTATCTTGCTCAAAGATATGTGGAGAAACCTAACAAAGGCATGGAAATGTTGGGTTTCGTTCCTCAACCCAACCTACGTGTTTTCTACTCCCTACTCCCTACCCCCTATCCCCTCCATCACAACTGGGAACTGGCAAACCAGCAATAGCTAATGGTACCATTGCCACCAACTCCAACTCGCCTTTGGAATTCATTACCCATCCTTTCGCTTCCACAATGCTTTCGTCTGGTATTTGCGTTCTATGAGACTGCTTGTTAATTATTTGAGGTTGACTTTCTGCTTGTTGGGAGTCTGGCAAATTCCGCATATCATACCATAAAGTCTGGCCTCGTAGCGTATTATCGGGGTTTTCTGGTAATCCACCTCGTCCACTAAAGACTAAACTGTTGTTTCTTGCTGCCGTAGGGCAACCTGTAGCAATTTGTTGGGAGGGATCGGTTAAAGTTGTTGGTAGTTCCACCGACCCGCGAGAAAGATCTACACCAGGGGTGTTGACTTGCACCGTACCATTAAATTCCAGTCCTAGTTCTGAGGAGGCAGTAATATCACTCTCTAAAGTCTGTTGTTGGCGAACTTGGCTACCAAAAATACCTTGGGCATTGATGGCTACCCTTCCGCCAAAACCTTGTTGAGCATTTGCAGTTATGTCACTATTTTCTACAGCGACTAAAGAATTGGTAGAAATACTAAGATTTCCACCAAGGGAACTGTTGAGGGCGTTGGTAGTCATCCTACTTCCTTGACTTATTACTATGTTTTGCGATTGGATTGTAATGTTTCCAAAATCGCCGGCGTTTGTATCGGCAGTAATTGTGCCTTGTTTCATGAGTAGAAAAAGGACATTCATCTGAATACTACCAGCTGCCCCTGTACCAGGAGGAAGTTTGTTTTGACTTTGGAAGTTGCTAACACTAATAGTAGCCCCATCACGAATCGTTAACTGATTAGCATTGACAGTGATATTGCCTCCATCACCACTCTCTTGGATGGCGCTAGCAAATAAGCCACTACGAGTTGTTTTGCTAACTCCTATCAATTCAACATTGTTAGCGTTAACTTGCAAATTCCCCGCATCTCCCAAGCTAGAAGTTGCAGAAACGACTTGGCCACCTTCCACAAGACGCAAATTTTGGGTTTGAATCTTCACGTTTCCACCCTGACCGATACCAGAATTGGGAAATCCTGATACTTTTTCGACTGCAGCTGCAAGTATACTGGGGTTTTCGTCACTTTCACCTGTAAAAATGTCTGTATATTCTGCGACACCTTTTACTTCTATATCGGAAGCTTTGATAGTTAGGTCTCCAGCATTCCCAGAGCCAAAGGTCGTTGTGGTAATTTGAGCACCCGCTAAAACTCTTAAATTTTCAGTTTCAATAATTAAGTTACCTCCATTGCCAGTGGCTCCTGGTGTAACTGGGGAAGCGAGACCACTTGCTGCTAGTCGAGAATCGCCAACAAGTTGAATATCCGCAGCTTTGACATATAAATCACCTGCAGAACCAATCCCAAAAGTGGCACCTTGTATTTGACCTCCATCAATCACCTGTAAGGATTTACTTTCGATAGTGATGTTGCTGCCATCTCCTGTTGCGTTTGGTGCAACATCAGCAAATATACCACTGTAATATTGACTGTTTGAATTATCAACTATTCCTTGTATCTTTACGGATTCTGACGCCAAGATATTGAGTGTTCCTGAAGTGCCATTCCCTAAAGTGTCTGTAACAATGACTGAACCATTAGTCAGGCTAATGTTTTTACCTCGCAGTTGTATACTACCTGCACTGTTGCCACTAGTATCAATAGATGCTGCATTCAACAATTCTATATGACTGTAATTAATTCCTTGCCCTGGTTCAAGTTGTAGTTGTTGGTTGTTGTTGATTAAAGAAACTTCACCATTCTTGACTGACCAAATTTCCACTTTTCCTTCTGGAAGGGTGATATTTCCACCATCCAAAACCACATTCGCACCCACCAAAGCTATGGTTTTACCTGTTTGGGTTCCGTAATGCAATCCTAATGGACGGTTACTACGATCTACATAACCAGAGTCAAAGGAAAATCCTAAATTGTGACCATTTCCGTTGACACGAATACTACTGTTAGGATTCGACCCGTACTGCAAGCCAATAGGAACACTAATTGTTAGCAGTGGATTGGCTGTAGAGTTGGTGGCAATAAATTCCGTACCGTCAGCAAATTTTAGTTTATCTGCAGTGGTGGCAAAAAAAGAACCACCTATATCTAAACGGGCATTTTCTCCAAAGATAATACCACTGGGATTGATCAGAAAGAGGTTGGCACGACCAATATCTGTAGTACCTTCTATAAGTGTTTGAATAGTGCCGTTAATTTGAGAAGGCAACCCGCCAGTGATACGGGTGATAATGTTCTCAATACCTTGAGGATGAACGAATCGAGCTGTGTCTCCCAATTTGATGGAGAAATCTTTTAAGCTGTGGAAAAGATTGGTACCTTTGTTAGGTTGCCCGCCTCCAGTAATTTCATAGACCCCCCCACCATTATTGTTGATATTAGTAGGTAGGCTACCATCTGGAGTTATTTGGGTTTGTGCTCTAGCTGGTAATGGGGTATTCCAAACCAGAGAAATAGTAATAAGATGATATACGTATCTTCTTTGAAAACAGAAATATAAAGCTTTTTGTAAAATTATTCTCAATTTAAAAAACATATTATTGTACTGTTCTTAATACAGGAAAATTTTACCTGATTTTGAGATATACGTAGGGTGAGCATTTCTTTTTAAAAGCCTTATGTGCTAGGCTTTAGCCCACCCTACTTTAAATGGTATGGACAAATGGCACAGAGAAACTTCTTATTAAATATTACAATTACCTTCTGCCATCTGCCTTTCTTCGGTAATTGATGCATTTGGTTGCTACGTTTATCTTAAACCTAATTGTCCATAATACTCTCTCCATTTTCCGAAACCAGAAGTCCGCCATAATATACAATGAGATGTGTTATTGTTCTGTGAATTATTGCAAACCTCTGCTAAAGCAGAATCTTGTGAATACGCTGAAAGAGGAGTAAGGTCATCAACATCATCGCTATCATCGACATTATTGTTCTGCGTGTTGTTAACGTCTAAAGTGATGGGATTTACGAGTAGTGGGGGATCGATCAGAATCCAAGTTGAAGAATTGGCAAGTTTGTATTCTGCTGTCGCTTTGGCTCGCTCGTACAGGCTTGGTAGAATAGCTCCCAATTGGTTCAGTGACTTAGCTTCCGATCGCACGTCCCAACCAATTAAATCGAATGCAATGAGATCCGCGCTGGCGATCGCCTCTCTTTGACCGGTTCGTAGATAAGGCTCCATGACAGCGTTTTTGTCTTGGTTCCAATGAGAGGCTTGGTTTCCATCTCCACCTAGTGTAGTATCTCCTGTTGACATATACTCAACCTTTGACAACCCTAAATCGAAAGTTGTGAAAGCAACTTTACCGGGTGATAAATCTGGTATTCCCATGGTAATCAAGCTGTAATTATCACCCAATACAATCTTGTCTTTGCTTTGATTGGAGAAGCGGTATAGATCTAGTGGAGTGATACTGTCTTCTACAACAGACTCTTCTATAGGTATACCTCTGGTTTTGTCATTTTTGATTGCCAACTGTAAGTTAGGATTATCTACTCCACTGATAAAACCGAGAGTGTGACCTATTTCGTGTACAGCCATACTTAAAAAGTCTAATGTGTCAGACGGAATTTGGTTGCTGGTCAAGTTATAGCTCCATGTCAATGGGATACCTGATGAGGAGTTACTGAGTTTGTTTAAAACAATATGACCGTCAAAATTTAAATCGTTGCTGGGAAGTAGTTCTAAGGCTTTGGCATTAGCACGAGCAAGTTGGATATCATCAATGCCTGATAATACGCGCTCGTTAACCATCACACTTAACTCAGAAGCCTCTCCATTGTTTCCTTTTTGCAGGTTTTTGTAGGCAATTTTATCATTCAGCGATTTTTTACCTGCAGAAAGTTTAGAGAGGAAATTTTGGTATGGAGTTTCGGATACTAACTTCTCCACTGTTGCGCTTCCCAAAACGCCTCTAGGCATGTGATTGGTAGTTGTTACAAATAACTTGATAGTAACATCATCAGCTAACAGTTCTGACCATAGCTGGGCTGCTACTTCCGTTGCAATCATTTGTGTTAATGTAATCTCAGCTCCATAATAGATCTCGAAGTTTGTGTTTGTTGTCGAGTTTATAGTATACGTAGTTTTTGCCAGTGCCAGTGTTGAGTTACCAATAATCGCAATGCAAAGAAGTAATGGTAGCAACAACCATTTTCTCAAATGAGTATCTGGCTTTATTTTAATTCTACCACTGTACACAAGAGGCTTGTGAGTTCTAATGCTTCTCATTGCCAGTTTGCAACCAATTAAGAAATGCTTTATCTTTCGGGTCATGAAAATCTTTTAACTAACTATCCTGCTACATGATTGGACGTAAATACATTTAGACTTACTTGAAAAAATTCATATACCCGGATTTTATTTTACCAGTAAATATACTAGAATCCATTTAGACTAGTTCTATCTGCAAAACACAAAGTAGGGTGCAACACTGCTCAGTTAGTCCTGCTGCAAAGTACAAAGAGCTGCCAGCCCCCCTTTATAAGGAGAGCACTTCCAGGTGCGAAAACCAATTCAGGTCTAATGCAATGTAACAAATTTAACAAAAAAAATCAAAAATTGCTATAACAATCCTATTCGATTTGTGAGATAATGTCGCTCCTCCGAAACCCAGTATCTGGGAGATACTAGTTTTTTATTTTATGAAATAAATTACAATGGCTATTTTTCTTTAAAAAAATGATATTGAGCTTAAAAAAAAATAAGTTTAAATTTTTGCAAAAATACCAGCTTTAGGTGTAATATTAGTAACAAAAAGAAAACCAAATGTTTAAAACAAGCAAATGTCATGATTTTCAGGGTGTGAATCAGTTAACCGCAAACTTTAATAACGGTACATAAACATTAAATATTAATATTTAACCCTCATTTAACCCTCTCAAAAACTCTAAACGCACATTATAGTATATGCAAAATCAGCGTAACTCCGTGCCCAAATTCCTCCTCTTGGGAAGAGCTCTGTTCGTGTTAGTGTTTTTTACACCTACATGGGATGGGCTGGAAGCGGCTCAAGTAACTTTCAAACCTCCACGGCTACCAGCACCAAGACAGTCAACAGGAGGAGCTTCTCGAGATGGGAACAATTGCCTCATGGCTGAAAACGTAGGAGATACAGCCTCGATCACCGCCTTACTCCCGTCAAGCAGAATTGGTTTGACTGTAAAAGAGCGTCCGACAATATTAGTCTACATTCCGCCTACTACTGCCAAAACAGCATTGTTTAGCGTACATGATGAGCAAGCCAAAAACCACTACCAAAAAACCATCAATTTACCTGCAAAACCGGGCGTGATGGCAATCAAACTCCCTAACTCCGCACCCGGAATCAAGCCCGGTAAGAATTATCAATGGTCTTTGGCAATGATTTGCTCATCTGAATTAGAGCCAGATAGCCCACTCGTCAGTGGATGGATTCAACGAGTTCAATATCCAGGAGGCTTGAAAAATCAAAGCAACTCGTCTCCTTCTCTAGAGTTGGCTTCTCACTTAGCCAAACAAGGTATTTGGTATGATACTATTTTTGAACTGGCTAAATTAAGGCAAGCTGAGCCTCATAACCAAACTATACAGTCTTCTTGGCAACAACTGTTAAATGCTGTAGGTTTAAATGCGATCGCCAATGCACCTTTGGCACCGCGATCGACTTATTTGACTTATGGGGATGAATAGAGCAGTAAGGCGCAAGATGTTTGGTGATTAACTGTTTACTGGTCAGGTGGTCACTGTCTACTGGTCACTGGTCACTGGTCAGGTGGTCAGTGTTTACTGGTCACTGGTTACTAGTCACTAAAAAATGCTATTCAATTGGAAAACCATTACTCAACTTGTGTCGATCTTCTGGAAGCCTCAACTCAATTGTGGAGAGTTAAGGGGAGGCTGTCGTTATGTACTGATGGCATCCTCCACTGTGGCTGTTTGCGTCATCGCTGGAGGAATAGCTGGATTGTTCCAGATGCTGGAGTGGCAAATCCTAGAGAGATTTTATACTTTACGTCCTGTGGAACCACGGGAACAGCGCATTCTCATTGTTGCGATTGAAGAACAAGATATATCCCAAGTTCGTGCATGGCCAATTCCTGACAATGTTTTAGCTGATTTGCTAATCGAACTTAAAGCACACAAACCAGCTGTTATTGGCTTAGATATATATCGCAATTTGGCTGTAAAACCAGGGCATGAGAAATTGGTAGCAGTGATGAAGTCCACACCAAACCTAATTGGTGTCATGAAACTAGCGGGAGTAGATAAAGTTCCGCCACCCCCCATCTTATCTAAACAAGAGCAAATTGCTCTTGTGGATTGGGTTGAAGATACAGATGGTAAAATCAGACGAGGTTTGCTATCTGCTGCTAATGACAAAGATGAGATTTTTTTGGGGTTAGCGACTCGCTTGAGCCTAATGTATTTAGAACAAAAAAAAGGCATCTCCTTGAAACCTCTTGACAAAAATGGGGATTCTTTGCAGTTAGGTAAAGCAGTCTTTACACCTCTTGAAGGTAATGAATTCAATTATCGAGGAGCAGATATCGGCGGATACCAAATCTTATTGAATTACCGGGGTTATCAAGATTGCTTTGATACAGTCTCTATGCGAGAAATCCTCAATGGTTCTGTGGCTCCAGAACGAATACGCGATCGCATTGTTTTAATAGGCGTTACAGCTAAGAGTATCCGGGACCAACTTTATGTAGGTTACAGGAAGAGTGCATTGCTTCATGGTGGCATCCCAATGCCGGGAGTGGTGCTTCACGCCAATTTGACCAGTCAAATTATCAGTGCTGCTCTTGATGGAAGACCTCTTATGAAAACCTGGTCTTACCATATGGAATGGTTGTGGGTTTGTTGCTGGTCTTTTGTCAGTAGTAGTGTAACTTGGCAGTTATTGCATATCAAATTTAACCATCTACAAAAATTTTTTGGTTTGCTGATTATAGGAATGACATTTGCAATAGCCGTTATCTTAAGCACTGCCTATGTGATGTTTCTTATAGGTTGGTGGATTCCTTCTGTTTCACCCTTACTGGCTCTCATTGCTAGTGCAACTGTTACCACCAACTTTTATAAACAATTCCAATTAGCAAAAGTTAACAAGCAATTACAGGAATATTCTCACACTCTCGAGCAGAGAGTGCGAGAACGCACCAAAGAATTAGAAGCAGCCAAAATCGCTGCTGATATTGCCAACCACGCCAAAAGCGAATTCCTCTCAAACATGAGTCATGAACTGCGGACACCCCTCAATGGTATTCTTGGGTACGCACAAATTCTGCAACGTTCTCCAAATCCGGCAAAATCTCAGAAGGAAGGTCTAAATGTTATTTATCAGTGCGGTTCTCACTTGTTAAATCTCATCAACGATATTTTAGATCTGTCAAAAATCGAATCTCGCAGACTAGAACTGTACAATAATGATTTTCTTTTTTTGCCTTTTTTAAAAGCCGTAGCGGAAATGTGTCGTATCAGTGCTGTTCAAAAAGGTATATCTTTTACGTACCAAATCGCCCCGCAGCTTCCAGAAGTTATTTGCGCTGATGAAAAACGATTGCGGCAAATTTTAATTAATTTACTAGGCAATGCCATTAAGTTTACGGAAAAAGGGGGAGTTACTTTCAAAGTAGAAATCTTAGAGACTAAGAACTGGAAAACTCAAAATTCCCACGAAGTAGCGATGAGGGATATGAGGGATCTTGAAAATTCTTTCCAATTACGCCAGTCGCTAGAACCCCTACAAGGCGCTGGCTCCCCAATCGCTCGTGTACGATTCCAAGTCGAAGATACTGGAGTGGGAATAACACCAGAACACATAGAAAAGATTTTTTTGCCTTTTGAGCAGGTTTGCGAAAACAAGAAAAAGACTGAAGGAACGGGTTTGGGTTTAGCAATTAGCCGTAACTTGGCTGAGTTAATGGGAAGTAAAATTCAAGTTGAGAGTACTTTGGGTTTTGGTAGTAAATTTTGGTTAGATGTAGATTTATTAATAGGTTGTCACTCGGTAAATACAGAGCCAGTAGCCCAAAATAAAAAGACGATTGGTATTGAAGACAAAAGTTTAGATGAGGAATGGAAAAATTCTTCTGCTGATTCAAGCCCTGCTGCTTTCCAGACTGAACTCATACCTCCACCAGCAGCACAACTGAACAAACTGTTGGATTTTGCTATGAGAGGGAATATTCAAGGTATAGAGATTTTATTGGATGAATTAGAGCAATTAGATGATAAATTCTTACCGTTTATTCACAAAGTTCGTCCATTGGCGGACAACTTCCAACTCAAGAATATTCGGGAATTTATTAAATCTTTTCAAGAGGAAATTTTATGAATTCTATTTCCTGTCAAAATGCCACGATCCTAGCTGTTGATGATAATCCTAAAAATCTCAAGGTCTTATGTAGTGCTATTGCAAATATGGGATGGGAAATTTTAGTTGCAACTGATGGAGAAAGCGCTGTTGAGCAAGCAAAATATGCCCAGCCAGACCTGATTTTATTAGACATCATGATGCCAGAAATCGATGGATTTGAAACCTGTCAAATACTTAAGGAAAATTCTAGCACTCAGGAAATACCCATAATTTTTATGACGGCTCTTTCAGAAACCGTTGATAAAGTCAAAGGTCTTTCTTTAGGAGCCGTAGATTATATTACCAAACCTTTTCAACCAGAAGAAGTCATAGCTAGAATTAACATTCATTTAAAGCTACGTTCGTTGACGCAAGAACTTGCAAACCAAAATATAGAGTTAGAGAAGAGGGTACAAGAACGGACTGCAAAACTTTCTCAAGTATTACAGGAACTACATAATTTTCAGCTTCAACAAGTGCAATATGAAAAAATGTCTAGCTTGGGTCAACTTGTAGCGGGAATTGCTCATGAAATTAATAACCCCCTGACTTTTGTAGAAGGTAGCTTGAACTATTTAGAAAATTTCCTACCCAAGATCATTTATCATTTAAAACTTTATCAACAACATTATCCTAATCCAGTTGAGCAAATTGTGGAATCTGCTAACAATATAGAATTAGACAATATGATTCAAGATATTCCAGATTTGTTATCATCTATTAGTGAAGGGATAGAACGTATAAGTAAAATCAGTCATAGTTTACGCATTTTTTCTCGTTCTGACATTTTTCATAAAACCTCTTTTGATATTCATGAAGGGATTGACAGTACTTTAGTCATCTTGAAGTATCGTTTGCGAAATGGTAAAAATCGCTTGGGTATTGAAGTTATCAAAGACTATGGAAACTTACCAAAAATCAGATGCTACCCCGGACAACTTAACCAAGTCTTTATGAATATAATATCTAATGCTATAGATGCTATTAATGAAGCTGCTAAAAAAAGTTTAAAATTAGAAAAAGAGATTAAACATATTATTCATATTTCTACATCAGCCAATAGCAAGGGGAATTCTATTATTATCTCCATCAAAGATAATGGACCGGGAATACCACCGGAAATCAAAGAACGAGTCTTTGAACAATTTTTTACCACAAAAGCTGTAGGGAAAGGAACTGGTTTGGGATTATCTATTTCTCGAGAAATTATAGAACAAAGACATGAGGGTAAGCTTTATTGTTTTTCAGAAGTGAACAAAGGAACAGAATTTATAATTGAAATTCCCATAAAAGAAAAGGATTGACAAATTTGTGCCATTAATAAAATATATTTCCTATCCAATAATGCTGGTTTTCTTGCTGCTAATTAGTAATTTTCCATCAGTAGCGAAAGCCGATCTGAAACTGAGGTTAAAAACTGAAAAAGCTCGCTCTTTAGTAGCTTCTGATGCTAGTAACTATGAAACATTTCAAGTCAAAGATGCTAAATCTGAACTTGATAGAGGTAGAGACTTGTTTGAAGCAGGGCAATTTGCTGCAGCTGCTCAATATTGGGAAGTCGCAGCTATAAATTTTCAGCAGATAGGGGATACAGTCAATCAAGCTTGGAGCTTATCTTATCTTTCCTTAGCGTATCAGAATTTGGGAGAGTGGAACAAGGCAGAAAAAGCCATTGTCAACAGCCTCAATCTCTTAAAATATCAAAAAGCCAATTTACGTGTTAAAGCAGTAGCTTTAAATACTTTGGGAAATCTCCAACTCGCACAAGGAAAAGGAGAAGCAGCTCTCAAAAGCTGGCAAGAAGCCGAACGCACCTATGCTACCGTTGGCGATCGCTTGGGAAAAACAGGTAGTCAAATTAACCAAGCGCAAGCGTTACAATCTTTGGGACATTATAGGAGGGCGCAAAGTCTGTTAGCAAGTATCACCGAGCAACTGCAAAGCCAACCGGATTCTTTACTAAAAATGCAAGCACTACAAAGTCTGGGAGTGGCTTTACAAATGGTAGGAGATATACAAGAATCTCAGGAGATTTTAAAACAGAGTTTGGCAATTAGCGATCGCTTGAACTCGCGTGAGGATACCAGTCAAATTCTTTTTAGCTTGGGAAATACAGCAAGAGATCTACAGCAACAGCCAGTGGCATTGAATTATTACCAACAAGCAGCAGCAACAACAACCAACCCGCGATTGCAAGTAGAAGCTCAGTTGAACCAACTCAGTCTTTATATAGAAACTTCACAATGGGAACAAGCTCAATCTTTATTGGTACCAATAAAAACCCAACTCAACAATCTTCCCCCTTCTCGCACATCGATTTATGCGGCTGTTAACTTTGCTCGCAGTCTTTCTCAATGGGCGCAACAACGCGAAGCTCATCCCGCACAATATCGAGAAGCCGCAGAGGTTTTAGCCCGTGGAGTAAAACAAGCAGAAAGTTTGAAAGATCCGCGAGCCAAAGCATATGCTTTAGTTAAGTTAGGAGGATTGTATTTCCAGACACAACAGTTAAATCTGGCGTTGCAACTGACAGAACAAGCCCAACAGATTGCAGAGGGGATTTATGCTTCAGATATCGCCTACCAAGCTTATTGGCAAATCGGGCGCATTCGCAAAAGTCAGGGGAATGTGAAAGCTGCAATAGTAGCATACGATTTAGCCGTCAACGAACTTAAGTCTTTGCGTAGTGACTTGGTGTCCATTAATCGAGATGTGCAGTTTTCTTTTCAAGAGAGTGTAGAACCGATTTATCGGGAGTTAGTGGATCTTTTGTTACAATCCAAGCCCAGTTCAGAAAATTTAGCCCGTGCGAGGGAAACAATAGAAGCTTTACAGCTGGCTGAACTAGACAACTTCTTTCGCGAAGCTTGTTTGGAAGCCAAACCACAGCAAATCGACCAAATCGACAAAACAGGTGCAGTTATTTATCCAATTATTTTACCCGATCGCCTGGAAGTCATTTTATCGATTCCTGGAAAACCTCTTTTAAGCTACAAAACTTCTCTCTCTAAAACCGAGCTGGAAAACAAGATGAAACGGATGCGACAGTCCCTCAATCTTGCTTACTCTCAAGAAGAACGCTTGCGCCTATACCAATATTTATACGATCGGTTGATTCGCCCTGCAGAATTTGACTTAGCCAACAGTGGAGTGAAAACTTTAGTATTTGTGTTAGATGGTTCTTTGCGAAGCTTACCAATGGCTGCTTTACATGATGGCAAACAGTTTCTCGTGGAAAAATATAGTGTTGCACTCTCTCCTGGTATGCAGTTATTACAGGCGCGATCGCTCGAAGGCGATAATTTAAAAGTAATGACAGGGGGATTGAGTGCAGCGCGTCAAGGGTTTAAAGCGTTACCTGGAGTCAATTTAGAAGTCAAACAAATTGTTTCAGAACTTCCGAGTCAACTTCTGTTGAATGAAAAATTTACCAGCGCCAACCTGCAAAAAGCTGTTCGCTCGCAGCCTTTTTCAATTTTGCATTTAGCGACTCACGGTCAGTTTAGTAGTAGATCTGATAACACTTTTATACTAACTTGGGATGGCAAGCTGAAAGTTAAGGAATTAGGGGAATTAATTAAGTCTAGAGATGAAACCGAAACTCAACCAGTGGAGTTATTGGTTCTGAGCGCCTGTCAAACAGCTTTAGGAGACGAGCGCGCTATCTTGGGGTTGGCGGGAATAGCAGTTCATTCACGTGTACGCAGTACCCTAGCAACCCTTTGGGCTGTTAAAGATGAATCGACAGCCAAATTTATGTCAGAGTTTTATAAACAGCTGAAAAAACCGGGAATTGGTAAAGCGGAAGCTTTGCGACAAGCCCAGTTAACATTTTTGCAGGATGCAGATTTTTCTCACCCTTTTTATTGGGCACCATTTGTCTTAGTCGGACATTGGTTGTAACTTAAGTGCAGAACGATGACAAAATAGTTCCAATTACGTCATACTAAAATCCCTCAAATTGCCTGTTGGCAATAATGTTGGCGGAATAATCTAAATAGATATTCTGAAAAGAATTCTTGTTTATAACTTACGCAGAGTTTCCCTTTTTAAAGGGAAAGATGGGGATTTTCAACACGTAAAATCCCCAAAATACCGTTGAGGTTGCGTAAGCCCTGTTGTTGTTACAAGAAAAAAAATCATGGCTATCGTCAAAATCGCTGAATTGCAATCAGTCACCCAAATTGAAGAACTTAGCAATCAAGAGTTAACGTCTGTAGTAGGAGGATTGTCTGTGAGCGGGTTTTCGCTTTCACTTTATAACCTCCTCTTTGGAGGATTCACTAACGATATATTAGCTATGATTAAAGGTGCTCAACAGAATGAACCACCGGAGCCAGCGGAACTACCGGAACCACCAGAGGCACCAGAGGCACCCTAGATTGAGTTCGCTTGAGTTTAACTCACAAGCAAGTGCAATACTTAAACACGACGAGGATTAAAAGAGCAAATCCTGCGCCTGCATAAAACACGCTGTTGATACCTCCAAAACTAAAAGCTACAAGCATCAGTAATGGACCTAGGGTTTGTCCCAACCCAAAAAACGTGCCGTTGACAGATAGAATTGTAGCCAAATATTGTTTTGGTGCAATCTCGGTTAAACGAGTTTGTATACTAGGAGCGCCAATTCCCAAGCCAATACCAAAAATTGTCGTCGGAATTAGGAGTAACCAAATATTTGATACCAGGGGAACAATCAACAGAGCTAAAGCATATAAAATGAAGGATGCTCTAATCAAGGTTGTCGAGTGATACATTCTTGACAACCTTCCTAATTGTGACGATGTAATTGTAATAGCAACAGAAACGCTAGATAGCAATAATCCAATTGTTGCAGCAGGCGCTTTAAATGTCTGACTAATAAGTTGAGGTAGATAAGTTACATAAGCTCCATAGAGAAGAACAAAGTTAGCAGCACTCCCAATAAATAATCCAGCTAATTTTCGATTTTTTAAAGCTTGTAGAGCATTTTTCAAATACTCTTTTAAGTTGATTTCTCCCTGGGGTTCTGGATTTTTCAACACAAATAATACCAGTAACCCAATGGGAATTGCGACTATGGGCAATAAAAAGGGGTAGTACCAACCAAAAGTTGCCAGCAAACCACCGATTGTGGGGTAAGAAGCTGTACCAATACTAGTAACGCTAGCATTGTAACCCATTGCTGTTGTGCGTCTACCTGCTGCGTATAAATCACCAATTAAGGTAATACTGAGAGATAGCAAAGAAGCTGCACCGATTCCTTGCAGGAACCGCAGTAAAAGCAAAAGGTTAAAATCGCGAGCTAATGCACAAGCCGTACCTGCAAGACCAAATAAAAACAGAGAAGGAACAATAATTTTTTTCCTCCCCATGCGATCGGCTAGGACACCAATGAAAGGACCTAGAATCACAGCAGGAAATGTAAATGCGGTGACTAACAATCCCAAATTTTGGGGGTTAACATTTAATTCTAGGGCTAGTTTAGGGAACGCAGGGGTGATGCTAGAAACTCCAAGTACTGCTATGAGAGAAACTGCACAAATAATTTGAAAATTTGTGTCTGAGTACAATGGCTTGGGGGATTCTGGTTGGCTGTCTAGGCTGGCTGGTTGCATGAATTTATTTTCTTAGTCGTTAGATGCATGTAAGTAATCAAAGAGTGGTTGGGCGATCGCCCTGTATGAATATTTATACTACAAGAGCTACAGTACAATCCAGCGTTTGAAAGTTTGCAAGGACTATAGACCACAGAATCTACAAAAAATTCTTTCCAAACTAGAGCAATGCGATATGGCTTCTGTAGTCAGCGCTAAAAGCAGAGAATTCTGAATTTAACCATGTGGTCATCCCGATCTTAAGAATGTAAAGACGCCCCAATACTGCAAAAGCTCTCGAATTTTTGTAGGTTGAGGAAACCCAACAAATGCTTGTAAATGTTGGGTTTCGTTCCTCAACCCAACCTACACATTTTTGGATTTTTAATCTCAGCCCTTGCCGTATTGAAAGACTCCACCATTTGTGCAGTTAATTAGCGACGACTTTCATAAGGAACTCGACCATCTTCTTCAGCCGCTTCTAACTGTAATGAAGGACGGCGTGGCATAAAGCGATCGCGAATCTTGCCAATTACGATATAAAGAATTGGCACAATAAACAGACTTAACAAAGTAGAGACTAACGTCCCACCAACAATCGCTGTACCGAGAGATCGCCTACTAGCTGCTCCTGCTCCTTCTGGAAATAGCAATGGCCAAATACCCAAAATAAAAGCAAACGTTGTCATGAGAATAGGTCGCAAACGTTGTTCTGATGCTTTTATAGCTGCTTTGGTAACTGGGTAACCCTCGTCGCGTAATTGGTTAGCAAATTCTACTATCAAAATAGCGTTTTTACTCGCCAAACCAATTAGCATTACCAGACCGACTTGGCAGTATATATCATTGGGCAAACCGCGTAGGGACTGTGCTGCTAGCGCTCCTAAAACAGCTAGAGGAACTGAGAGCATGATAATCAACGGATCGATGTAGTTCTCGTACTGAGCAGCTAGTACCAAGAAAACGAAGACAATTCCCAAGCCAAAAATTAGGGGTGCTTGACCACCAGACTCTAGCTCTTCGATCGCAATCCCCGACCATTCATAACCCAAACTTGTTGGCAGAAGTCGCTTTGCTAGTTCTTCCATCGTTCTAATTGCTTGTCCGGAACTAAAACCAGGAGCTGCACCACCATTGATTTCAATTGACCTAAACAAGTTGTAGTGGTTAATTGTTTGCGCCCCAGTGGTTGGAATGATTTTCACCAAATTACTTAGAGGAATCATTTGACCGTTGGCTTGACCGTTGACTTGAGTGTTGGCGCGATCGCTAGCAGAACGGACATACAAACGACCGATATCTTGAGGGTTGGAGCGAAATTCAGCGTCAGCTTGAACATAGACGCGGTAAGTCCGGCGGAGATAGTTAAAGTCGTTAACGTAGCGAGAACCCAAGTAACTTTGTAAAGTGTTAAAGATATCATCTATATCGACCTGCAACGCCTTGGCTTTGTTACGGTCTACTTCAATCAAATACTGAGGCGTACTTGCAGCATAAGTGCTGAATACAGCTTGCAATCCTGGTGTCTGATTTCCCTGCTGAAGTAACTGACCCATATATTGCAACATGGTATCTAAGCTACTGTTACCGCTTTTATCTTGTAGCTGAAATTGAAAGCCTGCAAAACTACCTAAACCCCGAATAGTTGGGGGGTTAACCGGCAAAACTCTTGAGTCTGTAATTGCTGATAGTTTCCCCATCAAATTGCCGATAATTGCCTGTACTGACTGCTCCGGCTTGCGGCGCTCATCCCAAGGCTTAAGGGTTGTAAAAATTACACCGTTATTTGCCGTGCTACCACTGAAACTAAAGCCACCTATAGCAAACGTTCCAACAACTTCAGGCAATTTGAGAATTTCTTGTTCTACCTGGCGCATGACTTTGCTAGTGTAGTTGAGCGAAACCCCTTCTGGTCCTTGGATAATGGTGATGAAATAGCCTTGGTCTTCATCAGGAAGAAATGCTGTTGGTACGCGGGTATAAAACCAGCCGGTAAACACCAAAGATGCAACAAACAGCAATATCACAACTGCTCTGATACGATTGAGAGCTATGAGCGATCGCTCGTACTGTCTGCGCGTCCAATCAATAAAGTTATTGAACCGCGCAAACACCCAGCCTATCCAACCACCTAGTTTTTGACCGCGACGCAGTAGCAAGGCTGAGAGAGTAGGCGTTAATATGATAGCAAGAGCGGTTGAAATCCCCACTGCAAAAGCAATTGTCAGCGCAAATTGCCGATAAATCTCTCCTGTAGAGCCTGGGAAAAAGGCTACTGGAACAAACACCGCCATAAGCACTAAGGAAGAAGCAACCACTGCTCCAAACAGTTCGCGCATTGCTTCGGAGGCTGCTTGAAACGGTGTCATCTCTTCTTCTTCAAGCAAGCGAGTAATGTTTTCAACTACGACGATCGCATCATCAACTGTTAGACCTGTGGCTAAGGTTAAACCAAATAAGGTTAGGGTATTGATGGAAAATCCAAAAACCTTAATGACGGCAAAAGTGCCAATTAATGTTAGAGGAATAACAACTGCAGGAATTATAGTCGTGCGCCAGTCTTGTAAGAATAAGAAAATCACGAGGATGACAAGACCAACTGCTTCAAAAAGGCTTTGGACGACTTCTGCTAGCGACTCTTCGACAAATAAGGTAGTATCAAATGCGACCTGATATTTTAAACCGGGCGGAAACTGGGATCGGATTCGCTTCATTTCTTCTTTGACCGCCTTAGCAACATCTAAGACATTACTTCCGGGAGTAGGAAATATCCCAATTCCCACCCCTTCTTGACCTCGAAATCGCAGAAAGGAGTTGTAATTTTCCGCTCCTAGTTCTGCTCGACCCACATCTTTAAGCTTAACTAGGGTACCATCCTGCCCTGTTTGAACGACCATCTCGTTAAATTCTGATGGTTCCCTAAGTCTACTAAGGGCTTGTAAGTCTATTTGGAACATCTGGTCTTCGGGAGACGGCTGCTGACCGATCTGCCCTGCACCCACTTGGATATTTTGTTCTTCAAGGGCATCAATCACATCTTGAGCGGTGAGGTTACGACTGGCGAGACGATTTGGGTCAAGCCATATACGCATAGCATAGCGACGTTCGCCAAATATCCGCGCTTCACTCAAACCGTTAATTCTTCTGAGAGCATCTACTATATAAAGATCGGCGTAGTTACTTAAAAAGACGTTGTTGTACTCGTTGTTATCGCTGTACAACCCTATTGCTAAAAGGATGTCGCTTGATTGTTTGCTAACAGTGACCCCTGTTCGCTGTACTAGTTCTGGCAATTGCGGTTCAGCCAACGACACCCGATTTTGCACATCGACTGCTGCAATATCTTTATTGCGTGATGGGTCAAATGTGACTGTGATTTTACTGGTGCCATTGTTACTGCTACTTGAGGTCATGTACCGCATACCATCGACCCCGTTGATCTGCCTTTCTAAAACAGTAGTCACCGTGTTTTCTACGACTTCAGCATTAGCGCCGACGTAGTCAGCGGTCACCTCGATTTGAACTGGACTAATTTCTGGATATTGGGCTGTGGGTAGTGTGGGAATACTAATTGCCCCTACCAGCAAAACAATAATGGCGCAAACGCTCGTAAAGACAGGTCGTTTGATGAAGAAATCAACGAACATAGGGGAATTGTTAATTGCTAATTGCTAATTGCTAATTGCTAATTGCTAATTGCTAATTGACTTTGACTAACTATTAGCCATTAGCCATTAGCCATTAGCCATTAGCCATTAGCCATGACTTATGATTCAGGAATAATGGGTACTCCATCTCTAAGGTTAAGTAGCCCTGAGACAATGATTCTATCTCCTGGCTGTAATCCTTCAAGAACTTGGTAATTATTACCTTTTATATTGCCAAGCTTCACGCGCTTTTGCCGCGCTACAAGTTGAAATTCTTCTCCTTGAGCGGCTTGGGGGGATGGTGACGGTGGTGGTGTTTGAGCTACATAGACAAAGGTTTCTCCTGCTACTCGAGTCACTGCTGTTGTTGGCACTAAAACTCCAGGGCGCTGGTTCCAGATAACTCTGGCGCGTGCAAATTGGTCTGCCCTCAGTTGATTTCTACTGTTGTCATAAAGGGCTTTAATGAGTACTGCTTGGGTATTATTGTTCACACTTGGTGAAATGAAAAATACTCGACTCATTCCTATACTTTTTCCTTGTGCGTCCATTACCTCCACTGGTGTTCCCTTACGTAATAGCGGGCCTCGCTCACTTGGCACAAAAATGTTTAATTCTAAAGGTTGGTTTTGAGTAATGGTGGCTAGTTGTGTCGATGTGTTGACAAAATCACCCACTTTAACTGGTATATCTCCAACTGTGCCAGGAAAAGGAGCGGTGATTTTGTAGTACTGAAGTTGAACTTGCTGTTGATTGATATTTGCTTGAGCTTGCTGTAATGATTTTTCTGCTTGGTTAATGCTTGCTTCCTGGGCTTTTATCCGCGCTTCTGTGGCACGGAGCTCCGCTTGTGCTGTTTCTAGCCTGTTTGCATACTGATCTCGTACCTGTCGGGATTCTGCTCCTTCCGCTGCCAACCGAGCATAGCGATCGTATTCTCGCTGGTTCAATTTCACATTCGATACATTCGATAAGCGCTCTGCTTGTAGGGATTGGAGAGTTGCACGCGCATTTTCCAATTGCGATCGCACCACTTCTGCTGCTGCTGCAACACTACTCACAGATGCTTGTTGTTCTCGTGCATCGACTTGAATAATTGGGTCTCCTGCTGCTACTGTATCTCCCGACCTAACATATATCTGAGCGACTTGACCCTGAATTCTTGGTTGGAGATTCACCGACCGACGCGATTCCAGGTTAGCAACAAATTCAGAACTATCCTCGATTATACCTGTCTGCACCGTCGATATCTTAACTCTCACCCCTGGAGGTTGAGCGCTGGCTGGTGGAGATTGTTGTTGTCCGGGGGCAAGGAAACGCCACAGTGCATAGCCTCCACCTGCCAGTACTAGTAGAGCTATCAACAACCAAAGCCACCGTCGCTGTTTGCGGGGTGGCTCTTCTGAGGTTCGCTCTGGAAGATTATCTTCAAAATGAGTTTGAGGCTCAGAGAATTTCATGACTCACAGGCACCTAAGGAGAAACTAACTGGAAGCTCATAGGATTTTTATCCTAGTATAAAATTTATTTCTTTTGGTTGAGGCTATGTAAACAAACTATGATATATAACCTACCCAAATATACTTGCTTCCCTCCAGCTATTTATCTATCCAAAGAAGAATGATGATAAAGCTAGCTTACATAAAAAGCGAGCCTGTTGTCTTTTCAGTTCTTGCGAAAGCTATTCAAATCTTGCTTCTACCCCCTACCCTCTATCCCCTACCCCCTAATAATCTCACAATCAATGCTGTCCAACCTGTTTGATGGCTAGCACCCAAACCATGACCCATGTCACCACAAAAGTACTCGTGAAAAAGAATGAGGTTCCGCCAGGAAGGATCTACAGAAAAATATTGGTTTTTCCCTTGCCAAGGACAATACCCCCGTGTATCTGGAAGGAAAATACTCGCTAAGCGTCGGGAAATTATGAATGCAACTTGCCCCAAATTCATCATTTGTCCGGAACCAGTAGGGCATTCAACTAATAAATCATCACCGTAAAATTGGTAGTAACGCTCTAGAGCTTCCACAAGCAGGTAATTAAGAGGAAACCAAATTGGTCCGCGCCAGTTAGAGTTACCACCAAACAAGCTACTGTTTGATTCTCCAGGAAGATACTCAACACGGTACTCTTGATAGTCAATAGGAAAAACGTAGGGATGTTCCAGATGAAAGCGGGATAGGGAACGGATACCGTAAGGAGAGAGAAATTCGTTTTCATCAAGCAAAGAGGATAGCACTCGTTGCAAACGTTCTCGTGTAGAAATTGCTAACAGAAGATGATTGGTTGCTTTTGCTTTCTCCATGCAGGAGATATACTTGGTAATATTTTGGCGGTTTTCCAAAAACCAGTGCATTCGTTTCGTAAAGCCTGGTAAATTTTGAATCACCTGAAAATCCAAAGTTTCTACCGCAAGTAAGATGACAATTCCCACAAGAGAGCGTACTTTCAGAGGCATATATTTGCCATCTACTGCCAACCAATCATAATAAAAGCCATCTTCTTCATCCCAGAGCCCAGTTCCTCCAATAGTATTGGTCGCTTCAGCAATAGCCATGAAATGTTCAAAAAACTTGGAGGCAATATCTTCATAGGCTGGGTCTTCATCAGCCAGTTCTAATGCCATTGCTAGCATAGTCACGCAGAAAAATGCCATCCAAGCAGTACCATCTGCTTGCTGAAGATTACCCCCAGTGGGCAAAGGTTTGGAACGGTCAAAAACACCTATATTGTCCATTCCCAAAAAACCACCCGCAAAGATGTTTTTTCCAGCAATGTCTTTACGGTTGACCCACCAAGTAAAATTCAATAATAATTTTTGAAAAACACGAGAGAGAAAAACACGGTCTTTTTGCCCATTCTCAGCCGTTACTTTGTAAATACGCCAACAAGCCCAAGGGATAACAGGTGGATTTGTGTCAGAAAAGTCAAACTCGTAAGCTGGTAGTTGTCCGTTGGGATGCATATACCACTCACGCAAAAACAAAATCAGTTGCTGCTTGGCAAAATCTGGATCGATGTTGGCAAAGGCGACGAGGTGGAAAGCAATATCCCAAGTTGCATACCAAGGATACTCCCATTTGTCGGGCATGGATATAACATCGCGATTGTAGAGGTGAATCCAATCAGCATTGCGAACCTCTCCATTTCTTTGGCGTGGCGGTTGTGAGGGGTCGCCTTCGAGCCAGTCTTTGATACCGTAATGATAGAATTGTTTAGACCAAAGCAACCCGGCATAAGCTTGTCGTGTTACTAGCTTTTCATGTTGCGACAGTTCATGTGAAATCCGATTTGTGTAAAATTCTTCTGTTTCACAAATACGTTGTTGAAATACTTGCTCGAAATTCTGCCCAAAGGGATGTTCTGGTGATTCTTCTTCAGAAAACAAGCGCAATCTCACTGTTACTTCCTCTCCTGGTGGAACTTCCAAGCAGTAGTGTACTGCTGCTTTAGTTCCCTGCATCTTGGGATTAATTGCATCACCCCGCCCATGCACAATATATTCATGAAAAGCGTCTTTAACATAGGGAGTGCGGTTTTCTACACCAAATAGCCGTTTTAAGTTAGTCTCATTTTCAGTAAATAGAAAATGGGGGGTATTTTGTCCTGGAAGTGGTTCTGCAATAAAATGAAACTTACCTAATGTCTCATGGGAAAGCAAAAGCTCTCCATCTTTTTTATATTCAATGCAGGGTTGTGACCAATAACTCTCACCCGTGCGACCCCAAGACCAACTGTTCTTAAACCAAATTGTGGGTAAAAGATGAAGTTTAGCCGTCTCTGAACTGCGATTGGCAACTGTAATTTTGATTAATATATTGTTGGGGGATTCTTTTGCATATTCTGCAAATACATCAAAGTATTTATTGCCTTCAAAAATTCCAGTATCAACCAGTTCAAACTCCCCTAAGTCCTTGCTTCGGTTGCGGTTCTCTTCCACCAGGCGTGTATAAGGGAACTCCCCCTGTGGATACTTGTACAAAGCTTTCAAATATGCATGGGTTGGGGTTGAGTCTAAATAAAAGTAATATTCTTTGACATCTTCCCCATGATTTCCCTCACTATTGGTTAAGCCAAAAAGACGTTCTTTAAGAATAGGGTCTTGTCCGTTCCAAAGTGCAAGAGCAAAACACAGGCGTCCTTCGCGATCGCATATCCCTAAAAGCCCATCCTCACCCCATCGATAAGCTCGACTGCGTGCGTGGTCGTGAGGAAAGGAGTCCCAGGAAGAACCGTCTGTTGAGTAGTCTTCACGCACTGTTCCCCACTGTCTTTCTGCTAAGTAGGGACCCCAGCGTTTCCAGTTTTTCTCACGCCTTACATCTTCCCCAAGGCGTAAAGACTCAGCATCAAGGTTGTCTTTTTGGCTCATGGGCAGATACCAATTATACCAAAACAAAGTGTAAAGTTAAATAAAGTTTGCCGAGAAACAGTTATTCATAAATCTCTCTTAGGTAAGAAAAATTTGCTTTCATTAGACATAACCACCACCTGCTTGAAAGGTGTGTCCCTTAATCCAACGGCATTTCTCACTGACGACATGAAAACTCTCCTTGATTTTTGATTAAAATTAAGCGTTCGCAAATTGCTCTAACAATTCTTTTGAGGGTGCGACATTCCCCCGTGCAAGTAAATTCTTACCGCGCAACTCTGCGGTAACTCTGGCAATGTTTGCACCGTGATGCCAGCCAGCCAGCTTCATCTCTTCTGTAATACCAATCGGTTCCATCTCTGGACCTCCCGATCGCCCGTGTGGTCCCCAATGCATTCCTGCAACTTGAAAACCCGGTGTCGTTTTCGGCAGTGTCACCAGAATCATGCCACCTGCTGCAAATGCGCCCAATAGTCCAAGCTGTGCCAGTTCACAGCCCGCACCACAATCGCCGTAGCCACCGCCAACTGTAAATACACCGCCAACTTTGCCCACCATTTCATCGGTTAGCCAAAGCTGTTCACACACATCTTCAATGAATTTTTTGATGCGAGAATCAGCAGTTCGATGCCGCATGGGCGATCCTATAATCAAAGCGTCACAAGCCCGTACATCGTTTTTGGTAGCTTCCTGTGCTTCCTTGAGGTTTACAGTTGTCCCCTGGACTGATTGTGCTCCTGCTGCGATCGCAAGAGCCATTTGCTGAGTATTACCTGTCGATGTTGTGTAAACGATTAACACATTCGTCATTGAGCTACTCCTGATGCAGCATTTTCCCTGGTTGATTTTGATACGTCAGCGAAAAACGTGAATAATCGATCGACAAGATAATCTGGACGTTCATCGGGAATAAAGTGTCCGCAGTGTTCGACCATACCACCACGTACATTGCTAGCAACGCTTTGAAGCATGGCTTTGACGCGATCGCCCATACTTTTCTCACCACCTAATGCCAACACAGGTATTTCAATTTTGTTCTGTAACAACGGTGTTGTCTGCTGGATTGATTCAAATACACCACGATACACACCCAATGCACCGCTTACTCCACCAGGTGTTGCAAATGTTCGCAAGTATTCCTCAACTGCATCATAGATCGAATTCGGATCGTAGCAATAGGTGTTGTAGAAATAGGTAAGAAACTCGCGTTCATGTCCGGCGATTAATTGTTCTGGCAGATCTTGAGCAAGGGCAAATGTCCACCACCACAATCCGCCGTTGTGCATTGTTTCAGGAGCAAACTTAAAAATTTGCTGGAGGGGTTCTTCAAGCAGTACAGGCTCATCTAAATATGTCAGGCTTAAGACTTCGTTAGGGTATTCACTTGCGTAAAGCAACGCCGGAGGTGCGCCCATATCGTGAGCCACAAGATGAATCTGGTGAAACCCAAGTTGTTGAATCAGTTGCCGAAAATCTTCTGCCAAAGTTCGCGCATCATAGCCTTGTGCTGGTTTGTCAGAATCCCCGTAGCCTCGCATATCGGGTGCAATAACAGTGTACCGTTCTGCCAAGGCAGGCATCACCTTTCGCCAGCAATACCAAGTTTCCAGAAAGCCATGCCATAACAGCACAGGCTCGCCTTTACCGCCGATCGTGTAATGCAAGGTGATGTCATTAACGATCGCTGTATGATGACTAAATTTTTGGTTGAAGTTGGTATTTTGAGTCATTTCAAACACTCACTGAAGTAATTCTGTACCCATTGAGCATCCATTTGTTGCTAACTCCACTACTAGTGATTCAAATATTCTTATTTATGATTTGAAAATTTAGCGGTCTACTTTTGCCTACATTTAAATGTGCCTTTAGTTGGACGTGCTTCTTGTTATCCACAATCATTATTAAGGATTTAACTGAATGCAATCTCATTCAAAAGGTAGAGATTTGTAATCACTCCATATCAATTTTAAGTAGTAATGATACCTTTAAGGTATTAATAATCTAGCCTTAATCATGGAGCTTCGGCAGCTACGCTATTTCTTAACAGTTGCAGAAGAGTTAAATTTTGGACGCGCAGCCAGACGGCTCAACATGGCGCAACCTCCGCTGACCCGTCAAATTCGGCAAATCGAGCAAGAGTTGGGTGTACAGCTTTTCGAGCGAACAAGTCGGCGGGTGGAATTAACCGAGGTAGGCATTCTGTTTGTGGAAGAAGCCCGCAGGATTTTAGAGCAGGTTGAACAAAGCCTTTATAAGGTCAAATCAAGGAGCGATCGGACAGTTAGTCGTTGCATTTGAAGGGTCTTCGGCGTATGATATAATTCCCATGTCGTTGAAAGCCTACCGAGAACGTTTTCCTGATGTTGAATTGGTTGTACTAGGTATGACTACCAATGAGCAGATTGAAGCACTACGTGAGGGTCAGATTCATGCAGGGTTTATGGTACCACCACTCCAAGGACAGGTTGAAGATTTAGGACTTGAAACTGTCATTCAAGCGCCTTTAGTCCTCGCTCTACCAGAAGCCCATCCTTTAGCTGCAAAAGCAAAGGTAAAGGTGCGATCGCTTGCCAACGAAGCTTTCATCATCGGACAGCGCCATAGCGGTTGTGGGCTGTTCGACCAGGTGATTGCAGTCTGTCGTAGCGCAGGTTTCAGTCCCGTTATCAAGCAGGAGGTCAATGAGATGCAGGTGCTGCTAGGGTTAGTAGCAGCAGGTTTCGGCATTGCGATCCTTCCAGAATCCGCGAAGCAGTTTCAGCGATTGGGGGTCATTTATCGAGAGTTGCAACCTACTTCACCACAAGTGGCATTGGCGATCGCATGGCGGAAGAGTAACTCATCACCCTTGGTTCAAGCTTTTCTGCAAATCGTTAGAGAGAATTCAGCATACATTCATGAGTAGGAAACAAACGGAGGTACTGAATTTTCTACAACAACTTGTCTGGCGTAATTGGCAAATTGCGAATGCGTTTACCCGTTGCGTGGTAAATAGCGTTGGCGACTGCTGCTCCTGCTCCCACAATACCAATTTCACCCACTCCCTTCACTCCAAGTGGGTTAACATAAGGGTCTTTCTCCTCGACAAAGACTACTTCAATATTGGGAATATCTGCATTAACAGGTACGTGATATTCTGCAAGATTGTGATTGACAAAATGTCCGTAGCGATCGTCTATGTGTGTTTCTTCATGCAGTGCTTGGCTAATACCCCAAACAATACCGCCAATCATTTGGGAGCCTGCTGTTTTAGGATTGAGAATACGCCCTGCACCAAATACCCCAAGAAAGCGAGAGACTCTGACTTCTCCCAAATCTGGATCGACACGCACTTGGGCAAACTGTGCGCCAAAAGAGTGCATGGAATATTTCTTCATTGCTCCATCAGGTTTGGATTCAACTTCTGCCACAACTTCCTTAAGATTGTTTCGTGTCAGAATTTCTTGATACGTTTCTCCCCGAGAAGAGTTTCCCTTAGAAAAAATTCCTCCTGCACGCGTTTCAAGATCGCTGCTACTCAAACCTTTGAGAACAGAACGTGTGTCTTCTCGTACCAGTGCTAGTACTTTATCTCGAGCAGCTAAACAGCATTCATGGACTGCTGAACCATAGCTAGCCGCCCCCCAAGAACCACCAGAACCAGGTGAAGGTGGAAGTTGCGTATCTCCAATTTCCACTTGCACCTTGTCAGGTGAAACACCAAGCGCCTCGGCTGCCGTCTGTGTCAATATAGTGTACGTACCAGTACCGATGTCTGTAGCAGCAATTTGTACGAGTACATTACCATTTTGCAAAATCCGGGTGCGAGCTGAGGCTGGTTGTCGATTGGCAGGATAGGTAGCACTGGCGACACCGTAACCGATGAGGTAACGACCATCTTTCATAGAACGAGGTTTGGGATTGCGTTTTTCCCAACCAAAGCGCTTTGCTCCTTCACGCAAACACTGAACGAGCGAGCGACTTGACCAAGGTAAGTTCTTCTCTGGATCTTGTGGTGGATCGTTAATTATCCGTAATTCAATTGGGTCAATATTGAGTTGATAAGCCAATTCATCCATTGCGGATTCTAGAGCGTACATCCCTGGTGTTTCACCGGGCGCACGCATAATTGTTGGCGTTATTATATTTAAAGGTACAGCACGATGGGTCACTAAGGTGTTGGGAGCGTTGTACATCATGTTAGTTGCAGCTCCAACGTGTTCTACAAACTCCCTGGAAATATCTGTTTGCGTTGTGATTTCTTGAGCAACAGTGGTTAGTTGACCATCTCGTTTCGCTCCAAGGCGAATACGTTGTAACGAATGGGGACGAAAACCAACAGAATCAAACATTTGCTGGCGAGTTAGAACAAGTTTGACAGGGCGCTTAACTTGTTGAGCGGCTATGGCTGCCAAAATATTGTGTGCTTTTGCAGGAAACTTGCAACCGAACCCACCACCAATAAAACGCGAGATGACTTGGATATTTTCAGGGGGAATACGGAGTGTATTTGCTACTGTTGTTTGGACACCGTTGACATTTTGTGATGCGTCGTAGAGTGTGAGGCGCGAGCCTTGCCAAATAGCGATCGTTGCTGAAGGTTCCATTGGGTTATGATGTTCCACAGGAGTTGAGTAAGTAACATCAATTTTTACCTCTGCTTCCTTCAGTCCTCGATTGACATCGCCACGACCAGAATCAGGTTCCAAGGGTATTAATAACTTTTCTGGTTTATATGCACGGTCAAGATGTTTCTCTAAAATGAGAGATGGAGAATCTTGAGCATAGGTTACTTTTACTAGTTCAGAAGCGTATCTTGCTTGTTCTAAAGTTTCGGCAACAACCACACCAATGTGCTGCCCATAGTAATTTATCTTAGCATCTTGCAATACAGGAATCGGTTTAGTAAACGGGTTTCCACCAGCTTCTACTGCTTGCTCTCCACTCGTATTGCGATTAGCAGATTGATTGATTTTTGGCACGTTGAGGTGGGTAATAATGGCTAGCACTCCGGGAGACTTCTCTGCTACACTTATATCAATATTCGTAATGCGTCCGCGAGCGATCGTACTTTTTAGTATAACGGCATGAGTCATGTTTTCCAAGAGAAACTCAGCGGCGTAAAGTGCGCCTCCAGTCACCTTCAGGCGTCCGTCAACTCGATTCATTGGTTTGCCAGTTGAATTATTCATCCTAATTCCCTTTCGCTTCGTTAGTTCTTAACTCGTTCAATATGGCGCTACCATTGTTGAGCGGACCTAATGCGACAACAGCAGATGCCAACTCTGCTACCTTGTGCAGTTCTTCCCAAGTTGCACCTGTCCGACGAGCGGCAATAGCGTGGAACCGGGCAGCACCTGCTCCTAGAACCAAGAGCATACCGAAGAGCATCAGTTGCGTCGTCTTGGTATCAAAAATGTCTGAGTAAAAGGCATGAGCACGGAGTTGTTCGGCAAGGCGTAGAGCCTCTGGATCGATATCACCACTAAATTCAAACTTGGCTGCAGGAAGGGGTGGAACAGAGCCGAATAACTCAGCATAGCTGTTCTGAAAGGCGGCAAGGTCAGCTGGTAATTTATTAGACGCGGACATTCTCAATCTCCTTATACAGATGTTCCTTGTGCAGCGGTGGTCAGCGCTCTAACTACCGCCCGTTTTGCCATTTCCACTTTGAAGGCGTTGTACTTATAAGGCTTAGCTCTCTGCACCGCCGCCTCTGCTGCCGCCCTAAAAGTCTGCTCATTAACTTTTGCACCAACGAGAATCTTCTCTGCTGCCTCTGCCCGCCACGGCTTGTGTGCCACACCACCCAACGCCATTCGCGCTGCCCTGATGGTATTGTTGTTTATATCTAACGCAGCAGCAACAGAAACTAAGGCAAAGGCATAGGATGCCCGATCTCTGACTTTTAGATAATGCGATCGCCCTGCAAAAGGTGAAGAAGGTAAGTCAACTGCCACAATCAATTCACCTTGTTGCAACACTGTATCAATTTCAGGTGTATCTCCTGGTAAACGATGAAACTCCGTCATTGGAATAGCCCGCTTACCTTTTGGTCCCTCAACTTGTACAACAGCATCAAGAGCAACTAGTGCCACACACATATCAGAAGGATGGGTAGCGATACATCGATCGCTTGCTCCTAAAATGGCGTGGATGCGATTATACCCTTCAATGGCAGCACAGCCAGACCCAGGTTGGCGTTTGTTGCAGGGCATTGCTGTATCATAAAAGTAATAGCAGCGAGTTCTTTGCATCAGGTTACCGCCAGTTGTTGCCATGTTTCGCAGTTGTGGTGATGCACCAGCAAGTAAGGCTTGCGACAAAAGGGGATAGCGTTCCCGAACCAGTGGATGATTTGCTGTATCGCTATTACGTGCTAATGCACCAATGCGTAAACCATTGGGTATGGCTTCAATTTTCACCAAATCAAGTTGTGTAATATCTATAAGGCGATCGGGAAGTGCGACACCTTCTTTCATCAAGTCGATAAGATTAGTCCCACCTGCAATAAACATTGCTCTTCGGTCAGTTGCGGCTGTTTGAATCGCTGTGTCGCGATCGGTAGAACGTACATAAGCAAATGGCTTCATTGTTTTTGTTTCACGCCTTAATTGTTTGACTTGCTTCCTTCACTGCTGCCACAATACCCGGATAAGCACCACAGCGACAGATATTGCCACTCATGCGTTCGCGTATTTCTGCATCACTCAACTCGATTTGTCCCTGCTTTCTGACATCTGGTGTTACCGCACTTGCCGTACCCGCTTGTACTTCTGCTATCATGGCGACTGCTGAGCAAATTTGACCAGGTGTGCAGTATCCACACTGGAATCCATCATGATTGATGAACGCTGTTTGTATGGGGTGCAGTGTATCTCCACGTGCTAATCCTTCAATGGTGGTAATTTCTGCATCTTGATACATAATAGCCAGTGCCAAACAGGAGTTAATCCGTCTTCCATCAACAAGCACCGTACAAGCACCACATTGACCGTGGTCGCAACCTTTCTTGGTGCCTGTTAAATCAAGATGTTCCCGTAGTGCATCAAGTAAAGTGACTCGCGGTTCAATTTGCAAGGCACGTTCTTTACCATTTACTCGTAGCCTGACTTTAACGCTTTCAAGTACCGAAGTTTGTGTTGTCGTAATGGGCAAATTCTTTCTTGTTTGTGCAACAGTTTTTCTGGTATAATTACTTACAAATACCATTGCTATACTAATGACTATTAGTTGACCGAACCGTCGCCGTTTGAATCTAAGCTTCATGCGTCAACTTCCTTGTGTGACTTTTGGCAAATAAATATTACTGCCTCTAGTTATTTACGCTATAAAGACTGTTGGCAAAAGGATATAAGTCTTAGGGTTGATTAATTTTCTAACTAAAGACTGAACTAAAAATGCTTGATGATTGTCAATACCAATCTTTAGTAAGTTGTTTTTGGTGTTGTTGGTAGTATGCATTCTCTGTACAGCAAATTTCAACCTAGTGAAGTACAAAAATTACCCCCCTCTGTCCCCCTTACAACGGGGGGATGAAAGGGGGGTGTACCTCATTAGACTGAGAAAGCCTATACTAGAAATTTTTATTAAGTAAAAAATATAGTTTACCTAACTTGACACTGTATCAACAAACGATGCAAAATCGCCATAATTACTGCGAGAGGAAGCATCAAAACTGGAATAATTTCCAAGCTAAAACGCGTTGCTAAAGTACCAACGGCAGAGGGAATAGTTGCTGCACCCAAACTCGCAACGCTTGTCATAAATCCAATTGCAGCTGGAACGATCGCTTCTGGTACTCGTTGCGGCATCAACCATATTGTTAGCGGAAATATAGGAGCTAGTGCAAAGCCAATAATTGGTAAACTCAGTAATTGATTTGGTAGTAACCACCAAGCCACTAAACCAAGCCCAAGCAGTAGCAAGGAACTATCAAGAGTACGAACAGCACCTAACCGATTAACGATACGTCCTGTCACTGCACGTCCAAGGGTAAGCCCTACCCAATAACCACTGACACTGTAACCTGCAAGCAATTTTGGCGTGCCACGGCTGAGACTTTGTACGCTATAAGCCCAGTTTCCAAGTGAAACTTCCGTACCTACGTAAATCAGTAAGAACAGTGCTGCTAGAAATACAATAGGAGTTGTCAGGGCTACACGCAGATTAGCGATCGCATTCGTTTCCGTCACTTGTACGCGCTTATTCAAAGGTCTGTAGTTATACACCACAGCCCAAAGCATTCCTGCTACCATTATCCCGACAAACGTTGCAAAAACTAGGTAAATACCTCTCCATTGCAGGTTAAATGCTAGAAGTGTGGTAGCTACGGCTGGACCTAACAAAGCCCCGATACCATAAAATGCGTGTAACAGCCCCATTAAGTCAGCCTGCTGTTGTTCGTTAGCAATATAACTGTTAATACCAGCATCAATTAGACCAATTCCCAGACCGAGAAATGTTCCTGTAGCAACCATTAACCACCAATCAGGGCTGAGGGCATAAGTCACAAGGGCGCAGGTGAGAATAGTGGATGCTAGCAGTAACATCCGCGCCATTCCCATACTGCTACTCAACAGACTGCTTGCTAATGCTGCAAAAATATACCCTGTCACTTGGCTGAGGAAAAGGAGGGAGATGCTAGCAGAAGTTAAGTTGTATGTTTCCTGAATAGAGGGGATCAAAACACCTAACCCTCCTTCCGCAATGCCAATGGCTATAAAGGCATAGAAACACAGAGCGATCGCAATCCACATTGAAATATTATGAGTGATTGAGTGAATTATCCCAAATCCTATTGCCTCCTGCACCCGATCGTATTATCAGGCAGATTTTATTTGTGTGCCCTTTTTACCTAAGCGTAGTAAATGCCGAGTTTTCTTGAATCTAAAACATCCGCAGGTTTAGCCTTTAGCTTGACAGTTTGCCCATCCCAGGGATACATGAGGTCGTAGAGATTGTGTCCCTCTGGTCCTTCACCAGTAGGTAAATATCCTTGGCTTGGGTTCTTTTCTTGCCATATTGCCCAGAGCCGATCTACGTTGCAATGATGGAGCCAAAAAACTGGATCGTTTGGTGAAATAAACACATTTGACATATCGCCTCCGATCCATGCATGAACTTGGTTGTGTAATTCGAGAACAAATGTTCCGTCTGGAGCAACATTCAGTGTTCCGTCTGGATTAAATGCCCCGCCCTCAGGGAGGAAGCCTTCAAGCCGATTGCGATGACTGGGACTGCTATCTACGCTCCATGGTTCTCGATCGTAAGGAGTTTCTTCAATCGCGATCCTCACATTTGTTTGAGTTGGTAGTCCTTTGATGAATTTACCAAACTCGCGTTGTATGCCTCCCTTAGGACTGCCATCTAAATTAATGGTTATCCATCGATCGGTTGCAAATGGACCGGTCTTAACTAAGTTATTATCCTCAGGGTCACCATTACCTCCCATAAAGTCAGCATCCCAAATTGGTGAATTGAAAGGATCGTCAGCATCTTGGGTCCAGTCCCAGTAAGGAATTGTTACACCAGGTATCTTTTTTTGTAATTGCCGCTCAAATCTGTAAAGATAATAGCGATGCCAAGGAAGAAACGCCGGACCCGCGTGAGCAGCATTCCGGAAATGCCTGGGATCGTTTGGGTCTTCGCGTTCTGTTGCTAAAATATGCCAAAGCACATACTCATCATAAATACTACGGTTAGTAGTACGACTAGTACTAGCTTTGACTGCTTTGACTGTCTCAATGTAGTTTTGTTTTTCAGTGCTACTCAGATCCCTGACATTTTTTCTAATATTCTTCATCTTCTACCTCAATTTTTTGCAACATTTGTTTCTTCAATTCCTTAAATGCTTACGCCAAGTATTTTCAATCAACATTAGGATCTAGCTTTACCTCACCACTAGGAAACTTTATTCCCTGGTCTATTAACCTTTTGGCTATTTCATGGGGCGAGTTAAACTGACCAAATAAAAGAGGTGTCATATATGTCTGTGTTATCTTATTTCGGGTAATATTAATTTGTTTGTTATCAAGAAATAGCTGCTCAGACGTATCAAATGTATTGTCTACAGATGCAGGTCTACCTAAATTTCGATTGGTCACAATTCTATATTTCCTGCCTTTGTATACGAACTCCTCGGTTTCTTGAGCTTGGGCTTTACTAGCAAAGAACTTGCCCAGAAATGGAACACTTCCGGCTACTACAGTTCCAGTAACTCCAAAACCAATTAAGCTTAAAAGCTGACGGCGAGAAAAATTAGAAAACATCTATTTTCCTTTTGAATACAATTCACTAATTTGTTACGAAAGTCCTTGAGAGAATTCTAAATTCCAAGTAGTTAAGCGGAGTTTAGTCAAATTTCCCTATATAGGGTAATCTCACACTAGGTTGTTTAGAAACTTCACAGCAATGTCAATTACCGTAATTCTTACGAATGCATATTTTACGCTTACCTTGCAAAGTTTATATTTCGGCACTAACTGCTTTATTTAGAATGTAGCAATAATGACATAGTAGTTTCAATATCAATATCTATCTATAGATAGATATTGATATTGAAACTACTTATCTAAGTGTAGTGACCTGTAAACAGAAATATAAGACATACGCATTGACAAGATTCTAACTGTATGTATTCAAATAAACCTTATGTTTAAGGTGTTCCAGTATGAGGTACGAGCACTATTATTGAAATAAATTCGTTGTCCTAGCCTCCTAAAGATTGCGATCGACGCAAGGGTGACAATCGTATCAATTGTCACCTTTTTACTTCAAATTGACACCACTACCAATTGTCAGTACAAAGCAATGCTACTGTAACGATTACGACTGCCTATTTCCAAAATGAATACCTTCTAGTCACTGTCATTACCTCTTACAATTGCTGGACGCTATCCAATACTGCAAGGGCTGAGAATTTTAGCTTTGTTGGGTTGAGCACAAGCGTTACCCAACAAATGCTTTTAGATGTTGGGTTTCGTTCCTCAACCCAACCTACATGTTTTGGAATTTATATCTTAACCGAGTAGTATTGGGACGCTATCAACACTACTGCTAGAGTCGTGAGTTACTTTTAGTGAGCGTTACTACCTCTTTTATCTCATCTTCTATAGATAAATAAAGAAGTAGATTAATAGTATTTTTACTCATAACATTCACCTTCTTTTCAGCACAAAAAATTTCAAGAACTGCATAAATCAATTTTTTGTCACTATACTCTCATGATTTTTTTAGAGTGCAATGGGTAAAAATAGGATATTTTATTTAAACGAATTAGCGACAATACTTAAAAAGTAGGAAAAAGTCGGTTGACATAATTCTAGTTGCTAACCAAGTTGGAGCATCAACTTCTACCGTCCAAACCCAAGCTGATACTTCCCGGTTGGAAGAACAAGGCAAAAGGCTTTATGAAGCAGGTTTGTTTGAGGAAGCGGTTACTGTTTGGCAACAGACAGAAAAGGCTTTTGCAGCGCTTGGGGATAAGTTAAATCAGGCAATGGCGTTTGTCTCAATACTAACATTTATACGACTGATATCCATTTGTTTTAATAGGAAATTCATACAACAATCTGTACCTTACACTTGTTGTAATCTACTGTATATGAGGGTTAGGGCAAGAAGAATTAAAACGGCTTCGCTGTTTGTAAATATAGGTATACCCTATCTTTACAGGCAGTTGCATAAAAGAGGGAGAAATAGAGGTTATGTACTATACAATGCCCAAATTTTCACGGATTAATTGTGTTGGGATGATTTATCCCTAAACTAAGTTCAGCAATTTGCAATGCTCTTTGATAAAGTAGTACGGCTTCGCTGTACGAGTGGGAGTTGAGGCAAATCGGGAGAGCGATCGTGTAAGTTACTGTGTACTAGAAATGGCAGGAACGAGGGGCGTGGTGGGTTTCGGTAGCGTTTGAAAGTCTATACCAGCAGGAATTTCCCCTGTGGGTCTGGCATTGCGATCCACGCCAATGATAATGGATGCTAGGTAATAATCAGCAATATCAGCGCGGATCAGTTTGGGGTCGAGGTAGTATGGTCCTTGAACTGTTTGCGATAAGCTGGGTACAGCTTGCGCTTCGCGATCGGGAATTGCTGTAATGGCTGTTGTTGTTTATGCCAAAGATGACCAAGCACGCTCTTTTTACGAACATTACGAATTTATTCAGTTTCCAGATTATCCTAACCGCCTGTTTCTGCCAATGACGACTATTGTCAAACTCTTTGAGAGTGAAAGTTGAGAAATAACGTTAGTAGTCCACCCTATTAACTAGGCGGAGCCTCTAAAAAGCATTCCCAGCCTGAGGCTGGGAACGAGATGAGGGAGCGAACTCAGGTTAATTTAGTTTCGTAAGATAGCAAGACTATCTCAATCAAACACATTAGCGTAGATCGAAGAGCAAGATTTCCGCACCTACATCTGTGGTAATTTCAAGTTGTTCCTCTCCGCTAATTTGTACCCCATCGCCTGCTCTAAGTTCTTCTCCGTTCAAGGTTGCTACGCCCCGAGTCAAGTGCAACCAAGCATAACGATTGGGTTGAACGTGATAGTTAATAACATCACCAGCATCTAAGATAGATGTGTATAAATCAACATCTTGATAAATAGTCACTGCACCATCACGTCCATCTTTGGCACCAATCAAACGCAGCTTTCCACGTTTTTCTTCAATGGGAAAACTTTTTTGTTCGTATCTTGGTTGCAGCCCTTGCTTGTTAGGAACAATCCAAATTTGCAGAAAATGAACTGGTTCTGTTTCAGAAGGATTATATTCGCTGTGCAGAATACCAGTACCAGCGCTCATGATTTGCGCGTCGCCCGGAAGTATAATTGAGCCATTTCCCAAACTATCTTTATGCTCTATCGCTCCTTCCAAAACATAGGTGAGAATCTCCATATCTTTATGCCCGTGAGTTGGAAAACCCGCACCAGGAACAACGCGATCGTCGTTAATCACCCTTAGAGAACGAAAGCCCATGCGATTTGGATCGTAAAAACCACCAAAAGAAAATGTGTGACGGCTATCCAACCAGCCAGTTTTACTTTGACCCCGTGCGTTGCGATCGTGAATAAGGTGCGTTTTAGAATTAACAGCCATAAGTTTTTCCTCCATTTAAAAATTCACAATTAATGTTTGCAAGTTGCTTGAATAAGTAAGCATTACAACCAATATTCTTGCAACTCTTTTTTAACTATCTTTATCTTAAACTATGTATATTTAAAATGAAAAGTACGCACTTCAAAGTGCGGTACTTACCAAAAAGATACTACTCCATTATCACTCTAAAATTACCGATTTTTGTAGTGATATCATTTCACTTTTTTGGTGATACAAATATCCTAGTACAGCATGGCGTAAATAAGGCAACCATTTGTCTTAAACAAAAAGCTTCATTATGGAGATTCACACTTCCGTGAGGTATTTTCAGAAAAAATTAACCGCTGATGAACGCAGACGGACGCAGATAAATTTCTACCTCGGTAGGCTGAGAAATGTGATAAGAAAAAAGCCTCGACTAGGTCAGAAGTTTCTGAAACAACTTTACAGATGGCAATCGGTTGATACTCGCCAAGTGAAGCACTTCTTAAGGAATGGTATGCGATCGCTGTTTTTGGCAGTTCTGTTGTTTTTTCTGTCAATAGGAGGAACGCTAGTTGCAGACAGTAGTTTGATTTAAAGGAATTCCGTAAATATAACCTCGGTAATGTTCCATTTTCTGATTGCTTAAGATACTCAATAGCAATTAGCCCCTCAATAGAATGCTCTTGACAAACTTCCAAAAGCAGTGCCAAGGTGCGACGGATCTGTCAGCATTCTCGTTAACAGGGTCACTACCATGTCCAGAAGGATCGATTTCTCCAGGCTCTCCTTATCATAGATAAATGCGGCAATATGCCGTACATTTTCTCAAGACGTTTATTAGTGGAAAGAGAAAAAAGATACAATATTATTTTGTCAAAGATGTAAATAAGTATGTAGTTAACAGTGCTTAGTTTCCACAGACATTTCTTGGGTGTTTATTAATTTCCTGCACGACCTTTACCTGTATTACGCATAAAGGAGCGACCCTCACATCAATTGCAACGATCTTTGAGCTTAACCTGCAATGAGCTTTGAGCTTAACCAAACATTAACCAAAAATTATCAAAAATATATCTCATTTCTCTATATGTTTTTAAGTAGAGTTCCGTAAATTCTTTACTAGGAGTCATCATGAAAATTCGTAAAACCTTAGTTGGATTAACAATTGGCATACTTACCACAGTCAGTATTTTGAATATCTGGAATATTCACAAGGCAAAGGCTGAATTTGGAGATAATGATTATCAAAAAGCAGGTTGCAGTAACTTTGTCACTGGTACATACCTTACCACAATTAAAAATGCTAATGGAAACTTTGCTTCACGTGCGCTGATTACTCTGACAAAAGAAGGCAACTTAATTGTTGGCGACTCAAACCAAGGTGGTATTTTGGGTCAGTTTAATGGTTTTACCACTTCTCAGGGCACTTGGGTATGTAATGGAACGAGGGGAATTACAGCTAGGGTATTCAACTTTAGCATCTCAAACTCTGGTGGTACCGGGATTGCAAGAAATGATTATAGCGCTACTTTTAATCCGAGAACTCAAACGGTAGAAGGGACAATTAAGCTTAGTTTTTTTGGGTTAGAAGATAATCCACTACAAGGCAATGGACAAAATGGAGGGTCATTCTCCTTTACAGGTGAGTTTGTCACTACGCGATAAGATGAGAGTTAACTCGCAACTTTTTCTGACTGGCGAGTGAGGAGAAGTGGACGCGATCGCTCCCTTAGCACCTAGTATGAGATAGAATTTGGGCAGAATGTTGCAGATGCCAAAATACAAAGCTAGGTAGGCAATACCCACCTAGCTTTGTAAACATGAACCAAATTTTTAGACAAAAAATCGCTCTTTCCTCTGCGCTCTCTGCGCCTCTGCGGTTAAAAAAGAATTTATTGAACTACAGAGGCACAGAAAAATAAAAAATTGGGAAATAACTTTATCCTTTACACTTCACACTTTAACAGCAGCTCTGTCCAGATTTTGAGCGGTAGCAGGAGCACCACCATTTGCTGAAGTATTTGCAGCTGCTTGTAAATGAGCGTCAAGGAACCAGAGGCGCTTGTCGATAGTGCGGGAAACTTCAGTGTAAAGATCGGCAGTATCAGCATCACCTAGCTCGTCGGTTTTGTCGATCGCTTCACGCAAATGCTTGGCATAAGGTCCAAAGCGATCTGCTAAAGCAGTGACATGCTCCATTCCAGCAATAATCTCTGTAGGATACTCAGGCAGAATAGAACCTGCAGCCGCCATGCGTACAGTTCCGCAAGCATAGCCACCTAAAGCAGTGATACGTTCAGCAAATAGATCGATGAACTCTTCTAACTCACCTGCGATTTCATCAAACAACTCGTGCAATTGATAGAAGTCAGTCCCTTTGACATTCCAGTGTGCTTGCTTGCTTTGAGATTTTAAATCTGAAGTGGCTGCCAGGGTTTGGTTGAGAATTACAACTATCTTGGAGCGTGCGTCTGCAGGAAGGTCAATACGGGTTGGATAAAGACGTGATGCAAGTTTGTTGTCAGTCATGGTAAGTGTTTGTTTCTTTCATCAGCGTGATACAACTAAGTTTACAAAGATTTGTCTGATTTCGGAAACCTTCTCCTGACAGATGGATTTTTATCCAAAAGAATTATAATGATTGTTAATTAATTTAGATTAATACATAGGTAAAATATATATTTTATAGTTAACTCCCTTCTCATCCAAAGATTACCTGTGGGCGTAGGTAGGGCTAGAAGCTGCAAACAGATTTCTGCTGAGATCTGCTCATTCCTCGTCTTTTTTGAGTAGAGGTTGGCGATTAATCTCCGGTTCTGGTAAAGTTTTAATCCAGTCCTGAACGACTTCTGACATAAAGACGCCTAATGTTCGAGCAAGATTCTCCACATGAGTGCCGCTTAGTGTCAGTAAGTCTAATACCTCATGTTTTCCGAATTAATGAAGCCGGAGTATGTGGAACCATATGATATCAGGTTTTTTTGGTGTACAAATTCGCGAATTATTCAGATCGAAGGAAGAGAGACAACCGAAGCTGCTTTAGTTGCAGGTGATGAAGTGTTAATTGGTCAGACATGATACCTAATAATTGATTTTTGGGATATATTAGACTATTTTGGGATAAAAGTGACCAATAAGTCTAATATGTACCTATCACCTAAAGAAGCAAGCGAAAGATATAATATCCATCCTAAAACCCTGAGCCGTTTAGCTGACAAAGGGATAATAGAATGCATGACAATGCCTGGTAGCAATCACCGAAGGTACAATGTGAATTCAATTGAAAAACATCTTCAGTTACCGGGAAATAAAAAAACTGTATTATATGCACGAGTTTCTACCCAAAGCCAAAAAGATGATTTACAAGCACAATTATTGTATCTCCAAGAAAAATACCCTGGCAATGAGTGTATCAGTGAAATAGGCTCTGGATTAAATTTTCAGCGAAAAAAATTCTTAGGCTTAATAGAACGAGTTTTATTAAAGCAAGTCTCCTTAATCGTTGTAGCAACAACCATAGACTAGTTAGATTTGGCTTTGATTTTTTTGAATGGCTGTGCAATCTTCATGATTGTGAAATTGTAGTACTTAGCAAGGTAAAACTAAGTCCTCATGATGAATTGATGCAAGACTTCATGTCCATAATGCATTGTTTTAGCAGCCAATTATATTTTCTGCGGCGCTATGAAAAAAAAGTAGAGCAGGATTATCAAAATAGTCTTGCCAAACTAGACAAATAGTAATATATTGGACAGACGAGCTTTGGAGGTCGAGCAAAGTTATGGCATTAAAAAAACAGAAAGGGAAACGTATAGAGACAAAAACTCTACGAGCTAAGTTAATTCGGGATGGCATTGATTTAAACGAAACAGTTCAAGTTTACAGAGATGGTGTGGCTTTTTACATTCAAGTGATTAACCAACATCCTGAATATGTGGATCTTGCTCAAGCCCAGATGCGACAGGCTTATGAAGAATTAACTTTAGGTGAAAATGCCAAATATCCCTTTCTGTATCAGGATATGCCACGAGACTTGCGATGGGATGTAATTAGTACGGCTTGCGGTCATTATAAGTCGTGGCGTTCTAACTACAAAAACTGGGAGGTAAGTGAGGCGAAACGGTTAGCTCGTTCTCTCAAAAAGAATAAGAAACACAGTCCTCACAAACCACCACTACTACCCACAGAAGTGTTTGATAGTCCAACCTATTACAAATACAGTATGTTTAAGGATGACACTGGCAACTCTGTCATTCTGAAAATTAGAAAGAATAACAATTGGGCATGGGTAAGATTTAATTATTCGGCTTATTTGTTTGACGCTGCATGGGGAAAAGGTTGTCCAACCATTATTGTTAAAAGAGATGGTTCTTGTTGGATAAATTGGACTTTAGAAAGATATCATGACGCAACTGGAGGATTAAAAGCATTACAAAACGAGCGAGTCTGCTCGGTTGATATTGATTTAGATGGCGACACAATTTGCATTCTTTCAATTTTAGAACCCGACGTTAACTCAGAAGTACAAGAGGTAGCGAGACACTTCATAAAAGGACACGCTTCTCATGTCAGACGTAGGAAGAGGGCGATAGGGAAGATTGCAAAAAAGATGAATCAAACAGGTATTGTTGGGAAAGGGTTTGGTTGTACTATTTGGTCAAAAATTACTAACCGAGAAAAAAGTGAGGGTTATAGGATTGCATCCCAGATTGCAGAGTTTGCCAACAAGCATCATTGCCGAGTGATAGTGTTTGAACACTTAGGCAATCTACGCCCTCAAAGAGGTAAATATTCTGCTAGGTCAAACCAAAAACGTGCATACTGGTTGAAGTCTAAAATAGTTGATAATACTAGTCATATTGCTAGAACAAAATTCAATATTTTAACTTCCAAAGTTTCACCAAAAAATACTTCAAAGTTTTCTGCTGTTGATAATAGTGCATTAATTAGGACATCAGAGCATCAATTAGCAGACTTGCTAGCCAATAATGAGAGAATATGGCTATCAAGATACAATAACGAGAAGTATACCCCAGGATTGCACGCTATTGCCCAGAACGGATACTGGATTCATTCGGGATTGAATGCCGCTAGAAATATAGGAATGAGGTTCTATCAGCGATCTAAACCCGACGCCAAGTTTGTTATTTCAAAAAGCTTCAGCAGTAATGTTTAAGTTGGTGTATTAGCTACATTGCTTTTATACCAATCCCATGTGTAGAGGGATGACAATCACCTACTTTTTAGGTAGCTGCTACCATTGCGGTATGCCAATTTTAATAGATGAGTGGTTTTCTAGTAAAACAATGCTCTGGCTACCTGTATAGAGGTGACGCAAAAATGTAAAGAAATGTGGGTTGTCCAATTAATCCCGACTTTCTACTACACTGTATTGGAAACGTTAGATTTGCTTGTAGATTGCAAGAACCAATGTTTAATTCCGAATCCAAAACATCCTGAATATCCAATATTCAGGATCTAACTCATTATTCGTAAGAGATGATTTATAAAGTAGGTTGGGGATTTAAGATTTTCTTTATAAATGACCTCTAAAAGTCGTCCTAAGTCCTTAGTCTTTTGCCACTACAAATGACTTAGGACAAATGACTTAGGACAAATGACAGTTTACGCAATTCGCCTAGCTTCTACAGTTTGAGGTAGTTTTAGTGGGTCTGGCAAATTGGGAAATGAGAGTTCCCAACCATTTGCTAGGGTGAAAATCTTGCCGTCTGCTCCTTCTGTTTGCTTGACAACTTCTTCCTCTAAATCTTTCTTAGCAACGTAAACAACTAAATTTCCAGCAGTATTTTGACGCAGCATGACTTTCATGAAATTTTTCCCGCTTTCTAGTGGTATTATGGATGTACTATAATCAATCGTCCTCATTCCCCGTCAGGAGAGGCGTTTTCTTGGCTTTCTTCAACAAGTTCTAGTTCGCCTTTGCGACAACCTACCACATACCCGGTAGTTTGAAGAAAATGAACGGCGTAAATGTAGGATCTTTGTAAAAAAGTACCTACACTGACGACATAGCCAACATCTCCTTTCTTGGCGAGGACTGTTCCTATTTCTAATCCGGGAAAAGTGCCATCGTTTTTGATTAATTTGCGAAGTCGGACTTTATCTCCTATATCAAAGACTGGTTCTAAACCCAGTTCTAGTTCATCCAATTGCATGAGAGTACCTCTGTTGCTCTTTTGCTAAATTCAACAGTTCTTGCACGGTTAAGCTGCGTTTTTTCTTGACCGACTCTTGCCGCACTGCTTCTAATACAGATTTGGTTTCTTCTGAGTTTAAGAAGATACCGTGTTGCTGCAAAACGTTCGATACTAAGTGTCTGCCAGAATGTTTACCCACAACCAAGCGCCGTTCCCAACCTACCTCTTCCGGAGCAAAAGGTTCGTAAGTTAAGGGGTTTTGTAAAACGCCATGAGCGTGGATACCTGCTTCGTGAGCAAACGTATTTTCACCGACAATTGCTTTCCAAGGCGGTACAGTAGAATTTGATGCCCTGGCAACAAGTCGGGATAGCTCTAATAAACGAGGAGTGTCAATGCCTAGATTTACGCCATAAATGCGTTTGAGAGACATGACAACTTCTTCTAATGCAGCATTTCCAGCCCTTTCACCGAGTCCGTTAACGGTTGTATTGACGGATGTGGCTCCCGCTTTAATTCCTGCAAGAGCATTGGCAGTAGCCAACCCAAAGTCATTGTGGGTGTGTATTTCTACAGGAATTATTAATGCTGTCACCAATCGCTTAACTTTGTAGTAAGTGGTGAAAGGGTCGAGAATGCCAACAGTATCACAAAACCGAAATCGCGATGCACCCCATTCTTGGGCATAGTTGGCGACATCTAGGAGGAAACTCTCATCAGATCTAGAAGAGTCTTCTCCCCCAACAGCTACCCAAAGCCCTTTATCAACAGCGAAGCTAATGCTGTCTCTAAGTTGTTGTAGTGTAACCCGCCACTGACCTTGAAATTTTGTCGTAATGTGAATTCCCGATACAGGTACGGAAATATGCACTCGCTTCAATCCACAAGCTATAGATGCTTCAATATCTGATATAACAGCACGGTTCCAACCCAGAAGTTTGGCTTGCAAATCTAAGTGACGAATTGCCGATATCGCTCGTGTTTCTTCCGCTCCCATTGCAGGGATGCCAACTTCTATCTCGTGAACGCCAATGGCATCGAGAAATTGTGCGATCGCGACTTTCTCTTGTAAGTTAAAGGCGACTCCGGCTGCTTGTTCGCCATCGCGCAGTGTAGTGTCATTAATGAGAATTTGATTCATGAGTTGAAAACCTATAGGTAAGAATGTTATGGGTTAGTTGTTAGTGGTTAGTTGTTAATGGTTAGTGGCTCCTAACTACTAACTGCTCACCACTAACTACTAACTCCCCTCATAAATATGTAATGTATAAGCATCATCAATTACACATTCTTTTTATCTGTCGGTGCTTTTTCTTCACCAAACAGCAAATAGCTAATATAGGTATTAGCAACTCCTGATAAAATTAATAAGCTTAATCCAGCAATTAAACTCGTAATCATAATGTACCTCTCTCTTTTTAATCGTTTTGTTGGCTCACTTGCAGTTATTCTCACTACAATTTGCAATCCATCTTCATTTATTGCTCATCTTCCAACCAATTCAAATTTGGTTACTGGTTACTGTTCACTGCTCACTGATTGGTCTCCAACCAATCCAAAATTCGTTCTAACTGTTCTATATCAACTAATCCATACTGCCAGAGCAGCATCGCTAATGGTTCGTTATTTAACTGATGTTTTCTCAGTGCTATCGCAATATCTCCTACAGTTAGAAAAAGCTCCTTTTGTAAAAAATTGATGAATTGTGTATTACTGTAAGAATTCATAACTCAATCTCACACACTCACAAGTTATCAGCAACACACCAATACCCCATCATTTAAGCCTGCCAGCATCGCTCCAACCAATCAATTAATTCTTGGCGAGTTGCTATCAATTGCAAGACAGTACTGCGAACGAGAAATGCTGCCAGACATCCATCAATTTGTACCCGCAGAGAACCATCAGGAGGACACCAACAGGGAATCATCAATTCTTGCAAGCGGTGATAGATTCGCCAGCGATCGCATACAGGAATCTGAAGAATATGCTCGAAAGAATTTTGCTCTCTACAAGGTTGCAACATAGTTAATGTTCCTTAGTTACCAATTCTTTTTCCTTTGCTGATGAGTGAAAGGTTTGCAGCCTTTGTTCTAGTCGCTCAATACGCTCTACCAATGAGCGAATCACACGAGCTTCTGGATCGGGTAGTTTTCCATGTTCTAAAGGAGAAAGGCGTTCCTCTTGCTTGTGGGAAATAATGCGACCTGGAATTCCTACCACGGTAGAATCTGAAGGTACATCCCGCAAAACAACCGAACCCGCACCTATACGGACGCGATCTTCGATGTGAATATTGCCCAAGACTTTCGCCCCAGCTCCTACAACAACGTTTTTACCCAAAGTGGGATGGCGCTTACCGCTTTCTTTACCTGTTCCTCCAAGAGTGACACCTTGGTAAATCAAACTGTAGTCTCCGACTATGGCAGTTTCTCCAATGACAACTCCCATACCGTGGTCGATAAATACACCTTTGCCTATTTCTGCACCAGGATGAATTTCAATTCCAGTGAAAAACCGCCCCAAATAGGAAATAAAACGGGGGAGAAAAGTTACTTTCTGACGGTGTAACCAGTGGGCAATGCGATGCAAGCAAAGTGCATGAAACCCAGGGTAGCAAAAAAGCACTTCTAGCCAGTTACGTGCGGCTGGATCTCGCTCAAATATGATGCGAAAATCCGTTAAGAGTGGTTCAAACAAAACGCCAGTCAAGATCGCTCTGAGTAAGTTGACAGTGGCAAATCCTGGCATTTTTGTAGATTTGGAATTTTGGATATGGTCGAGGGACTGTTGCATCGGTACTGTTTGGTGGAAAGAGCCGTATGCGGTTATGTTTTCTGCTTATACCAGATGGCTCTAAAAATCCTTGTCCCGTCGATGCTGATTGTATTTATTGGATTGATTAAGGCTGTACTCACTCGCCTCAAATCCCCAGCCCATGCAGCCTCAAAATTGTTGTTGGGGTAGGGGTACTAGTATTTTTAGGGCAGGGGGACTAGTATTTATGG
>NZ_WJFC01000005.1 GCF_009725235.1 Scytonema sp. UIC 10036
CCCCTGCCTCCCCTGCTTTGATTTTTAGATGCGTTCACCCTGCCCCATCAGGTAACTATCCAGCCATCCTTGATGAGAAGAACAGCGACCGCCATCTTTGTGATGACATTATTGTAAACTCTCGCCCATAGAAGAAGAGATTAGGTAAGACAGGGACGCCAATCCATAACCTTTTACATAAATAGCCAACAACTCAATAAATCTTAAAAGTCGTCTTCTAACAGACGACTTTAATTTTTAACCACAGCTTTGTTGCTACGCATACTCATATTGATTTTAATTAATTAAAATTATGGCAAGAAATCAAACAAAGCCTATCTCTACTACTGAAGATACCACAACAGTAGCCTCAGAAACTCCTCAAGCTAATGAAACCAACGAAAATAAAGATGACATTCTAAAACGTAAATCTAACATTTCTAAGTTTGCAAATCCTGAGTATAACGCGCCAATTAGCAACATCTGCATCTGCCAAGTGATTAATCACATGGAACCAGAAAAAGTCGGACTATTCATTAAGGAGAAGCATTTAGCAACCATCAACTGGCTTGGACCTTACCCTGAACACAAGCATACCTTCTCCAGTGGTTTACCAGAGATGGGAGTCTTGTTGCGATCGCCCAGAATGCACATTCTTGATGTCTCTCCCAGATATATCGAACAGCGTGATGACGGCAAAATTGTTGGGGTGTATGAATCGCCTGATGGGTATGAAATGTACCAAGCACTTGGTAAGGATACAGCAGTATTAAGACGGTTTTACTTGTTACAACTTGTCGATGAAAACAACGAGAACTTGCACTCAGTACCAATTGTTCTGTCAATTAAAGGTGTTGCATCATCAAGATTTGGCGAGGCTTACAAGCAATTCCAACGCGAACTTGAGGTTGCATTCGCCCGGTTTACTGGTACAACTGTAGCCGAAAAATGCCCAGAGTTTCATCGCTTAGGTGTATTCCAACCTACCTTTACTCCATCCCTTGAGCCTAAAGAAGCAGTTAACCAAAAGGATAAATCTTGGGTAGCAGTTGTCTCTAACTACAAAACGCCTAACCCCGACGGCAGTGACTTTCTTGAGTTCTTTTCAGAAAACAAAGAAGCCGAATTCCAAACAACTATGCTGGCAAATCCAGAGTTCTCACACCGCATTGGCAAAACCTCAACAGTCATTGCCGAACACGAGGTTAAGCCGAGATATGGACGAAAACGGAAACAGGGACTAAAAATGCTTGATTTTCCGTCACTTACAATCACATTGCCTACAAAAAAGTAACAAATTAGCAAACACGGATAGAATATCAGTTTTCAGCATTAATTTCCGAATCTACAGCTGTACGCGGGGAATTAGGTTCTTAACTGGAAATACTTGAAACCTTTACTCTATCGTCACCGTTATTTTGTAAAGTTATTTAAGTTTCTAAAAGAGCGAGTCCTTTTTCAATACAAGTATTTGAAAGCACAAGGAATTGGGTTTTTAACTGTCACACAGTAAATCTGTTCTAGAAACGGGTTGATAAATACTAATTTTGTAAGAGTGATAGCCTAAACATGAGATTAAGTGTTAACACGTGAGAATAGGTCTAAAGCTTTATCGATTTCAGCTTTAACCAGAGGTAGAGCGACAGTAGCAGGTTTTAGGGAAGCGCGTAGCAGCAACTGCACTCTTGTTGGACATATATTTTCTTCTAGAAAACAATTAGTTGCCCACCAAAGACGACGTACAGCATATTCTGGCTGAGTTTCGACTAGTTCATCTAAAGCTTTTACTGTCAGTGGTAGTTTGTCTTGATGATCGCTCAATAGCTTTCTAATACCAATTTTTTTAGTAATGGCTGTTTTTGTGAGCCATATCGGTCTACCAGTCGAATTTTTTAAACACGATGCGGAAGAGCGAACTGCAATTTCTAGCTCAATATCGCGATTTGACCAATCAACTCGCGCTACTCCCTTATGTTTAAAAAAACGTTGCGTTGGTGGTAAGTGAGCATTAAGCCATTCACTATCATTAGCTTGCAACCACCGATATAAAACAAAAAATTTATCTTGTAATATAGTTCGGCTAGCTTCTGGATACTTCTCTATTGCTTCTAACCAATGAAGACGATGGTTCTCTTTAGTTGTGGATTTAGTTAGCCTTTGATTCATATTATAATCATTTAGTTGCTGTGAAGATTGAAAAAGTTTTAAATTCAATTCAGACCTGGGAAATGGTAAACCCAACGCTAGGGCGTGGAACTTTACAGTTTGATAAATTACTCCTAACTCGCGTGCAATTTTAAGAATACTAATTGTTGGATCTAGCCAGAGTTTTGTAAGACGCTCTAGCCATACGTGTCCATAAGAGATAAGGCGACCAATTTTATACTTATCCTCATCACTTTCATCAGGACCACGACGAGAATATACAAAACCACACGTACACGAAAAAGTTGCTACAGGTTTTCGCCCACTAAAATACTTGATATGACACTTTTGAACTACAGGCTGTTGATAGTGGTCACTAGCACGATTTAAGCAGAGCCAGGGACCTTTTCCAAAAAGATAAAACTCACTCGGTAATTGGAAAAAATCAGAGGCATTATAGCCTAAAAACTGTATAAGTAGTAAATGATGTAAGGGATTTTGCGCTTTACTTAAAGGCGAGCGAATAATGTTCATAAGCCAGTTATTATAGCTATTTGAGTTCAAATTACAGTTGATGTCTTGTAAAATTTGTGTTGAATAAAAATTGGTAAAAGCATCCATGAGTACAGGGAAATAAACATATCCTTTATAAGTAGCAAATCCCTGTTTAGCTAACAAGTGAAGGTAACGATTACGGAATTCATTTTTTGAGAATATGAGGTTTCGTTGCGACAATAACCAAGCTATATCACCAGCAATTTTTAGGAATTTTTGATGAGATGGTTCTTGTTGTTTAAGTAGACGTGGCTGAGTTGTTTTAATTACCCTCGAGGCACTGATAAACTCCCAACACTGGCGTTCTTTACGTACTGATGCTGTACTTTGTTCTAGAAAAACATTATGAATAGGGCAAACTTTTACACCTGGTACTTGATGTAAACGATGCCAGTAAGGCTCACCAAATTTTTGTCTATCACTTTCTACACAAAGAGGACAAAACTGTAGCCATTGAGGTAGATGCTGACTGAAAATACCCAAACGCCCGTAAATTTGGGGACTGTGAGAATATTTCATATCAATCCGCGCAGAGCTAATTCGCTCTGCTGGACAAAATGGAGTATAAAAAGGTAGTAGTGTATTTTCATCAATTATCTGGTCTTCTGTATATTGATGTCCTGCAGGTAAGTTAGCTACTAAGTAACCAAGATTTATTGGTAGGTCAACACTAGCAACTTTACTTCTGCTGCCAAATAGTTCTTGATTTGCAGAGCTACTACCAGGGTATGCAGCTATATCTGTGTATCTGGCACAAACACTGTAAAGCAGTTCGTCTGGGTAGGGGTCTGGAAAAAAGATAATCATACTTCCGTTACCTCGTCCACTTCATCCAAATGTTCAGTTGCAGCCAAAATATAACCAGCTTCTTTAAAAGCTTGATAACCTGAAATCCCGCGAGTTTGAGCTTTATCTAGTATTTCTAATAAACCACCTTTTTCTGTCAGGGTTTTAAATTCAGATTGAGATTTTTTTCGATTCTTAATATTTGAAGAATTAGAAATATTTGGCTCGTCAGTAATCGATTGCTTAATATCAAAATTGGGGATTTGAGATGGAGCTTCTTTTATTTCTTGGTTTTCTACATTTTCATCTAGAAGTTTATCTTGTTCTTCACAGATAAATTTTTCTAGATCGATTGCTAGTACATCCTCACAATTTTTCAAATCTTCCAGATTGCCGGACTTGAGAGCATTTAAAATTTTTCTGGCCGTGCGTAAGCAGTCTTTGGCAACTGATTTAATAATACCTACCGTAATTTTTTCTACACCAGTGGTAATTGCCCTCACTTGCGCCAGCATAAATAATATAATAGCGAAATGCGTAATTCCTTGACATTCGTAGTAAAGAGCATTACTTAATTCTTTAGTTAATTTACAAGGATGTTGGACATACTGGTAAGCCCAAAGCGCTTCAACCAATAATTGCCAATCTTCGTCCTCAGGTTGCATTCTGTCCCAAACAAAATCTCCTTGTCCTGTACCACGACGAATTTGGCGAAATTCACTCCCTAAAATTGACCAAGCCTTATAAGTCCCTACCAAAACAACTGGTATACCAATTGTATTAATTAACTGACCGAAAAAATCTAGCATTTTTTCATAGCCTCCAATATTTAACTTTGTGAGTCTTTGAATCTCGTCAATTACAAGGACACCTAGATGAATATTGGAGGCGGCTAAAGCCATATAAGGCATCATTTCATTGACTGTCCTCCGACCATTTCCGGCGTATTTTTCATAATAATTAGTTGATAAAATATCATCTAAGGCTTGAAAAAAATTGAGGCATAACCCCTTGATTGAACCATCAGCAGGACATTCTAATATCAGCCAGACTAGTTGTGTTAATGTCAAATTTTGACCGCCATAACGATTATGATAAATCACTTGTGGATAAAGATTTAAAATCTCCTGAACGGCGGTAGACTTACCAACCCCGCTGATGCCCAGTATCGTAAAACCTGTAGCAAGAGAACGCTGACCGAAACTAGTTTTTTTTGCAGACCGCATCGTTTCTACTTTCCCTTTAACATCTTGCCAAAACATCTTATTAACTGGATTACGAGCTTTATATCCTATGCGAATCATGCGGGAAAAACGCTGTTCTAAATCAAGATGAAAGTTCATAGGGACAAATATATCCAGTACAACCTGGGTCAGATGTAAACGCAGATGGGATGGGAAATTCCGTTCTTTTTCATTAAAGGGTGGATAAAATTCTAAACTATCTATCACTTCATCTTCTGTTTTAATTAAAGGTAATGCCTCAATACACGGATTCCCACTATAAATAGATATTTCTTCGTGATAAGATGCTTCTACTTTCTCACCTCTAAAAACTAAGATGCGTTTATCTTGTTGCTTTTTACTGGGTGTCATTGTTTAGTTTTATTTGACGAGATTTCCGTAATTTTTCAGTGGCTTGATGGGGCGCTACATAACCATCATCTAAAGAAAGTGGTTGAACAACTACCTCATAAGGGATATGAAGTGTTGATTGCGAATCAGCCGAGCTTTGCGTTAAGTCCCAAGCTTGTTCTTTCCTTTCAACAGTACGTTCAGCAGAGCGGTGTAAACGCATATCGTTAAGTCTTGAACGTTTACTATGACCATTACTGACTTTTTCTGTCTGGGATGTTTCAAGTTTTAGAATTTCTTGAGCAGTAGCATTGAGTTTTGCTCGCGACTGAATTTTGCGCGTTCTGAGAGCTTGTTTTTTCTCGTTCATTCGTCTGTAATAGTCACAAACCTCTGTCCATTCGCATCCTAAAAACTTGTGGTCAATATCTAGCAAGTAGCACTCGGCCATTTTTTTACCTGGATACAAACGGATGTAGATGTTATCAACTACTCTTGGGTCATAAGCAACAGTAATCTTCCAACCGCCTCGATTTTTGGCTTCAACAAACCATTGTTCCCGTACCGCTAAGTCACAGGTATAATGTAGCTTTTTAAAAGAGATACAGTCACGAGTAACAAAAGCTGTTTCTGTTGGTAAAAGATTCATTCGGATGATTTGTGAGTCTTGCCAATGAAGAAAACATTGGTAGTTATTTTTTACTCCCCAATGCCATATATTGACTGGATAAAGCTCAAGTTCATCTTCAATCATGAATTCATTTATTGGATATGAAGCCATACTATTTCTCCTCAAAAAATCTTACTATCATTGTTAGAACTGGTCTTGAAACTAAACTTAATAACTAAATCAAAAGATTTTCATTATTATGGTCAAGGATAAAAAGAATCATTAATTTTCTAAACGCATCAGTCGTTAAAACTCCATCTAGACGGTAATCTCTCTCGCCTCTTGAGGGTAAATGCTTGACAGAACCAGGCAGCCAGTGGATTATCTCATCATTAAAATAGCGAAAACTTCGTTCAATAATGCCTTTAAAATCTGCTCTATATGGAGGAGTATTATTGATTTCTATACCTAACGAATCTGAAAGATTATTTGCTTTATAACTTTTGAACTCACCTCTATCTGCAATAATCTCTGCTGGCAAATGATGACTTGGCCATTCGTATTCTGTAATTTCAATCCCCCAATTTTTACAAAACTCAACTTTATCTGTTATTGTATTCTCCAAAGCTAACATTGCCCCCAGCCAGCTCGGTGGTTCTAAAGTTACCGCAAATCCAACAATCAGTCTGCTAAAAACATCAATAACCAAGTAAAGAGTTGGTCTACCAATAATCCAGTTTCGATTGATTTTACTGACTAAATATAAATCCGCAATTGTGCAATCTATTTGAAATAAAGCACCAGGTCCAAAAGCCATTTGGGTTGAATTACCTAAAACTGCCCTGTGGACAAGATTGTATTTTATCTGACCTTCACGCGCTATCAGTTTTTTATTAATGTCATAATCTTTTTCATACCAATATTTAAACTGGTCGAAACTTGGGAGTTCTTCTGCTAATGGTAAATTAGGAACTAAAATGCCATCTGATAATTTATAACCTTTATTAAAGAACTTTTCCAGAGTTTTTTGATAAGCTTTTGTTAGAGGCATTTTTTGTCTATTTTCATAAAATAGTTTGATCCCTTTCCGAAACTTTTCTCGGATTTCAATCGTAATATTAATCCCTAGCTTTTTCCCTACTGCATATGAAAGGGAACTCGGACGACCTCGTTTAGGATGATGACTAATGGTCAATATTTTGTACGCCAAAGCAAATTCTTGGAAATTCTCGTTACTCCAAAAGATATTTTCTTTTAGAGAGATTAATATTGAGAAAGCATATTTATAAAGAGAGTTTAAAATCTGAGGCAAATATGAAGAAATAGGATTTGACAGTTCTTGACCTCGACGACTATCAAATCTAGGAATCAGAGCATTTTTAATTTGTCCTCCTTGCCAATATCTTCGTAAATCTTTACGGATAGTTGGTTCTGAACGCCCGCAAAGTTCTGACACTTCCTTAATGACTCGACTTCGTTCATGTGGCTCAAAGATTGATGAACCATAATTAATAATTAAAGAAACCGCCTTCCAAGCATTGTCTCTATACTGACATTGAATAGTAGACAGTTCGCTATCAGTCATCAAATATTTCGCGTAAGGGTCTGAGTTTAATAAGCTAGCTTGCTCGCCATCTATTGCTGACTCTATTTCTTGATATCTGTGAATAATTGGTTGAGCCTTAGAATTATTAATATCGATAGTTACTATATAACAATTTAGCCAATCAATATAAATAACTCTGTCTAGTTTATTATCATTGTGCCAACAAATTATTTGGTTAACTGATAGCATACAAATCACCTCAGTTGCGCTCGGCAAGTCTAGTTATATTGAGCAACCTATGGTTGTTAAAATTGAGTTTTAATAATTATAAGTTTTTTTCTAGAGTGAATTGGTTGATGTAAATCAACTATTAATTCTCGTGTTTGCAACATATTTCTAACAATTGCTAAGCTGCCACCTGTTTTCAAACCATGTTCGACATCACACCTCGAACAAATGTCAGTTAATGTGTCCTGACTTTGAGTCAAATATTGACTTAAAAGTTTTTTGGCTTGTTTGACTGAGTCTTTTGACAATCCGAGTGCATCCCAATCAACGCCAACACGTATCCATTTAAGATTTTTCACTACTTCTAGAGGAATATCATGTTCAGTTACAATCCCCCAGCTAATATTTCTTCGCTCCCAATATTGACGTTCGATCTCTAACTTCTCTATGGTTCGTTTATCATCCAGTTGATTTTCCGGTTTAACTGTGCGAGCTTGATAGCAAACACCCAGATTTTGTTGAACTTCTATGTAAAAGTCCGTAGTCATCACAATCGGTTCTTTAGTTTTTGGTAAGATTGGGTGAGCCACACCAATATTTGCCGCAATTTCTAAAGTTTCTGATAATGGCAGCATTGGGTATTGTTCTCTTATATCCGTGACATTTTTTGCCCAATCTAAGATATAAAAATAATTGCTTTCGATTTGACTGAAAAACTCATGTCTTCTCCGCGTTGTGATTCCCAAGATCCTTTTGCTTAAACCAATCGAACTGACATCTTGAATCGTCAGCCACGGTTTATAGTCGGCACCACGCCCTTGACCTCTACCTTGTTTTAGACGTTTTTCTATAACTGAAGAAGTTGTCGAGTGAGTACTGTGAGCCATTATATTTGCCTCTCTACAGAACTAGATCTGAAATTGTCAGTTGACAGAAATAGCTGAACTATTAAATATTTAACTTGAGCACATAGAAGCTCTTTTTATCAAACTTTATTTTCCGGTGTTTTTCCAAATCACACTCATGTATCCTGGAAAAACAAAAACTGACATTCCTCACATTTTTTTGGGAATTCAACACCTAAAAGCTAACCCGGATTTATCACAACGTTTCTCAACGTTTTGTAAAACTTAGATTTCTGCGTTTCACACGCTCACCAAAATCTGACTCACCAAAAATGCTCAAAATGTATTCTCAGTAAAGATTCCGGTGAATACAGTCGCTTAACTTGTAAGAAATGTGAGCTAATTATTCTGCTTTGAGCAATGCTTGCTAATTTCTAATTTACAATAAAATAATCAGATTCTAATAGTCACCACTAATAAACTCAAGAAAAATTTATTCTCCGAAGCTAAAATTCATAACATTTGGTAACTAGACTATCCTGTTTGTAACGAATATAAACGTCAAAAATGCCTATCTTTTGGGGAAATTTATCAAACATTATAGGAATTGGTAATAACACGCTTGTGTAATGAAGCTACACTCCGAGATTATAATACTCCCATGCCTTAACGGTTTTCAGAGCTTATGACAGTTACTTAAGAACTACATTACCTACAATAGATCCACATTACCTACTTAAGAACTACATTACCTACTTAAGAACTACATTACCCATGTACATTGATATGACCAAAATAATCGCTACTGTCAATCAGTCAGGCGGAGTGGGAAAAACAAGTATAACTCACAACTTGGGCTACCACCTTAGCCAAAAACATCGGGTACTCCTTGTGGATATGGACCCGCAAGCATCGCTCACAGCCTTCATGGGACTCGGCAGAGAAAAACTCACTCATGAGCAAAATATTTATGGTGCTATTACCGAGCGTGCGCCCCTACACATATGGGATAACTCAATTCATGGGATGCATATAATTCCTACCAATAAAGACTTAGCTGGTACCGAACGAGAGATAATGCAAGACATGACAGTCGATAACCGAATGCGACTAAAACTTGTACTCGACGACATACTAGACCAATTTGACTATATTCTTATCGACTGTCCCCCCTCTTTAGGCTTACTAAGCGTTATGAGCCTCATGGCAGCGACCCATGTCATAATACCTTTGCAAACACAATATAAGTGTTACCTCGGTACAAGCGACTTACTAGGAACAATTGCCCGAATCAAAAAAGGAGGGCATCAAAAATTAGAGATTGCCTGTATCGTTCCAACAATGTATGATGGGCGAAATTTACAAGACACGGGTATCCTGGAGGAGGTAAAAAAACAAGTGCAAGGACGAATACATATTACTACCCCCATTCCCAAATCGACTGCCTTCCCAGATGCCACCCAAGCACACGTACCACTTGCACTTTACAAAAAAAGTCACCCTGCAGTCAAAATCCTCCAAGAAATAGCAAATCATATCTCTAAATTATGAGCGATCGCACAATAGAAAGAATGTCCGGTTTGGATGATTTATTCGGGCAAACCGAAGCCAACCCCACACCACAGGCTACCTTACCCATCGAACAGATCGTTCTTCCAGAATCCCAACCCCGGCGCTACTTTGACACTGAAAAACTTGAATCCCTTGCTAATAGTATTAAGGAAGTAGGACTGCTAGAACCAATAGTTGTTAGACCTATTGGAGATAACACTTACGAACTCATAGCAGGCGAACGGCGTCTCAGGGCTTGTCAAATTGCGAAACTAGAAAATATAGCCGTCAACATCATTGAATGTGACGACACCGCAGCCAACCGCATTCGTTTAGTCGAAAACCTTCAGAGAGAAGACCTTAACGTTTATGAGGAAACGACTGCCATCTTGGAACTACTTGCTCTCTTGTTAGATTATGAAACTGAAGAAGTTGTTTCTATTCTTTACAGAATGCAAGACGAAGAAAAGGGCAAAGTACCCCATAACGTTATGGGGAGTTCCGAAAGCCTTACCGTACAAGAGTTATTTTCTAAATTAGGAAAAATAACCTGGCAGTCGTTCGTGTCCAATCGACTTCCCGTACTCAAGCTTAAGGACGATATCAAGGAAGTCTTGTCAAGGGGAGAACTGGAATATACTAAAGCTCTGGCAATATCTAAAATCAAAAATGATGAGAAACGGGCTGAAGTATTAAAACAAGCAATTGGTGAAAAACTGTCTTTGTCTAAAATTAAGGAGTTGGTAGAAAACGCTCTACTAGATGAGCCAAAGAAAAAAGAAAAACCTCTACCGTCTAAAAAAGAAGTTAGCAGTAGATTAAGTCGATTAAACAAAGCTGTTAAAGATAGCAATATTTGGGATAAACCTAGAGAACTCAAAGAATTAGTGAAAGCTCTTACCCAAATAGAAAAACTTTTAGCGGGGACAAAAATCTCTTTCGAGGGTGAGAGTCTAGTTGAAGATAACGCTCTAGAGATGCAACTGGAAGAAGAGTAAACGCCTGAAAAATGTAAGTATTGGAAAGGAGATAGACTCTGGCTAACGCCGCAACTGGAGAAATTATAAATAGAGAAACTGCCAATATGAAATTTCACTTTCAAGTTTGCGGCGTCTGGATATCCAACGCATCTGGAAATACCTTTAAACCAGCTATTCAATTCGTCGATGGAGGATTGGTAGTCCGCACCAGCCAATGGTTAGAAACCAAAATTTGTCGCCGAACAGATGGTAGCTGGTACTGGAACAGTAACCATATCGCTTACTATTTTGGCAAACATATCGAAGGTAATGAAGAAAAAGGATATCCAGATACTTGGGAATATGAAGGTTTGCTAGGAACCCACTACTATCTGTGACGACTCCACACACTTCCGCTTGCGGAAGTGTGGACTTCTAAGAAATTAGAGGTACGTCATTAGCCTTAGTAACTCGTTAAGCCAGAGTTACTACGTTTATCAAGAATACATAGGCACTTTGGGATGTAGGTTTGGCAAACCGTTTTCTAGTTCCAAACACTGCGACCAGTGATTAAACATTCCTGCGGAGAGAGGGAAAGTGTTGTTGGCACAAAACCTTGATAAACATTGGCGAAGAAAACTACGTCGAAAGACGATTACCTATTTATTAGGAATACAAATCATGAAAGTTTACGTTGTCAACAAACATGAACGCCCATTAATGCCAACTTCTCCACGAAAAGCTCGGTTGCTTTTAAAAGAAGGTAAAGCAAGAATTTATCGTCGTGACCCTTTTGCCATTCAATTAATTTATGGTTCCAGTGGTTATACTCAACCTGGAAATTTGGGGATAGATGCTGGATATTCCAATATTGGCTACAGTGTAGTCAATGAAAAAGAGGAGTTAATTGGTGGTGAAGTCGAGATGCTGCAAGGAATTTCCAAGTGCTTAAAAGAGCGTTTGTCATATCGCCGTCAACGCCGTAATAGAAAACGGTATCGTGCTCCAAGATTTAATAATCGTAGACGAAAAGATAAATGGTTGGCTCCTAGCATTCAACATAAATTAGATACACATCATAAATTAATTAAACGCATTGTTGAGATTGTCCCTGTCAAAAAGATTGTAATAGAAGTGGCTAGCTTTAACATTCAAAAAATAAAAGATGCTTCCATTGAAGGAGTTGGTTATCAACAAGGTGAACAATATGGTTTTGATAATCTTCGAGAATACATTCTTCATAGAGATGGACACAAGTGCCAGAATCCCAACTGTAAAAATAAATCTATAAATCCCATCTTGCAGGTACATCACATTGGATTCTGGAAAGAAGATAGAACAGATAGACCAGCAAACCTCATTACTCTTTGCGATAAATGTCATACTCCAAAAAATCATACAAAAAATGGTTTTTTATTTGGATGGCAACCCAAACTCAAACCATTCAAAGGTGAAACTTTCATGTCAACAGTCCGATGGCGATTAACGAATGAAGGTGAGTATAGTTCAACTTATGGCTATATTACCAAAGGAGTCAGGAGAGATTTTAACATAGAGAAATCCCATCATAATGATGCGTTTGTAATTGCTGGTGGAACAACTCAAGAAAGAATAGAACCTTTGATGCTAGAACAAATTAGACGGAACAAGCGTTCAATGGAGCAATTCTATGATGCTAAATATATTGATAGTAGAGATGGTTCTATAAAATCTGGAAGTGAACTGAGTAGTGGTCGAAGAATTCGTAACAAAAATAAAAATGGTGAGAATTTAAGAGTGTATCGCCAACGTAAAGTGTCAAAAGGTCAAAGACGTATTAAAAAGTCTCGATATCGTTACAACTCCAAAGATTTTGTCATGTTTGAGAATGCTGTATATGAAGTGGTAGGAATGCAAAATCTTGGGACAGGAGTGAAATTAAAAGACTACCCAGGAGTGACAAACAAAGTAGTTAATGTGAAAAAAGTTAAACCAATAAAAAGGAGAACTGGACTATGCACAAAAATCTGAAATTAGCAGATCCTCATCCACCCCATTCCCTCACTTGCTTACAGCAAGTACTGGTTAGAGGCGAAATCGTCGTCACCCCACAATTTATCTCATCACTTCCTTTCAGTTATCTATAACTCATAAATCATCTTCCATAACAACAATGAATCCGTTTTCAATTGTTATAGAAGGTTTCTTGAGGCATTTCCACAACGATTGAAAGCTTGTAGGCAAAGGAAGCAAGTATCGATGTAGAAAATTTCTAAGACAATGAACCTTGATTTTACTTACTTTGTAGCTTCTATAGTTTAGATAAGCGAAGGTAAACAAGAGGCTTGTTGTGGTATTAACTAATCCTAAATTATTAACTCATTCGTCTCAGAAATCTCGCTCGTTATTGGGTGAGATTTTTCTTCTTTACAGGGGTTAACACCCCAAATAAATGAAGTCAATAAGCCACATAGGAGAAATTATGGCTGCTAAATCTACTAAAACCCAAGTTGTAACCATCGACGATTCTGCAATGGAGCAATTCAAAGTTGAGTCATTCGATGTGCGGAAATACAACGCAATTTTCTATTCAATTCGTGACCTCTATGGTAAAGAATCGCAACGACAATTAGGGTCTGACAATTTCGACTGGAAAGCTTTCAAAACTCAGTTTGAAATCTGTTTCGGAACTTCTGAAGAACGTCGTTACACCACAGAACAATTGCTAACTTTCGCAAAAACTAAGTTCAACATGGGTTTGGAGGAACTTTTGGCTTACAACCGTAAATCATGGGAAATCCGTAAGAAATTGGCACAAAAGTATGCGGAAATGGAGGAAATTAGCCCTGTTGATGACTCCAAAGTGATAGATGAAATTCCTTATGAAAATGAACAAATACTTTCCGTAACGCAATAGCCATTAAACAAGGGGAGAAGACTGTAGCTTCCCTTATTTTTCTCTCTTTAACCAATCCATATCTACAACGCTTCTGACAGATAACTCGTGCTGAAAACCAGTTCTATACCAACGCCGACGCACAGAAATTGCGAATCAACTGTATAGGAGATAGAAATTATGTTTCGCACAATCCTTGGTATTGCTGCATTAGTTGCGATCGGCGGTACAGTGATTGGGTTCTCCTCAGAAGCGGGACAATGCGGTGTAGTTGTTGCGACCTGCAATTATAAATGCTTAAACCAGCAATCAAGACATTTTTCAGCCAGGATTATTTGCAACTAAGGGAGTGACCAAACCAGAATTAGCTGCAAATGAACCAGGATTATTTGCAACTGAACCTGCAATCATCTACTTGAACCAGGATTATTTGCAACTAGCCAAAAGTCGCACCAAACGGTAGTTTAGCAGCTTACTCAAAAAAATTCCCCCGAATTGTCAACATAGTGATTTCGTCAAAGACCAGAATTAAATGCAACTAGCAGTAAAATAAACTACCCTTTATTTTACTGCCGATTTTTAGACTGAATCAACCATCTACTACCTGTTGTGTGGTCAAGAAAGTCGGTAAAAAATTCAAAGTAAATTTATTCGGTAGCTCCATGAGTTTCTGAACACAAGTCTAGTTGCAGTTAATCCTGGTTTGTTTGCATGATTGCAGGTTCAGTTGCAAATAATCCTGGTTCAAAAGCAAATAATCCTGGTTGAGACGTAATTTCAGTTGCAAATAATTCTGGTTTGAAAAAATCTTGATTGCAGGTTTTGACATTTATGATTGCAGGTCACAACATGTAGTCAGAGGAGACGGAAGTATCTGCCAAAAACTCTCAGGAGGTAAAAGCGATTGTGAAGCTTTGGGAGGAACCTGGGATTCTAAGAAAAACTGCTGCGTAATCAATAACGTTGGCGGTTAGATAATAGCAAGTGGTTGCATACGCAGCCATTTTCTTTTTTTCACAAGAACTCGTGACGTCAGTCGCCAGAATTCCGTTGAAGTGAAGCAACTGGGTGATAAGTAATGGGTTAAGTCCCCCATGATGCACTGTAGAGTGGTCAACGATCGGTTACGCGTTTGAATTCTCAACCGATCAATTATGAGTTCTGGCTCCTTCGTCTTGGAGATACACGAGCGTTTAAATAATCTCTACTATTGCTTACAATTTAACTGTTGCCAGTATTATCTTAGTAGAGGGAAAAGCTTTTTGCTAGAACACTATGGCTCTGTTTTAGAAAAAAATTTACAATTCTATAACAATAATTTTCTTTATTAGCACCAACAATAGTTTCAGCGATATTGGGGTATATATAGGGGCTAAGCGTATCCCATCAGTTTTTACTAGAAATTAACCCCTATAAAGGGTATACATAGGTGCTTTTTAGGGTATATTATAATCATTGAGGCTTTGTACCCCATATAACCCCTATGACTTCTAAAAACATTCACGCGAATCAAAAAATTTTTTGTGCCGGTTTCGACAACGGCTATGGCAGCGTCAAATTGTTGGTCGATGGTTTTGATGTCGTGCGAATTCCCAGTTACATTTCACGAGAAGACATGGAGGATGTACCAGGTCGGGTAGTCTATAACGGCAACGCCTATACTGTAGGGGAGTCGGCTTTCCGTACTGGGTATTACTTCGAGCGGAACACGGACAATAACGCTAACAAAGTCAACAACGCCCTTATCACTTTATTGGGTGCGTTGGCTCATCTTCCACATCGCAAGACTTGGCACTTAAAGCTGGTTGTGAGTTTGCACGATATTGCTTTAACTGATGATTTGCTAAAAGTGCTCAATGGTGAATACCAACCGATGCTTGCTGGTAAACTTTCTGATGTCAGGGTAGAGGTTCTCAAAGTCGTGCCTGAAGGTATGGGTGCGCTCTTTGGACGAAAGCTCCCCAAAAAATTAACTGTCGTTGATTTTGGGAACGGGACAACGCTTTATTCTCGTTACTTTCAGGGGAAAAGAGAAGTTCATACCCCCTACGCCGCAGGAGTGGAAGCTCTTATCGGTGAGATTGCCAAGAAGATGAAACCTCTCAACGGTGGGAAGCTTGGCGATTTATCGAAAATTCGCTTTTGTCTTGAAATGGGACATACCAAGTACAGCCGCGATATCGATATCAAAGACGTATACACTGCGTGTTTGAAGGATTGGTACGAAAGCTATTTGAAAAAACCAGTCAATCTCGCCCTTGAAGCAAAACACCAAGGAGATGACATTTGGGCGATTGGAGGCGGTTGCTTGCTGCCTGGATTTAAAAAACTGCTCGTGCAGAACGGGTTTGAAATTCTCGACAACCCTGTAGAGGCGAATTCCTATGGACTTTTACAAATGGCTAAAACCATTGCTAGTTCCTCCTCTGCAAGCGGATTTACTGATGGTGTGTAATTGATGAACTCTTGATTACGAATTACGAATTATAGTTATGGTTTCTCAGCAAGATAAAACCCCAGAAAAAGTCCGAATCAAAGACAGCTACCGCGAGCGTATCTTTGCAGAATCGCAACGATTGGGTAAAAGTTACCTGGAAACGCTATACTTTATTGTAGATTGCTACTTTGCGTTTAAGCAGGGTGTATTACCAGTACAGTCTGCTGTAGTTAACCCCCATCCAACCCCCATAGAACCAAATCAGACTATTGTGGATGAGTCAACTCGTACCCCAATTGACACCCAAATTGAATCTGTTGATGCTGATGAGGGTTTTACGCTGGATTGGGAGTTGTGAATGACTATAGGTTACCAAATTGTTGAGCGATAAAGCTTTCAATACTAATATTACAGCAATAGAGAAGGTTTAGACGAAGTTTCAGTTTTCCAACCTGTACTGAGGTTAAACTTCTGGCTGGTAATGACTCGTAACTCAGTATCCCCACTGAGGATAAACTCTGCATCTACAGACAAAAATACCCGTCTAATTTTTGTACACTCTAAGTAACGGTGTCACCTTTGGTTGATTGGGATTAGTTAGGTTTAATCTATAAATTGTTCTTAATATATCTTCAGCTTTCTCGCTTCTGACTGTAACTATATAAGTTGCTGGTCGAGAAGCATCTTTTTCAATTTTTTCAATCACCTTTTCTTGAATAATCGACACGTCTCCTAATCTTTGTGGGAGTCGAGCATTCGGTTTCCAAAGACATAAAACACCTGTAGAGTCGGGAAATTTCAGGAGTTGTAGAGCATATTTTTGATTGTTCACTTCAAAGGGAGATGTCAGCAAGATTCTAGCTCGGTCTTGTGGTGGTATTTTATGAACTACTGCTGGTGTTCTCACATGATAGCCGCAGTTTCTATCCATAATTGGTTCCCCAGCTAAGGCAAGTTTTAAGAATGTTGATAGACTGACACTGTAAAAAATTAAATTTATTAAAGTCCAAGCAATCACTTTAGAGACATTCAGCATAATTTAAATGCTAAGTTTTGGTTATCAACGACGGAGTAAAAATTTAGGTTGTTCCTCAAGTATTTCTACACTTTAAAACCTGAACCTTCAATCTTTACACTCGACCGTTTTACCTAAGAATCCCTACCAATTGGGTTAAAGCTGTGTGAAATTTTCCTTTTCATGTTATGTTTGCTCCTTCTTGAGGAATGAGTATTCGTGCCAATCGCAGATGGGGCGATAGCCAATTGCTTGATAAATATGGTTGGCTGTGGAATTTGCAACGTCTGCTATTAGCAAACAATAACTGCATCCCCGGTCTAGTAGTTTTTGACTTAATGTTGCCACACAAGCAGAAGCATATCCTTTGCGGCGATACTCTGGTGGTGTATAGACTAAGTTGATCCGACCCACCTTTGGTAAAACTTGTTTACAAGACACAAGTGAAACGGGAGCGCTATCTTCCCATAAATAAGTATTTTGCTGTTTCAACCTATTATCTACCTCGCGTTCAATATGTTCATTGACTTCCTTCCCAATCGCTTCTAGAAATGCACCCAGCCACTTTATCAAAACAGAACGATCGCCTTCAGTTGCGGGGCGAAGATGCCCGTTGGCAGTGGCAACTCTTAGCACCTCTGTTAATTGGTAAATCTTGGTTTCTACTGACCTTTGATAGGATTGTCCGGTCAGCGTCTGCCAGGTATGCGAGAATCTTTCTACCTCTGGTACTAATCCCATAACTCCCGGTAGTAGCTTTTGATGTTGCAAATTTTGAGCAATTAATGTCAAGGCTGCCAAGTTTTTGGTCTTGGATAGTAGCAATTTGTGTGGAGGAGTTCGGATGGCAACAGCTAAAATCTCGTCGCTTGTCTGGACAATTGCTAGATAAGGCTTATCTGAATAACGTTCACGATTGTGCAATAAGGTATAACAAATACTGAGTAAAACATTATTTTCTATCTCATGCTGGAGTAAGTAAGTCTGAGCGCAATGCCAGAATTCCTCGATGCTGTCGAATCGCTGTAGCTGCATAATTTGCATTCCTCATGCGATCGGTACTCAACACAAATACTATCAACAACGCGATACAGCCGTACTCCGTAATCGCTTGCTCTATTATCTACAGAAATCCGCACTCTACAAAACTTTATAACCCGTGGGGAAAAATAATGGAGAGAATAAGAAGTTATTCCCAATCTGCAAAAAACTGCAAAGTTATTGAGAATCTTTGGCATATCTTAACATCCGAAAGCATCTCTCAAGTGCCATTGGTATCGAAGGGCTATGACATTTTCATGCTCTTTGCTATTACGATCGCAGGAGAAACCAATCAGCGCTACGGTTGCGCTGATTGATTGTTTGCGCTCAAACTAGACTTTCTCGTTAACAGTTATAAAGTGGGGGGGACGAGTGGGAAACTCAAAACCGTACTGTTGTTTTGTGCCCTCAGACAAACTAGCTGTAGTTGATTGAGTTTGAATTGGTTGAGTAGGTAATGATGAGTTGGAACGCTCGTAACCTGTTAGCTTATCAAACTGGATAATCATATACTGGTGCAGCGCATAGACATCAGCCATGCGATTACCCATACCAGCAGAAATCTCATCGGGTAGAGTTATATCAGCGTGCCAAGAGAGCTTAATCCCTTGGTTCTGAAAGTAAGTGTCTATCTCTGAACGAATGTAATCGGCAGTCCCACCACAAAATACCAACTCTTTAACATCCTCATCCATTTTTGAGCGCAACCACCTCACAATAGCACGCGAATACTCATCTCTAGCAAGCAATAAAGCCTTGGACATCATCTCACCATCAAGTTGAATGTCTTCGCGTTTGCGCTTGCGTGAGAGTTTTTGAAGCACGAGGGGATCGCAACTAACGCCTGCTTCCACCAATACCTCGACAATATTTGAATTATCTGGGGTTAGCCCTGAGGTCTTAGAAACAAAATTATTAACCAACCAAAACATTCCAAAATTACTGGTGACTCCTACACCAGCAACACCATCTCGAACAGTAAAAACACTGGCGTTACGATAACCAAGCATGACGTACATCGAAGGAAAAACTTCACTCAAAGTACGCTTACGGTGGAAGAATAAACCACTCCCTTCAGAAGAAATATTACAATAAAGCATCTTCACCCGCATCTTGCCTGATGGTGTTTCAAACCCCCTAAATGTTTCCTTCAAACGGGTTTCTAACTGTTCCTTATCGCTAACCTCTCCCGGTGGTAGCAGAATACTCAGGTAAACACTAACATCATTGCCCAAGTTCAACTTCTCTTTAGCAAGCCAAATGACACCGCACACCTTAGGTACTGCTAGTTGGTACTTGAGTTCCTTAAGTTGCGATATACCCCCAAATCGACGGCGGGCAAGTTCTCCCAAAGCGTAATATTCACCCCGTATTCCCACCCAAGCTCGGTTTTCCGGCAACCCTTCGGGTTCAACTGTTTCAACTGAAGCCTTACCTACATCAGCAACTTCTGAGTCTAAAAGCAAAACTGTCGGTAACATCGCTGAATATTCCTGAACGATCGCCTTGGTTTTGCTCCCACCCATATCTAAAGTCAAAACTATTTTTTTAACTTCAGTTTTGCTAGCCGTCTTAGCCATATCTTCATTTTTTTTGAGTCTTGTACTATTTCTTACAATCTAACTGCTACAAATATTATTCCGGTATAGCCAGAAACCTTCTTTACAGCAGCATTACATTGATTTAAAAAAAAGTTCATACTCAACTCATACGGTTATGCAGGATTGTTGATTTTGTTCTATGCCAATCGAAATCCTGCATCCCCTTCAATACTTCCAGGTAGTATCACATCAGAATCATCATCAAAAAAACCGTCATCATCGTCTAAATCTTCCTCCAAAAAAGATTCCTCCTTCAGAGAAACCATCTCTACTGACTCCGGATTTACCTTGGCAGTACTAACAGTCGCAGTTGTCGCCTCATTACCAAAAAACGAAACTGCGGGATTAGGATTGACATTCGCCACACTACTTATTTGAGTCGAATCAAGTCCCAGATCGGACACCCCTCCAATCGGGTTTATGACGACCACTTGGGGAAATTGCCCCATCCCATAATTGTACTTGAGCTTCAATATCTGTGCTTCCAACTGCGCGATCGCATCCACAACCGCCCGTTGCAGTTCAACTCCCCTCACACCCGAATCATACAAACAATCTGGCAGGTAGTAAGAAGTAATTGCTATCATCGCCAAATCGCTTCCTCCCTCCTTTCGTACCTTCAAGTATTCGAGTAATTGTCCCTGGCGCGAGTTCTTTTTCCTAATGATCCTTAGCACTGAATTTGTATCCTGTTTCCTAGTCATAATCACTTGTTCATTTAAATGGCAAAAGAATTTTATCCAGTAGAAGGTTAATCCCCAACAAAGAATTGCTATTTATCAAATCAATACCCATACTAAATACGGTTAGTCTATCGATTTAATAAAAAATTACGTATTAATTTGTGACTTTCACTACTTTAACCTACTGGTAGCAGTAATGTGACACCTTAGTTAAACCTTAGTGCAACTTAAATGTCACCTAACTGTTAAAAATTCTCTAATTTTTACCTAAAAAACTATTTCAATTTAGTTTTTTAATACAATAATTATCCCTAACTGGAGTAGTTAAGTTTAACCTAACTGTCACCATTATTAAACCTTAGTGACATTTTCAATTCCCAACGTCGTCTCCCTCACTAAAATGGCTGAAAGTCTTTCTATATCTAGATTTTCCAGCACTCTGACTCGTCAAAAGCAGTACTGACTGGGGTGGGGTCATTCTACTAGTCAATGTTAGTGACAAGGTATGTCATAATCCGGTAAATTTTTGATGCTTGAATCATTGCGCGAGCCAGACCCACCCCCCAAAAATATTTTAGAGATGGGATTTCTAAAATAAATAACAGGCTGTCCCCACCTCCTGTCAGCGTATCTGGTAGGAGAACATCATCAGTAATTATGGAAAAGAGTATATCAGTAGCCATTGCTCCAATCCTATATATTTCAAGCGATCCGAAATCGCTTCATTTTTTTTCAGGCGGAACCACTTTTATCAACCTCCAACACCGTGCGACCCTCCGCAGCTGATTCAACGACGCTGCGCGATCGCATCTGGAGGAGGGTAGTTTTTGATGGATGCTTTGGTAACCCAATGGTTACCCGCTGAATTTGAACCCAGTACAGAACAGGCACTAGACCAAACTTTCACCCATTTTGAAAACGGTCTCTACATCCCTTTCGCCGATCCAGTACGCTACTTGGCGGGGAGCGCCGAACAACGCAGTCTTCTTGCGATCGCCATGTAAATTTCCTTCTCCTGCGATCGCATTTAGGTTCTCATCTAATTCAAACGACAGCATTTTCTCTAATGATGATTTTGTAGGAAAAGCACCAACTAGAGCTTCTTGTATTTCCTTGCACTGCCGTCCAGATCAGCTCATTTTTCAAACTCTGTGACAATTTACTAGGAAACTACAAACTTATAGAAAAATATCTACAACATTCTACAGGAGGCCAAAGATTAATTCCAGTTGCTTCCCTACTCCCAACACCCACCCCTACCGCTCCCGATTCTTCACGAATAAATCTAGTAGATGAAACTTTCTGGCGTCCATACCTTACAACGCTTTTTAGACTGTGGACACCATTCATAGCAGCAGTCTCAGTGTCAGTAGCCTTAAAGGTATTTATTCGTTATTATTAAATCACGGGAAAAATAAAACGAAGAAAATGGCAGAAATAATTACATATAAAGGCATAAAAATAAAAATATATTCACTACCCGTTAGTAGTAATTCTCGTTTAGACTTTAAGCTTCTTAATTCAGAAGGAAATGAAATACCTTTTGTAAAACAGGTTTCCGTAGTCAATTACAGTCAAAATCATAAAGATCGGCTTATTGAAGATGCCTGCAAAGAAATTGATATCCTCATTCAGGAAGGAAGAGTTTGATTGTAAATTTAACGCAAGGAAGAATTAGTATTTTTAATCTAAAGGTGCAACGAAATAAGCTCATCTCCCCACAATCTACTCCTTATACGCATTTCAGCCAAAAATAATACCGGATTCGGTCGCTGTGTTTTGATTGCCACCATTGCAAAATACCCCACTGCCCAATCAGTGTTGGGTGTGGGGTTTAAGGAGCGCGATCGCTCAGTCTTGTCCGATTAATCTGTTTAAAATCTGTTGAGCACGCCCTTGAACATCTTCTACACCATGAGCTAATCGGTAAAGCACTTCCCATTCAGAAGACGTCATTTGTAAGTACGATTTATACCCGTCCGCAGATGCTCTTAACTCCTTGCAATTTTGTGATGAAAGCTTTAAGTAACGTCCACGTGTTCCCGTAGAACGAAGTTTTATTTTCCATCTACAATTTTTGTTGTCATATATGACAACTTCACCTAAATATTGCTTCGGCTTGTGTCGCGTATCTTCAACTAATTTACAACCTAGGTTGTAAATATCCAAAATATTTATCATTTTTCTTCCATAAAGTTATAAATTATCCAAAAACCGATTTTTTCACACCATACGCAGCTAAACCAACAACTGCACCAGTGCCAGCGAACGCAACCAAACCAACACCGTAAGCAGTTCCGCCAATTGCTAAACCCGCTCCCCCAACACTGTGATAAACAGTAACACCCACAACGGCACCTACTGTTGCAAACGTAGCTGCTTCATTAATATTTGTAATAATGTCCATTTTTTTTATCTGAAAGGCTGTTTTCAGTCTATTAAGTTTTTTCGGTAATCCCTACCGAAGAAACTCGCATTTTTATATAAAGTTTTACCCAGAAATCATTTATGAGGTAAACAACTAGTCTACCCATGTTTTAGCGCGATCGCCAACCATTGTCATCAGCGGGTCTGATTCAAAAGCCGCTAATTAGTTCTATTAACCCAAGTTGCTAGTTATCAATTACAGATTTGCCACAATGGGAGCGCTCGCCCGTTTTTGATAGTCCCTCAGTTGTAGACCCTGCAACATCTTTAACTATATAATTCGCCCTCATTCGGTTTTACCCGCAATTTTAATATTCGTGCCATGTTTTTGAAGATTCAAACTCCTCGTGCTGATTAGGGCGAGCATCGCTTCGCTTCACAGGTTCCTCATATCTTCCATTTAGCATAAATTAAAAAGCTTTTATCTCAGCTAAGCATGAACAAGTCAAGCTCATCCAAATTATGGATAATCTTGGAATCAGGAACATTATACGCTTCAGCTAATTGGATACTAGCTTGCAATCTTAGCTTAAGGTTTAAGTTGGGGTCAAAAGCTGCTTCAGCTAAATTCCCTAGTTTTTCATACGTAGCAATTAGATTAGCAACTACTGCCCGATCAACTTGGTTAATTGTAGCAAGTGACTGCTGGTAGTATTGCTCTACCTGCTGAACAAGTAGAGTATTGTTTTTGAAAAACTTTTTACAGAAACCTGAAACCATTCGACCTGCGATCGCACCAATAACTGCCCCTATAAGGGGAACTGGAATGAGCGCTTGTCCAATAGTCGCTCCAGCTCCAACAATCGCTGAGTCTGCACAAGCAAATAAACTCAACTCAACAAATTCATGAGAAGTTATTTCCCCTCTACTCAAACTACTAAGCAAGCTAGCAATTTCCATACTCGCGCTAACAAAAGCACCAGCTAGAGGGGCAGACATATTCGCAAAATTGGTTAACCCGTAAATTGCTGTTGCTGATATTCCACTAAGCCCAGCCCCTTCAACAGTTTCAAATCCAATTTCCTTCCAATCTTCAACTGTTAACTCGCCTTTGAAAACATTTTTACCTTCTTTATACTTAGCGTAAAGCTTAGTTGCAAATCGAATACTACCTCCGATAACTGCGCCTTTAACGGCAACTTTTGTAAAATCAGCAAAACCTGGTTGAGATTCGGTCTGTATTCTGTCTTTTATTTTTTCGTTTTCTCTTTTTAATTCTTTCTCATGTTGCTTTAGCGTATCGTTCACTTTACCAAGTTGTATATCTTCATAGTTAGATGAGGCAGATTTAACCGTTTGACTAAAAGAATGACCAGAAAGTTGCTCTATCTCTTGAGCCTTTTCTTGTATTGTTTGAGCATTACGGCTTGTTAGTCCTTCAACCTGTTCACCTTTCAAAATTTTTTGAATAGTTTCATATTGGTCTTTTGGAATATGGTAATACGATCCGTCTCTACCAAAGTTTTCATATTTCTTCATGTGATCGAGAACGCGATCTAGAGTATTTCCAGCCCCGTTGATAAACTTAGACTGTACTTTAACCCCATCAATTAAATAATCTTCTGGTGCTGTTCTACTCACACCTTCAAATGTGGCATGAGTGGAGGTGGATTGCAAGAGCGATTTAGCATTACGGATACCTACTTCTACTTGCTCTGCAATTTCACCATGTTTTGTGCTTGTATTTCCTAAAATATTTTCAGGACATTCTATAAAATCACGAACTCTATCAACCGCTGCGATCGCCTCAAAAAATGCTTGGTCTTGCTGACTAAGTTTCGCCGCTAGCTGTTCTGCTCGGCGCAGATTATCCTCTGCTACAATTGCAGCAATAAATTGAGTTGTTTGATGTTTATTTTCTATATTTTCCATACCTAAGGATTAGCAGCATTATAAATATAAATAATGCTGCCTTTAATATTTACCATTTAATGTCTACTGTTTTTTGAAGTGACTGCGAGAGCGAATTGATAGAGTTGATTACAGTTGCCAGTTGTTGTTTTAGATATGGGTTAAAGTTTTGGTAATCATGAGGAGCGTTCTGCTTAATATTTTCCAATTCGCTGTGAATAAGATTCGCGAGTTTGACAGTTTGCTCTTCAATAAGACCGACTTCTGTCTTTGCAGTGTTAACTTTAGTTGTCCACTCTTCAATTTCCATAGCACGTTTATAGGCTTCTCTGCCAATTTTCTTATTCTCCTCGTTTAACCAAAGTCCACTACCTACTACAGCTACACCTCCAATTGTCCAGCCAATCGGTCCAGCTAACGCTAGTAAAGCATTTCCAGCTGCCATACCACCACCGCCTGCTACTACTGCACCACCTCCTAACCAAGCTAAAGCAGCATTGGTAGCAGCCGCACCAGAAAGAGCGGAGATCGCAGTACCTGTTGATGCTGTTCCAAAAGTAGTTGCAAATGCCATTGCTGCTGTCGGTCCAAAACTGGCAACCCCTACGCCCGCCATAACGCCTGCTCCAGCAGTAGACCCTGCCGTGATACTTGGATCTACATTAGTTAACTCCAAGTCTGTTCCTGTAATTTCTTTTATTTGAAATTTTAGTCTCTCAACTGCTTGGATTAATTCTATTGGAGACTTTTTTAAAGTATTAATATAATTTTCGCATAATTGAATAACCAGTCGTCCACGTGTTACTCGTGTTTGATAAAGACTTTCAGCGGCATTCTGTAAATACTTACAAGAACTTTCATATTCTTCTATCGCATAACGCAGGCTCTCTTGTGCTCGTTTTCTAAATCCTTCCTTAAACATAATTGAGTTATTTTTGAAGTTAACTAATATATCAGTTTATTCAACTTTGACAGAAACCTAAACTGTAGAAATACTAGATTGGCATATTCATAATTTTTATTTGATAAAAACCCAGGTAATGATAGTAAGTAAGTGAATGTACAGAAAAGTTTTTTATTTTGTAAATAATTTAAGTTTACCTTTTTCGTTCGCTTGACGAAAACATTCTACTGGTAAAGAGTATGGGGTACGTCGGTTGCCTTTGCAACTAGGACATTAGCACTGAACCGCTTGTAGCCTGCTAATACTATGTTGCACAGTGCTTATTTTTCTTTGAGGTCATAGCATACAAACACATTATTGGCTCGCTTAACAGTGCGCTGATTATCGGAGTTGCGTATGAATTACCTTTCTTACTGTGTTTACTTTGCGGAAAATATGCTTTCAGTTGTGTATAGACTGTCCATTTGTACGGTTTGTGCAGGACGAGATTTATCCAATCCTGCAGTATTCCAATCAAATAGTATCGTTTTAATTTCAGGCACCCAAATACGCTTAACCTATCGGCATACTTAATATTTAAGTCTTTAATTGTATTTTTTGCTACTTTTAAGTATTAGTAGCAGTAATGTGACACCTTAGTTAAACCTTAGTGCAACTTAAGTGTCACCATTATTCTCAAAATCCTCTAATTTTTAATTAAAATAATGTTTCTATTTACTCTTTTTATACGACAATTATCCCTAATTGGAAAAGTTAAGTTTAACCTAAGTGTCACCTTAGTTAAACCTTAATGACACCTTCAATTCCCAACCTCAGACCCACCCTAAAATGGCTGAAAATCCTTCTATATCTAGGTTTTCCTGCAATCAAACTAGTCCAAAGCAGTACTGACTGAGGTAGGGCATTCTACTTTTCAATATTAGTGACAAGGTATGTCGTAATCCGGTAACTTTCAATTCAGGAAAGTTCAAAAAATTCTCAATAAGCAAAATTATTGACAATAGTATGACAAAAAAGAATTCAGAATTGAAGGTAGCGAACCCTTTAACTAATTGATTCTGAATTCTGCATTCTTCAACTAGCGTAAATTTTTAAATAACTGCTAGTAAAAATCATCAAATCTTTATACACACCCGTAGGCAATTCTTCTGAGTAAAAGTCAAAATATCGACAGGAGAATATTGATAAGTGTAAAGTCGCACAGATGAAAAGGTCGCATCGGGTCGAAATCGTACTGTCAGACGAAGAAAAAACTACTATCGAGAGTAAAGCTTTTTCCTGTGGAGTCAAAGTAGCGCAGTATATTCGAGATTGTGCGCTCAGACGATCGTTGTATTGTCAGCCATCACCTGATTTGATAGCTGTTCGAGGTCATGCAGGTATGGTCAAAAGTGAACTGATGATGCTGTCTCACCTAGCTTCTGAAGCAAGCAACGAGCAGATGTTAGATACTGTTCGTCAGGCGATCGCACAAATTGATTTGTGTATTAATGCTGCATTTCGGATGAGCACGGGTGAGGACAAACCAAGTGAATTGCCAGAAAGCAGTATGGGTAAATAAAGTAACAGTAAAACGTGATTCCAGTCATCTACAAAAAGCCTAATTTCCTTAACACGCTTCAGTACGTTCTGGGGAAAGATGGTGCTGCAATTATAAGTACCAACATGACAGGAACAACCCCGGATGAGTTTAACCAACAGTTCCTTAATACCAAATACTCGAACAAAGCAGTCAAACTACAGTGCGCTCACCTTATTATTTCAATTGTCCATCGGGATAACTATCACGAACATTTATCCGATAGTCAGTACAGTTATGTGGCGAAAGAATATCTCAAGGATATGGGGTATTTACCGAAAGATAATTCGCCCAAGGGAATAAGCCAGTACGTTGCAGTTAGACATAGCGATCGCAACCACGAACACCTGCACATAATAGCTTCACGTATTCGGTTAGACGGTAGCTTAGTCAATGATTCCTACGACTATTTCAATTCCCAGGTGTCAACTAGACGAATTGCAGCTCAATTGGGGTTAGAAGTTACATCAACGACGAATGAAGCTGTCGCCTTAAAGTTAGAACAAGAGTACGGAATTACTGCATCTACAAGTCCCAACCGCTCAAAAAGTATTAAAGCAATTAACAGCAAGCACAAAACCCCAACGAGTAAGGAGATGATTCGGGAAGCAATAGGGGAAGCTATTCAAGATAGCCCCAGCGTCTCTACTTTCATTCAACGGCTAGAGGAAAACAATATTGCAGTATTACCCAAGATGAGGGGAGATGAACTACTTGGCTTTACCTACATCCATAACAATGTCAAAATTGCTGGTTATCAAGTTTACAAACCCTACAGTTGGAATAAACTGCAATCAGAGTATAGAGTTACATACGATCGCGACAGAGATAAGCAAGTCATTCAACAAGCCAAAACAAAAGCAATTAACTGCATAAACAACACAGATTCAAGCTATGCAGAATACTCCTATAGCAATAAAGCTACTAACAGCAGTACGAGCGATAGCAATGGTGATGCTGACAGCAATATCAATCTCTTTGATAGTAAAAACATACTTAGTAATTTCCTTGAAAAGGGTTTAACAACACCAACATTGGAAAAAGAGTTGGCTGCGGCAAAAACCTCAGTCAAGAAGAAAGTAAAACCCGAACAGCTGAACGAAAAACAGCCCTCTACCGAACTGTCATCATCGCTCAGTCAAAATACTCCATCGCGAGTGGAAACTGAGGTTAAGGAGGAACTGCCACCACCATTGGAAGAATTGAGGCAACCAACTCAAGTGAAAATAGCTGAGGTTGAAGAGAAAGTGTCGCGGTTCAAGGAGAAATCAAGAGGAGAACAAAAGTTGAGTGCAGATAATGGTGCAATTTCCCTAACAGAGGAACAACCATCGCTCATCAATGACTCCTCTACCCACAACGCTAGTCGCTTCTCCTCAAGCGAAACGCCTTCAAGCGTCTGCGCTCCGCGCAATCGCGATGCAGAAGTACCCACTGTGGCAGATCCGCCTACACCTGTGGCTCCCCTACAAAGCAATATCAAAGATTTGGTCACTGTTATAACTAACTATATGCTTGTTACTAATAGTTACCGTATCAACGGACGAGAGTTGAGCGCAAGCTTGGATGGAAACGTCCTGACTGTTTGCCGTCATGGAGATGATATTCCTGTGATGCAAACCCGCTATCATAATGGTAAGTGGCATGAAGAGATACCAACCCAACTAACAACAAACGAAATCGAGCAGATTGAAAGCCTGCGCGTCTTTACCCAACAAGCGCTAATAAATAGATCGCGAATTAATTGGGGAATTGAGCAGTAGTAATATCCTGGGTTTCCACAAACAGTCAACTCAGGATAGATTAAATGCTAGTATTTACCAAACGTCAAGCTACCTCTATGCAGATCGGCATCAGTATAAAAACTCATGCGTTCAAAACTGCAAATAATCTGTAATCTCTAGCCAGCATTACTTTTGGCTTTATGGAAGCTGGGGCGATAAAACTGTCCAAATTAAGGAATATTTACCATTCCCACAAATCGCAGTCATGATGGTTCAATTTTTTTCAGAGACAAAACCTCGATCGGTTCCGCCAACGTCTCCTCATAAGCTTGCAAAACCTGTTTCACGTAAGGCTGCTCAAAGTGAGCATCGAGAGCTGCCCGATCTTTCCAGTTTTCGTACAGCACAAAAACCGTTGGCTCATTTACGTCTTTCAATAAGTCAAAGGTGATGCAACCCGACTCTGCACGAGTGGGCGCAAGCAAACCCAGTAAGTCTTGCCGCATTCGGTCTTCCATTCCAAGTTTTGCTTTAATACGAGCAACGATCGTCAGTAGAGAGTCATTCATAGTTTCTCCTAATGTGTGTAATGAACCAATTCTTGCCAACCTTTGCGCTTTGTATTTCAGTATTAGTTAGTTATTTCTGTCAGGTCTTGCTTCTAGCCGATTCAAGAACTGCGAAAACCAGGAATGGCAAAGCCGCCATCAACAGCGATCGTCTGTCCTGTGATGTAAGCCGCAGCATCGGAGCAAAGCCAGACTACCGCTTCTGCCACTTCTTCTGATTCGCCCAATCGCTTCATTGGAATGTGCTGGGTAAAGGTTTTCACGACTACATCATTGGGATCGTCAGGATTGCCAAAGCGACGAAACATTTCCGTATCGATGATGCCGGGATTGACGTTGTTGACGCGAATCCCATGTTGGGCACACTCCAGCGCCGCTGCTCGCACCATGCCGTCCAAGCCACCTTTGCTAGCTGAATAAATGGTGGAACCGGGCAGTCCTCCTTTAGCCAACCAGGATGAGGTGTTGACAATGGCTCCCCCAGTTCCTTGGCGAATCATCTGCTCCATCTCGTATTTCAGACACAGCCAGACGGCTTTTAAGTTGGTATCAATGGTTCGATCCCAGTTCGCCTCAGTCAGTTGCGTTATCGGGGCAAATGCACCTTCGGTTCCAGCATTGTTGAAGGCGTAATCTAACTGACCATACAGCGAAACCGTTTTATGAATCAGCGTCTCGATCTCAACGGGTTGCAACACATCGGTTTTGACAAAACTGGCTTCTCCTCCCAACTGTCGAATTTGGTCAACTACAGCTTGTCCCTCGGATTCTCGGCGGGCAGCCACTACCACCTTTGCTCCCCGTTTGGCAAACAGAAGCGCGGTCGATCGCCCAATCCCCGAACTTCCACCTGTCACCAAAGCGACTTTGTTTTGCAGATTCATTGTGAATTCTCCATTGTTGTGAAGGTTAATTTCAGTGCAAAGCCAACCAGTGAGGTATGCCGTTTACAGACACCTCAATGGGTGAAGCTGAATGCTTACGATCTAGAGTGAGGACATTCAGCGTTATGATTGAAATCTGCTCTCATGCAAGGAAGGAGACGCTTCGTGGGGTTGAGGTTCAACTTCTGCTTCGGTATCTACCTGTTGCAGAGCACGTTCCAACATGAAAGCTTGTCCTGCCGCCAGACATTCCTGGCGTTCGTTTGCTTCTGAATAGGAATAAGTTGAGTCCGTCTGCTGACGGGCTTCCAAGCTCTTGTAATAGCTAACTTTCCACTGAATCACTTCCAGGTTGCGAGTCAGTTCTTGAATGTGTGCCTGTACCTGTTGCTCGTGGGCTTCTAGCAGCTTGCGGCGATCGCCAATTGCCTCTGGTCGCTCTCGAAACAGTCGGGCAAATTCCTGCATCTGCCGAATTGGCATTCCGGTCGCCCGCAAGCGAGTCAGAAACTTGATGCGGGCAATGTCTTCTGCCGAATAGCGACGATGCCCACTGCTAGCGCGATCGATTGGCTCCAGTAAGCCATTGCGTTCGTAGTACCGCAGTGTGTGAACCGTTAAGCCCGTTTGCTGGGCAACCTGTTGAATCGTCAGGGTTTGCATGGGACTCACCGAGAGAAGCATAGTTTCACCTTAGAACTTAGAGCGCACTCTAAGTCAAGCCCTGATGAATCAAATGGTGGAAAATCATCCGATTGGGGGAGCTTCTGCCATCACACCTAATTTTTATATAAACTGAGCATCTCCAACTCAGCTTTTATAAGTAACAGGTAAGAATACATCCGTCAGAAATCAGGAGTCAGAATAATTAAAGAATCGGGAGAAAATTTGATGAATAAATATAACAAACATACTAAATTCCTTCTAGATTCTGACTTCTGACTCCTGGATGCTGGATTCTTACAGTAACAGTTTGTAAAAGTTACTTACATTGACATATGAGATAATAATAAATAAACCAAGCACACTATAAAAAAGAGAATAGATATATGCCTCATTACGTTTGTGATTTTATCGATGATAGTAATTGGCATAAAACAAAAGAGGAAGTAAAAACCAGAACTTTTGATACTGAAGAGTCAGCCAAAGAATGGTTTAAAGCTCAGTTTCCAGGAAAAAATTTAGAGTTTACAGGGTTTCATAGAACTGAACGATATGCGACCATTTGGGTTGATTGTGATGGCAAGAGTATAGGCGAAATTACCAGACGACCAAATGAGGGAGAAAAATACTTTACAAGCTAATAAGTAGATAGCGGATTCACTCCTGGAGAAACTGAATAATACCTTCCTAAAGGTGATGTTGACTTTCGTTTTTCGTTTTGGCTACTGAAATAAATTTAGAACATCTGAAAGTCATCCTTAAGCAGCGGTTCCTGTGCAATTAAGAATTGAACCCCCAACACCTAATAGAATTGAGCATCTGATTAAATCTGCTCTTCGTAATCCATGAAACCAACTTTTTTGAAACCACCCTGTCCAAGCTTATTTTAGTTCTCATGTACTAAATACAGATATTTCTTTGGCATCTGACAGTTTAGAGTGTGGAATTTGGATTGCAACACAACCTACTCAGATACTTCTGGACTAAGAATTATTAGCTGATTGTGACATTTGTTTGACAAGCATAACAATCGGGGTACACTTTTTAGCAGCTTCACTATTGGGTATGGCTGGTAAGATATAAAAGTTATCCTTAGTAGCTATTAATAATCGCCAAACAATTTTGGGTGTTGTGGACTCAACATTATTAATCAGTTCCCATTGTATATACTGTTCGTATAGCTTTCTATCTCCAATAACATAGGAGTTTTTTAAAGGCGGAACATTAAATAAACCTACCCTAATTCATAGAGCTTATGTTTTACAATGCCTGATGCCAACTACCATAATGATCTTGTAAGGAGTATCCATGGAATCTCGAAATAGAGTAGCAGAAGCGCTGCGCCGTTTGCCTAACCTTTCAAAATTGCAGCAGTATATTGAGCAGGAACCAGAAATAATACTGGAGCGAGCATTTCCAGTAGAGGAACCTCTCTTTCGCAATGCGATGCTAGCATCTTCAGCTAGTGGTCCAGAAGCACTAAAGTCTGACAGCATTCAGTCTCGTATCCTTCAACAAAGTGCAGAGTTGGTTGATATGGGAATGCGTGCCGTTAAAAAAGTACAGCATTCGGGCGCAGATACCACCCTAGATTCAATCGAAGTCTCTGGGCTAGAAGCACTCGTACTACTGGTTGGAAGACCGGCCATTTTAATCCAGAACGGACAATTTTTCCCACCTCCTCAAGGTTGGGAGATTTTGGAGCAATACCGCACTGCGATTGAATCTGTCTTCTCTAGCGTTGGTCGTATTGAGCTAACAGGGCATCCATCCAAGGATTGGGTGGGCACTGGCTTCTTAGTCGCTGAGGATGTCGTAATGACCAATCGACACGTTGCTGTGGAATTTTCCCGTCAGGAGCAGCTTGGCAAGTGGATATTTGAGCCTGGTGTTGCCGCCTGTATAAATTACACTGAAGAATTAAACAGTAACCAGTCCGCAGAGTTTGAACTCACTGATATTATTGGTATTCACGATACATTCGATCTAGCACTCTTCAGAACTGAACCTATCTCTAGACAAGGTGGGTATGCTGCAAAGCCACTAATTGTTGCCGCTGACCTACCGATTAACATATGTAATCGCATAGCGTATGTCGTGGGCTTCCCTGCATGGGATGGACATCGTAATGATCCTGACGAGATACGCCGCATCTTTATGAATATCTTTAATATTAAGCGTTTACAGCCAGGAGTTATCACAGGTGTTAAAGAGGCACAACCGTTGCTGACCCACGACTGTTCAACACTAGGTGGTAACTCCGGCTCGTGCCTAGTTGACCTTGAGTTAGGCAAAGTGGTTGGATTGCATTTTTCCGGGCGTTATTTGCAAACTAATTATGCAGTTGCGCTCTGGAAGTTGCGTAAAGATCCGCTGATCAAAAAAGGAAAGATACAATTTGGGTAGAATTATCATCCGGATGTTAACTTTGCTGACAACTATGTAATTTGTTTATAATCAACACATGAAATTAACCGGAGCACAACGAAAACAGCTACATGATGCGTTATTGAGCGCATTTCCCAGCCTCACAAGGCTAGATTCTATGGTGCGCTACGGGCTAGATATGAACTTGGAGTCAATCGCTGCTGGCTCTAGTCTAAATGAAATAGTTTATTATTTAATCCAGTGGGCTGAGTCCTCAGGGCGTATTGAGGCACTTCTTAATTCAGCACTAGCGGGGAATCCAGGTAATTCCAATTTGAAATATATCGCCGAAATTCTTGGGATCGGCAATAAGGCAGTAACAGCAACACCAGTGACAACATCGTCAGTTACCTTATCAGATACGGTACTATCCCAATCTCAACGGCGACTGCTTGAACAAAAGCGCGATCAACTGCGGAGGCAAGCCGAACTATTCTACGAAAAGACTAGCTTACTGCGAAGGACTCTGGTTTTTGAGACCGACGTATCTAGAAAGTTCCAGCTTGAGCGACAGCTTGAGGAAAATCTAGATCTGATAGAGAATTTAGAGCAGGAGCTTGAGCAGATTGAGCAACAACTGCTTTATGCCACACCAAACGACCAAACAAAGCTAGAACCACCATCCTTTACTGAGACGTTTACTACAGACCCAGTCCTGCAGGCTGCTTACAATCAATTAAGCAGTGAGTTACAGCGCCGCTTCCGGCTGCTCGCTGTGTTTGACCCCTCACGCTTTGATATTGAAGGTGTAATGGCAGTATGGGAAGACCAGCGCCAATACCTAGTAGAGCGAGATCTGCTAACGTTGCAGCGTCAACAGTTAATCATCCATTTTAGTGATGACCAAATGTATGGTCAACCGGAAGTTGCTCATACTTATGGATTTGCCCTGCTAAAGACAACGCCAGACCTGGAAGGAGCACGCCTGCGCCACGCTCAGTATTACCTAGGTGTGGCACAGCACGGCAACTGGCGGATCACTGAAACAGTTGAGTTACAGATTCGTCGTGGCTGGGAGACTGCTTGCGTGTTGGACAAAAACTTAATGGTTGCCTATCTTGAGGCATTAGATAGTTATCTCATTCAACGCGGGTACTGGCTTGAACTGCTGCAAATGTCCCAACAAGTGCTACAGGAGATCGGACCAGATGATACTGTTGGAAGACTGCTTTGCTTGTGTAACATTGGTATAGCTCAGTTCAACCTTGGTTCTATGGAGATGGCACTGGGGACATTTCAGCAAACCATCGATCTGGCAATTGCTGTAGGCGATAAGACAGCTGAGGCAACCGCCTCGTTAAACATTGGTCGTATCTACCGCATACAGAGACCGCGTCAGGCTCTCTCCTACCTTGAACGTAGCCGCAAGTTGTTCGAGGAAATTGATGACTCAGCAAACAAGATTAATGTCTTGAACAGCCTAGGAACCCTAGCTGCCGATAGTGGTAACTATGACAGGGCACTCGAATATTTTACGCAGAGCATGGAAATTGCACGCCATACAAACAACTCCCATGGCGAGGCTGAATCGCTTAATGGGATTGCTGGCGTCTATCGAGTGCGTGGTCAGTTGCCTCAAGCGCTTAATGCTTATCAAGATAGTCTTGCGCTCCGCCGCTTGATTGGCGATCTTAGTGGCGAAGCAACTACACTTAGCAAAATCGGCGATATCTATCGTGACCAAAGTCGGTGGGAGAAGGCGCTTGTTAGTCTTGAGAACAGCCTAAGTATTATACGCAGAATGGGCAACCGTGCTGATGAGGCGGATACTCTTTTGAATCTGGGGAAGCTATTGCGCGACCAGGGTAAATTTGATGGTGCTTTAGAACGATTGCAACAGGCTAGGGGGATCTACGAAGATCTTGGTGAGCGTAACGGGCTTGCACAGGTATTTATTGATGAGAGCACAATTTTGTTGAACAGCGATGATATAGCTGCGGCAAAGCAGGTTCTTGAGCAGGCATTGAGGATTGTCCGCGAGATCGATAGCAGGCTTGCCCCAGTGGTTCTGTCCGACCTAGGGGCTATCGCTGCGTTACAAGCTGATTGGGAACATGCACTACTTTACCTGGATGAAGCATTGAAAATTAACGAGCAACGCAATGACCTTGTCGGCGTAGCTGCAACACTGTTGAACCGTGGTCGTGTGTACACTAGCAATGGCGATTGGTCAGCAGCGCTGGACGACTACCGCCGCTCACAAAGTATTGCTCAAAGCATTAGCGACGTTGTTGCTGTAGCCAACGCACTCAGTAATATTGGTGATCTTTACGTAGCCCAGGAGTCTTGGGATGAAGCGCTGACAGAATATCAGCGTGCATTAAACCTGGTGCAGTCGCAGGGGGATCGGGCAAGGATAGCTCAGTTGCAGTTGCACATTGCTGAGGTCTCTCGACAGGTTGACCAAGTGAAGCGCTCAATCAACCAGGTCATCGTCGAAATACAGCATTTTTTTCAGTCCGCAGGTTTTGATCTCGCTACAAGTGGCGATACTACCAGCTTTCTCTGCTTACCTACACTACCAATTTGGACAAAGAAGGGCATTGCGTCGGTAGTCTATACACGACTTGCGTTGGGTAAACAGCTTGAAGCTGAGGATATCCTGCGCATTTATGCTGACACCCAAGCAGTTGACAGTAACATTACGCAAGCATTCATTGTGATCAATCAGACGGTTGGCGATAGCGCCTGGCTCCAGATTGCGACACTGCGGCAGCAAATGTTCACAATCATGCCAATCTCGCATAATATGCTCTATGAAGCCCAGGTCAGTGGTAAAGAGAAGAACGAAAAGACTGTCCTGACACGATACTTAGAGCGTTTTCTCGGTCAAGGTATCGATCCTTACAATGCTAAGGCTCCAGTTTTTGACGTACTCAACTTTTTTGGGCGGGAGGCACTCGCCGACGCACTCGTCAGTCAACTAGCTAAAGGGCAGCCGATCGGGTTGTTTGGACTACGAAAGATGGGTAAAAGCTCGCTTTTGCGTTACATCTCCACATTACCTAAGCGGAAGATGCCCTTTCCCACGGCTTACCTAGATCTCCAGGCAGGTATCGATGTGTCATCCTTCTACCGACGTATACTTGACAAGTGGAGCGCCGATGCTAGAACCCGACTACATATCGACCTGGATTTTAGTAACGTTAACTTCGATAGTGGTGACACAACGGCGATATTTGTCGATGCCACACAACGAGCGCTCGTATTACTGGAGGATCACTTATCGGAGGCACGGCTCGCTATCTTCTTAGATGAAATCGAATTACTGATGCCTCCTCTCTACGCAATGGGACCTAAACTGGAACGCTACCTGATCTTAATGCGGACATTGCGAGGGCTACTACAAGAAAATGACGGGCTAGCTCTTTTGGTAACTGGACTTGATCCAGCCATCAATCGTGTCAGCAGACTGGGACATGAGAAGCAGCAAAATCCCTTTTTTCAACTATTGCAAGAGGAGTATTTGCCACCACTGCTGCCAGACGATTGTATCCAGATGGTGCGCAATATAGGTGGACAGATTGACTTATCCTATGATGACAGGGCAACCGAACTGGTTGCACAGGCAAGTGGTGGGCACCCACTGATCGCCCGCCAGCTTTGCAGCTTAGCCTACCGACAGCGTAACCGCCAGCCTGGTCCGGTGTCAGTGGTAACAATTGAGGAGTCCATCCACCGATACATCTACGACTTGCAGTATGCTGCAGTTCTTAAAGAACTGTGGGACGAGGTTACAAGCAACCAACTCTGGGGCGCATCGGCGGCACGGGCTCATGAGCAAATTTTATTCGCACTGGCACAGTCGGACAGTTCACTTCCCGAAGCGCAGCTGGTGATGGACAATGATTCTGTTAACTATCGCTCTGCACTGTTTACACTCAACCAGATCCACATCCTCCACTTGATTGAATCACCTGAACAAACACCATTAACTTATAAAATCACCTTTGACCTGTTCCGTCAATGGATTCGTCATGTGCGATTAGGAATACCGGAGTAGGCGCTATGACTAGCAATCCGTTTGATTTTACCAGAGACGCACTTCCAAAGGATTTTGTCGGAAGATGGAGCTTCGTTCACCAAAGAGTCGAGGAGATCTGTTCTCCAGACCGGAAATCGTTGGGAATTATTGGTGGGCGATTATTCGGCAAGACGAGCATTTTGAAGGTTATCGGGCACGAACTCTGGCAACGTATGCAGCAAGTGGAGACAACTGGGTTTCTGCCACTCCCGCTTTATCTATCGCTTAAAGAAATGGTGGAGGAACCCGGATCGTCATCGGATATTATTAGGCTTATGGATCACAAGCTGTGCGTTACAGCAAGCACGCTAGCAAATGTGGCAAACCACGAATCATTACAGGCGCTGGGGTTATCGCTAAATAAGCAGCAGAACCTTACAACGACTAGCTTGGAGCATCTAGAAGCTACAATAAATGAAGTTGCCGAGGTCGCTGCAAGGACTATCGGACAAATATGTGCCATTTTTCTGATTGACGATATTGATGAAGTCCATTGTTTTAACTGGGCACGCAGGCTCTACAATAACCTGCGTATACTAGTGAACAGTAGTGCTGTCCGTGATTATGTCTGCCTTGTCGTGACTCGCTCAGGTCGCCGTCAAAATATTGAGGAACCTGGCTCACAACTGTTTGATTTGATCGATGTCCATTTTCTTGAGCCTCTTGATGATGAAGGAGTAGATGCATTGCTCTCCCAAGCACCAGATCTGATGCCAGAAGTATGCGCTGAGATACGAAGGCAATCTGGGGGACATCCGTTTATTCTCAAGTACGTCCTCAATCAGCTAGTGAAATCTAGTCTTAGTCCAATCTCGCCTAATGCTGTGAAGGAGGCAATAGAACTATTTTACGTTTACCAGGCAAAAAATTTGGACAAGTGGTGGACAATGATTGGCGAAGAAGGCCGACAAGTTTATTATGTGCTGCGCAACACAAATGATTGGCAGTCGCTTCACACTGTGGTTCAGTCTGTGAACAATTTGACAATTGACGCCCAGGAGGGCTTAAAATCATTATGCTATCACGGCTTCGCTGTACATGACAAAATTTACCAGAACTACCGGGTTAATGGTGAATTATTCCGGATTTGGTCAATGAAGAAGTACCAACTCTCACCGATTAATGTCTGCGAGGTTAAACACACTTCAAGCTTAAGGCAAATTGTTCAGATGTTGACAAGGGTTCAGTACAAAAATCTGCAAAATGTATTGCTATCTGCCTTTCCAAGCGAGGAAAACCTGACTCAAATGGTGCGCTTTGGTCTCAATGAGAACCTTGCCGCCATTGCAGGTGGGAGGAACCTTACAGAGAACGTATTTTACCTCATTCAGTGGGCAGAATCTGAAGGTCGCACCGAAGAATTGATTATTGCGGCACGCAATGAGAAACCGCGTAATGCCATGCTACGTGAGGTAGCTGAGCAATTACTGCTAGCACCAGTAGAACCTGAGGAGGGTGCATTTGAACGCCTCGTGCTGAAGTCCGTGCGGTTTAACAATGTTGCACAGTGGCGCGAGTGGATGGGTATGTGCGAACTGGCAATATGCCAGATCCGAATCCCTGGTATCACAGTAGGAACTGGTTTTCTCGTCGGAGTTGATTTGGTAATGACAAACTACCACGTGATCAGCAGTGCCCATCACAATCCATCCATAAGTAGAATGGTGACGCTACGCTTTGATTACAAAACGGACAAAGGCGGTCTTGCTGATGAAGCGAAGGTACAGAAGTATTACCTAGCCAGGGATGACCAATGGCTAGTTGACTACAGCCCACAGAATGAACTCGACTACGCATTGTTGCGTGTTAGAAACACCCCTGGGGAACAGCCTATAGGTGGGCAAGAGGGGGCTCCGCCGCGTGGGTGGTTAACGCCGCATAAGTATACATTTGGACAGGGAGAACCACTAGTGATTCTCCAACACCCTAAAGCTGCACCATTAAAGATCAGCATCGGATCGGTCATATACGAACAGGTTGGGCATTACTACGTGAGCTACTCAGCCAACACTGACGAAGGTTCGTCTGGAGCACCATGCTTCAACAGTGACTGGAACTTGGTCGCAATCCATCACTACGGTGACTCACGTGGCAACCGAGGTGTTATATTTTCACATATTTTAGAACATATGCACGAGAAAGGCACGCTGCAGCTGCTTATAAATTCATAAATATCAACAAAACCTGCTCTGTTTTATTCAGAACTAGAATAATTCCTATTAAAGTATATTTAAATACGTTCTATTCATCCAAACTGAGCAAAAAATCAATGACACAGGAGATTGGCTGAAGACTTGTGCTTATATACAGGTACTTTATAATACATAATTTTTGCTAGCAGAAAATGGAAAATTGTTGAATCAATTATTAAAACTGAAAAACTATAATCTAATTCTAGGGAATTTTAGCGTGAATATACCAAATTTTATTTTAAATTTATAAGTTGAACTCTTATATATGACAATTCAAGCTAAACATTTTGATACTAGATTAAATCAATGGATTCATACAGATGGTAATACTAATAACGCTGATTCATTACTAAAAGAAGAACTTAATAACACTCTACTAGAACATTTCTTTCCCGGAGTCAACTTTTCGTTCGGGCATATGGACGAAAAGTCTACGCCCCTTCAACTAAAAAATCATCCTGAAGGACACAAGTTATTACTATCATCAAAGACTCGATTACTCTATGGCCCAGAAGAATGCCTTAACACAATTAGACAACTTTGTCCCGATAACAAAGATAGAGGCGCTTACGGGTCTATCTTCCTTGGTTCGTGTAAAAATGCTATCAACCAAGAGTTAAACGTTCTCGTTGTTGATGATAGCAATGGTGAAAATGGCGGCATTATCAATAACGACCAAGCTTATCGCCTCACCGGGGACTGCTACGGACAAATCTCAACCCAGTTATATCACGAGTTAACCGGACATCAGGAAGGTGAGAGATACCGTGTCATCCAGCACCGCTTCGGCTGGACTGACCGAGACGGAGATGATACAAAGTACCGCTTTGGCAAAGGTACGTTGCGCCCCGCCAACCTCGACCAGATTCTCAACTACCAAGACCCCAGTAACCAAACTAAAATTGACCTCATTCTTCCCTTATCTGCATTTAAAGGAACCGATAAGGACAACCCCAATGGTCCAACCAAGCCCCAAATTCAACCCGGACTGTACGGGCAAAATATATGGTTGGGAGAGAAATCACAGTCCGAACTGGGTAAAACAGCTATCTCACAGTTACTTGCTTCTTTTCCCAATGGATTGCAGGATTTTACCGAACAGCTAGAACTCGAAGCCAAAAAACTTAAGGAAGCGCAAGACGACCCCAGGCGACTTGCCCAACTTTATTGTGAAAAGTACGAGAAGCGCAAAGCTTTTCTAGAAGAACAAGCAACTACACTCGAAGAACAAGCAGCAGAAGACCCAACAGTAGCGGAAGAGCTAGAAACACTACGAGATCGCCTAACTACTGACTCGTTCATTTACAAACTTATCAAAGCTGACCTGCAAGGAGTTGGACAGCTTCTCGAAACTGAGAAAGTACAGAGGGAACTCGCCCGGTTCGTTCAAAATGAGTGGAAGGAAATTGCTATCGGTAAAACCCTCACATTTGAGCGGGCGATGGTCATTCCCTCCAAAGACCTGCAAAATGGTGAAATTTGCATTCCTCATTACCAAGATTCCGAAGAAGTCCTCAACTTCCGCTCCCCCTTCCTTAACTCCAACGGTTTGTGTGTCTCTACAAACAAACTTGTAGAAGATATACTCGGACCGGATGGCAAACCCCTTTTAGGTGCGATCGCTGTCTCCGACGAAACAAGCGATCGCATCTACAACCGCCTCAACAAACAACTTGTATCTATCCTTCCCGAAGTCCAAGGAAAAAATCTCCAATTAGAAGGTATTGAAAATTACCTAAACAAAAATATTAGCAAGCTCGAAACTAAAGACAAAATCAACTTTACCAACAAACTTAATGAGTATATTAAAGAACTTCAGTCAGTCGGCTACCAACTAGAACTCCTTCCCCAAGAGTCCGAACAGGAACGCCAAGCACGCGACTACGACGGTGACTGCATTGGATTCCTTGCAGCGAGCAAGTACCCCAATCTTACAGCAGAGGCTCTTGAACGCAATTTACCCGAAAACACTTACGACCCAACCGTCAAACTCAAGAAACAGTCTTTTTATCGGGAAGATGGTAGCCAGCCTGAGTTTGAAGAAATCGCCATCCACATGAGCGATGGTATTAGTGTTGGTGTTATCAACAATCACCTGACATCCATTGAGGCGCTAGAGTCAGAAATTACCATCCTGAAAAACTTTGGCAGTGAGAAAGACCAAATTCAGTACGTACAAGCAGTAGCCAAACACTACGAAGATTTGTTCGAGACAGAAGCCTGGGCAAAGTCCAAGGGTATAGAAGGTAAAGAAGTCCCCGACAAGTATCGCGGCTACATGGAGGAATTTCTCCAAACCACAGGACAAGAACCTCTTGACCAAGAAACCGCTTTCAAAGCAATGAGCGTCAACACCAAGATGTACCGGGAAATGATTGCCGAGGCAGCATTTCAAAACCAAATTGCGGTTGACCTCTTCAAAAGTGCTAAAAAACCAGAGATGGAGATTATCCGCAACAACAGTCGGATTCTTCACCGAGAAGTCAACTACATTCGGGACAAGAAGAAGGATGTTTATGTTGATAGCACCATCCAACCGACGGGATATTCGCCTGTTGAATTACTCATTGCTAAAACCAACCAATACTTTGAGAAAGCCCGTCTCGAATCACGGGAACTCGTCCAGTTTCAAGATTTATTTAAGGGGGTTGAATTTTCTAACCAGCAGCGCTTGCAAGCAACTCTTGCCAAAAAAGAATTTGATGAATTTTTTAACCGAGCCAATCAGCTATCCAGACAAAAAGAGACAGAAAAAGGACCGTCAGCAAATATTACCCTTACTAATGGCGATCGCGTCAGTGTCACTAACCTTCTTCAATATAATAACGAATTGATTTGGAAAGCTAATAAAATCACGCTGAAATTATCAGACATACCTGAAGAAAAGCGCAACAGCAATCGCCCGCACAAGTATATTGTCTCTGCTCAAATCAACGATGAAACAGAGAATGGTAAACCCAAATTTAGAGCATTAGGAACGCTTGCTAAGGAGCAGGAAAACAAACTAGAAGAGATAGGAATTACTCTCAGACAGGAATTTACTTCTCACAAAATATCCTTCCAGCCAGAACTGAGTGAGGGTCAGATTAAACTTCTTTACCAAAAAGCTTATCAAGTAGCAGAAGAGTTTTATAATTCGATTCCTTCAGACCAGAAACTGGCAATGGCTGCTGCTACCTGGGCTGTATCAACAACCCGTGAAAGCAGTCATGAAAAAGGTAGCGATCGCCAAAATAAGGTTTCTAATTTTGCATTTGCTGCATTTTCTCAAGAAATTATTAGTCAGTTAGATACACTTAAGTTTACCGGATTTAGTATTACAGCATTCAACCGTAACAGTGAAGTATTCAATGAAAGTAACCCTCAAAACATTCGGTTTAATATAACTGAAGATGGAAAAAGCGTCATTGAAATACAGAACCAGGATGGTCATTACGAAACATTCGGTAATATCGAACAGAATAACGCCCGACTACCAATTGGTACTACATCTGCTGCTAATATTGAAAAAGGGGAAGTCTATACAGTTTCTGTGACCACTAAAGTACCAGGATTACCAGAACTTACCTTTAAAGTCGGTGAAGTTAATAAGTTTGGCAACACACCAAGGTTCAACAATGAGCCTGTTATGTTAACAATTGAAAGGGTTAACTTAATTCGAGAAGATTACAGTATTTATATTCAAAATGGTAACAAACAAGAAAAATTAGGTAATATCGATAAGGAATCTGTCAAGGAAGGTATCGCCCAAGGTTGGTTGGCAGAAAAACCTGGAAACGGACAACAACTACAGCTAAAAATTCAAGCGATCGCTACCGGACAAAATGCCTATGCCATAGCAAAAACAACTGATGGTCATTTATTCCGAATCAATATTACCAATCAAAGGTACAAACAACAAGAAATTAACGACCAGGATTTTAGAGAAACTTTAGTTAGAGCATTTGACAAAAAGCACGTTTATATTGCCAAAATTGGCGACCAATCGCTCGGTGTTATTGGTCAACACACCGAACAAGTCGAAGCTGAATTAAATAGGGGTAAAATATCCAAGCAGTGGGTGAGAAAAGAAAAAAGTACGGTACAAAAACTAATTGATGCAAAGATTATCCGCGAAAATCAACAAAGAACAACTTTACCAGTACAAATTACCAGTAATGAAAGTACTGCTAAAATCTCCATTAATCCAGAAACCGTACAATATCCCGATCGCTGGATTAAACGCAGTCAGCTTTTCAGTAGCGAACAACCTCTTAGGAGAGAGCAAGAGGAAAAAAGTCATAAAATTCTCGATAAAATTAACGAACGTCCTGCCATTATGTTCCAAGACAGGGAACAACAATTAGTAGGGCTAATTGGATTGGCTGTTGATGAAAAGTTAGCGGAAAGAACTAAAAACTATCTTGAAAAAGTAGGAGTATCATACGAGCAGCTTCCTGCGTCACAAACTCGGTTAGAAGCCAAAAAGGGGATGGCTATATTTATACTTGATGAAAGTACCATGAGCCATGAACTTAAACAAACGTTCATTGAGCGTGCTGGTGGTCAAATCAAAAGTGCAGACACTCCTTCACAACTAATTCCAATTATTCCCGGACAAACTGTATATTTCTATAACCCAAACCAACAGTATAGTTCCGCAGATGGGTCACAAGTAGAAACGAAAGAAGCTATCGGACTAGTCGTACCCGCACAAGATGCGATCGCTGTAAATACCTGGCTAGAATCAAAGGGAATAGACAATCACTACTTCATTGAAAAAAATGTAGGGACGTTTATCATCAGTAAAGACCAAATTCCAGAAGAACTCAATGAACAATTAAATACTTTACTTGGGGAAACTATCAACATTGGTGAAATTGATGGTTTTGACCGTTACGAACAACTCAGCGCAGAACTCAATCAAAAACTCGAAACTCAAAGGAGCCTGCTCCCATCAAATCAAACTCCAGAGGATAGCGAGTACAAGCAAGCGCTAAAAGCACTACTAACCCGTCCAAGAGAACTATATCGAGAAGAAACACCAGTACCGATAGCTCCTGCTAAACCCTTACGAGAGGAAAAAGTTCTTCCCAACGACTTTATAAGCACATCGGTCTCTCAATCGCAAGTAGGTGCAAAAATTCTTAACGAAAGCCAACCAAATCAACAAAATTTAGAAGAAGCACAGATTCATAACCAACCAATATCACTACCCAACTCACGCCAAGCTGACCAAACCAAAGCGATCGAAATCCTGGGTAAAATTAGCTCGGAAAAAGTTGAACAACTGCGTCAACACCTTGAAAATTATATCAAACCAGTCTTGGAGTCAGACAAATCCAACTACGCCCCTCTTAGGCAAGTAGCTTGGGTAGGGGCAAAATGGGACTTGAAGGAAAAAGACTTCAAGCCAGGGGTTTGAATCAGCTAAACACAAATACCGGGAAAGCTGTATAATTCTATAGAAGCTACAACAAAATCTCTAGAAAATGAAAAAATATTTAGCGATAGGAGAAGTCGCAAAAATTAAGGGAGTAAGAGTAGAAACTGTTAGGGATTGGACGAATTCAGGAAAATTAGAGTTTGTGACGACAGAGGGAGGACATAACCGAATAATTCGTAATTCGGAGTTCGTAATTATGAATTTCAATTACGAATTACGAATTACGAATTATTTTTATGGTTCCCGTAGTAGAAAAAACCTTAAGTTAATGAGAGAACTGCACGAGATATCTTGACAAAATATTCAAGTGAATTCTGGTGACTTAGTCGTTGAATATAGCGATAACTGTGATCCAATTTAAGGACGCATTTAGCAAAGTAAGGAGGTGATAAGCGTGGCAGAGTTAATTAAAACAGAGCAAACTAAAACCTATACAGACCAAATAGACTTTTGGCATTGGGGAGAGTTATTTGCTATCTCCAATCTAATTGACTCTGCCCGCCATCACTGCCTGGAAATGATTCTGGCTGAGAAAAGCCAGCTTGATTGCAACAAAGAATTACAACGCTTATTCAATATAAACAAGCGATACAGCAATTCCATCTATACTGAAGTACAAGGAATTGTTACTAATGCCAACAAAAACAGAGCCAACCATATCAAAATCCTAGAAGGTCAGATTAAGTCGATAAAATCTGACATCAAGAAACGCTCTAAGCAAATTAAAGATTTTGCCAAACAAGAACATATGCTAATAAGTAAGAGTAGGAGCGCGAAAAAGGGATTTAAAACCAGTAAAACCAAAATCAAAAAAGCGTGTAGCATTTACGCCAAGCAGCGTCAAACAACGCAACTCCAAGACGCGAAATTTGGTTTACATCAAAAGAAACGACGTTTGTATGTACTTCAATCACAATTGGTTCATTTGAAGTCCACATCGCCAAAGTATACATTACCAGACATTGACAGCTTTGTATTGGTTGGCAGCAAGGACGAGTCAAGAGGTAACCAACTAGCGCAATTTGATTATCTTGAAGAAACGGATAGCTTTGTTCTCTCTATCCGCACTCCCTATGCGCTAGAAGAAAGATTGGGCGGCGACTACATTCGGATTGACGGATTAAACTTCAAACATGGGAAACACGATCTGGTTGAATCTATCTCAGAACGTTGCTATAAAGTAAAGACCAAAGACGGAACCGAGAAGTGGGCGATTGGTTGTAGTGCTGTCACTATTCGATTCTATTGGAAAGATAATTGTTGGTATGTTGCCGCTAGCACAGATATTAATCTTCCAGAAATCACATCTGAATATCTATCTGGTTATGTTGGCGTTGACTTAAATGCTGACTCCATTGGATGGGCAGTATGTGATGTCCAAGGTAATTTATTAGAATATGGCGACTACAAATTAGATTTACATTCCAAAACTTCAAATCAAAGAGAAGCTATTCTTCGAGATGCAGCCACATTTATTGCACTCAAAGCTCTTGAATATAATTTTCCAGTTGCATCTGAGAAATTGGATTTTTCCGAAAAGAAGAAACAACTCAAAGAGAAAGGAAAAAAATATGCACGAATGCTTTCATCATTTGCTTATTCCCAATGGAATGAAGCTTTGGACGCAGCTTGCTCAAAATCTGGCATATATCATAAGAAAGTAAATCCTGCTTTTAGCAGCACGATCGGAATGCTCAAATTCATGAGCCAATATGGTATGAATTCAGCATCATCAGCAGCATTTACGATCGCACGTCGAGGTAGAAGATTTTCAGAAAGGCTTCCAAAACTTCATCACTTACTTCATTCCAAGTCCGCCTATCCAATTGGAAAGCACGTTTGGTCGCAATGGAGTAAGATCGCCAAGAGTGTCAAAGGCACTCAAAGGCACCAATATTTTAATGCCCGTCCTTACAGGACACGAGTGGTTACGAGTAATTGTCACCCTACTTACTCTGTAGGTGGGGATGGACTTTTGCTCAATCCAGTTCAACTGGAGCTATTCGAGATTGGTGAGATTCCAATGGGAAAAGATGCAGTAACCGTTGCTGTGTCTGGGTCTAGAAAAACTCGTAGATGTAGACAAACTTCATTTATCCAGATTTCTCTAGATTTAAATTAGCGGTACGGGACGATGCATTGATGAAACTGGTCAAGCGGGTATATCCTGATGCGGATATAGTTTTAGTAACCTACTCAGAACAACCCGGTGTTGGCATCAACTACCATCGCGATGATTCCTATGCCGCCTTTGAAGCCCGCAGCATTAACATCGGTAATTCTGATTGGGGATACCGTGCTGCTAAGGAACAAATGATATGGACCAAGGAAGAAAATACGGCAGCAACCTATCAGGAGTTTAAACTTGAGTCGGGTACGGTAACGCGGTTTAACTGCAAGAACGAACACGCTGCTATCAATACTGAAGCCGGAAGATGGTCGATTAACATCTGGTCGGTTAAAAATGATTTGGGCAAAGAAAATAGCATTCGTCAAAAGTTTGAGAACTTCCTCGTCTCAAACCAACCCCCCCGTGCAGTAGTCAATACCAATGATGACCTTACCATTAAGGCTGACGAGTGGACACCGGGGGGAGAGATTAAAGTAGATCGGAGTTACGCCAACCTCAAAGAAGCTACCCGCAACACATCTTCACATCTTGCAGAGCAACTAAGCGTCCAAGAAATCATCTCTATTGGGAATCAGACTACTGTCCGTGCTCAAAACCCCCAGATTCCAGAAAATCCTACTATATCTGGAAAACCAGTACCAATGGTTTACTCGCTACATCTGCATGGCGAACCTCCGAAAGTACCAGTCAATACAACTATTGATGCCATGCGCGGGTACGGTAGGGTACATACCACCAGGGGTGTAGACTACCAAAAAACTTATGGCATCAAAGAGGGAGATATTGCGTTAGCCGAAGGCGGGCGCGACAGCGCCATCGCAGTCGGTAAGAATGGCGAACAGGTCGCTTTCCGGGTGGGTAAGCAGTACGAAATAACTCCTCAAACGATCCAAGACCCATCTTACCAGCAAGCCTGGGCAAACTGGGAGAAGCATTCACCTAAAGAACTGACCCAAACCCAAGCGAATAAGAATAAAGTCTATGGGTTATTCATGGAACCCCTAGGCGATTACGTCAACGGCAAGATTGTTCCGTTCCCATCCGTACAAAAAGAAACTGCCACATCTATTAATATTAGCCCCGACTCCAAAGACGGGTTGGGAGCAGCACTTGCTAATGCCACTGCACTTGCTAAAGAACAAGGCAAGTTACAGAACGATTACCAAGTTTCAATTAATGACAACCCAGTTGCAGCAAAAGGAAGGTATGGAGTAGAAACCCATGCAGTCAAACCTGAAGGTGTAGCATATGCATCTGCCGAACACGCATTCCACCACCAAAAGGGACGTAACATTAGATAGCTGAATCTTGGAGTATCATGGAGTAAACCGATGTTTTATTCCATGAAGTATCTTTCACCAATTCAAGCACAAAAACTTTACGGCTATCATCCCAAAACTCTTGCCAATTGGGCGGATGAAGGAAAAATAGAGTATATCCGTACTCCAGGGGGACAAAGACGATATTTAGTGTCCTCCTTAGAATCCAGAGTACAGGCTAAACCTCAAGAAAAGACCGTTCTTTATTGCCGGGTATCCACCCAATCTCAAAAAGATGATTTGGATACTCAAGTTATCGAGTTATCTAGACGCGCACCAGATTCTGAAGTAATTAGGGAGGTAGGCTCAGGAATGAACTTTAAACGCAAAAAGTTCATGGCATTGATGCACAGAGTGCATGAAGGTGAAGTCTCGCAGATAGTTGTAGGACATAAAGACAGGTTGTGTAGGTTTGGGTTTGATTTCGTGGAATGGTTCTGCAAGCTCAATGGGTGCAAGATTACAGTACTGGGAAAAACAGAGTTAAGTCCTCACCAAGAATTAATGCAAGACTTTATGGCTATCATGCACTGCTTTAGCTCAAAGCTCTATTTTCTTAGAAAATACAAGGAAAAAATTTTAAATGACTGCGAAAAACCGGAGTGAAAGAGTGTATAATAGTAATAGGTCGAAACAGCGTAGTTAAGTTATGGCATTAGAACGCAAAAAAGGTTATTCAATTGAGTCCAAGACAGCTAGGTTTACCTTACTGAGAGACGGTATTGATTTGGATGAAACTAAGACTGCCTTTAACGATTTAGTGTCATTCTATTTCGCTGTTGTTTGCACCCACCCAGAAGGAACATCCAAGACAAAAGAACACTACAAAGTGTACGAAGGGTTGACGGTAGGACATTCTGCTCAATACCCGATACCAATGGATGCACCCTGCGTGTTCCGTCGTGCTGCCATCAAAAAAGCTATTGGTGCTTACAAGTCATGGAAAACCCATTACGACAAGTGGGAATCTAGACATACTCGGCACAGAAAACACCGACCCCCAGTGCAACCACGTTCTTTCAACTTCAACCCAGTCTTTTACGCTGGCATGTGGAAGGAAGATACGGGCGATAGCATCATGCTCAAAGTACGTAGAAATAACACTTGGGTCTGGATTAAGTTCCAGTATCAAAGCTATGACATAGGAGATCTGTGGGAAAAAGCATCACCAACAGTCACTTTAAAAGGTGGCAAGGTATACCTAGATTTCACTATAGAAAAATACGTACCAGCAACAGGAGGATTAAAAACAGTCATTCAACACTCAGATTTACGTATCTGCTCTGTTGACCTAGATTTAGACGGAAACATCGCTACTTGCACTATCCTAGAAAGCAAAGATAACGGCTCGGTGACAGAAATTAGCCGTATGACTGTAAAAGGTCACGCCAAGCACGTCCGTCTTAGGAAGCGTGATTTAGGAAAAGTTGCGCGTGCGATGAAAAAGACTGTCCGCGTTGACAAAGGTTTTGCTTCTCACAGATTCCAGAAGATATCTCGACGAGAACGTCACGAGGGACTGCGAGTCTCAAACGAAATTATTGAGTTTGCCAACCGTCATGGATGCAAAGTCATTGTGTTTGAACACTTAGGAAGCCTCTTGCCCAAGCGCGGCTCTTACTCACGTCGTTCCAACCAAAAACGTGCTTACTGGCTCAAAGGAAAGATTGTCGAGAACGTGCGTCGAATTGCTTACCAACGGTACGCTATTCTCACAGCCAGAGTCAATCCTAAAGATACTTCTCGGTTGTGTGCTGTCAACTCAGTAGAAGTCTGGAGAGGCAACCATTACTTGCCTACTCTATTAGAGTTTTGTCAACCTTACCAATATGGTGGCAAATGCTTTGCCACAGTTACAGGTCAACGCGGAAGTTCGGGATTAAACGCCGCACGTAACATTGGGCTCAAGTTCTTAGCCCGTAAGTTTGTACAGCCCAAGCTCGTTTTAGAGCGCAAGGCAGCCTCAAGAAAAAGCCTTCTACCCGTAAGGGTTGGGTTTGGTAACGTTGCAAGCAAAGTCAGTGGCTAACTGTACTCCAACCTTACCAAAGGTGCTGTGTAAGTACCTCCTATCTTTCCTACCATCCTACGCCTGCCTGGTTGAGTCAAAGACTCTTGATTCTGGGCAACGCGCTCACAGAGGAGAGAAGAAACAAGTAGCTATGGTTGACTCCGTTTGACTACGCTATGCGATTACACTAAACCCATCAGCTAATGAATACAAACTGATGGTACAAGTCCTTCACGCTAAACTCGAACAGCATCCCCGGTTAGTTGATGCCATCGCCAAACGAGGAGGAACTGAGTGGTTAGAGAACTGCACTAACATAACCAACGCCCAGGACAAACAGTGGGAAGGTAAAGGTAAAGAATCAGCATTTATCCGCGCCCTCACTGAAGCCTATACCAATGTAGTCGAAAAATCACAACAAGCAACTATTTCAAATCCCCCATCACCACAAGTCCAAACCCAACCAATCAAAGTTATTAGCGGTGGGCAAACTGGCGCTGACATGGGAGGACTCCAAGGCGCGAAAGCATTAGGACTACCTACCGGAGGTACAGCCGCCGCCGGATGGATGACTGAGAATGGCGTAAATCCCAACCTGCAAGAATATGGGCTTGTCGAAGGGGAAAAAGGAAATACCACAGTTGAATCTTACAACAAGCGAACAGTTGAAAACATTCGCAACGCTGATGGTACTGCCATCTTTGGCGATATAAATAGCCCTGGCAGTCGTTTCACAGTACAAACTGCCCAAAATATGGGTAAGCCAGTTTTACAGGTGCCGCTCGATACTGCGCTCAATGCTCGTCCTACAGCAGCTCAATTATTGCGTGATTTCGTTGAAACAAATCACATTAAAGTTCTTAACGTTGCTGGTAACCGAGAAAGCAAAGCACCAGGACTGCAAGCTGCTGTTGCCGAAATTGTACAAATAGGACTTGCTTATCAGCAAAACCAAGGGAAAAAAAGCTACTTAAGTGATACAATTAATACTAAAGTAACAGAAATTCCCGTCAGTCATGCAGCTGTTACTTCACAGAAGGTTCAAACAACAAAAGGGGTTGCTCCCGGTATCAACTTCAACTCACAAGGAAACGACCCACTAGGTGCTGTGCTCACCAGCACGACTGTTAAATCCAAGCAGGTAGGAACTATCGAGGGGGAATATCCCGTATCGTTCCGCGATAACAAAGCAATGCCAGTCGGCAACTACGGACTGGAAACCTACACCCAATCAAAACCAGAAGGTCAGCCATTTTTATCGGCAGAACAAGCCTTTTTCGCATATAAAGAAACTTTACCGTTAGGGGAACCCAGAGTTCAGTTAATGGCTGAAATCTTGACAGCACGGTTTGAACAACATCCCAAGCTTGTCGAGGCAGTTACAAAACGGGGAGGGGTCAAATGGTTGGAAAATTGTAGCTACAAGGTTAGCCCAGAGGGTTCCAAAGCTAACTTCTGGGAGGGAGAAGGACTACAATCACCATACATTCGTGCGCTCGCACAAGCCTATACAAAGGTGATGGAGAAAGATCGAGTTGAAGAGCGATCGCCCGTCGAAGCAATTGAACCAGTACTTAATGCTCCAACCAGTAACCCCAAACAACAGGTTGGAGCAATGGAAAGAATTATCGAGCGAATGAAGGCTAATACAGTCCAGAACCTTCAGGATTGGTATATTGCTGCAGAACAACTCGGTAAAGGTGAAAATTATCTCAAGAGAATTCAGGAGGTAACTGAACTATATGTAAAAGAAAACATTAGCCTTGAAAATATTTTTCCAGCGATGGAAAAAGACCTCAAGGCACTCGAACAAATTAACGAAATCACAAGCCTTGCCCAACGTGTTGTTAAAACAATCGGGCGAGAAGATGTCAATGGCATCATGTCTGTAGAAACTCAAAAATATCAAATTGCTACCAAAGCTCAAGATAAAACTTACTTAATCAAGGACAAGGAAGACAATGTACTGTTGTATGTTAGAGAAGGAAAAACCCAAGTCAATAAAATCAATGATGAAATGATGCAAGATTTTAAATTCATGAATTTCCGCATCGATAATTCACTTCATAAGGTTAAACAGGATTTAGTAGAGAGGTAACTCAAATGAAAGACTTAATTGAAAAATTAGGCGCAATTGAAGTAGAAGGAATGAGTATAGCTCAAAAAGCCGCTGTCGTCAGAGAAATAATGGATTATCTAAAAGTAACTGACGAGCAAATTGAAGAGTACGGAAAACGGGAAATCGCCGAAGAAACTCAAGCAGAAGCAGCTTCAGGTCTTAGCTCGATAGTAGGTGAAGTAGCCAAAGTCACACAAGAAGAAGCAAAAGTCACCCCACAAGAAATTGAACCTATTAGTTTTATGGAGCAAGAGTATCAATACCCATCCTCTACCAATGAGCTTATTCCAACTGTAGAAAAAACCTTTGAACCAAAAATTCTAAATACTTCATCTAACAAAAATGATGATAGTACTAATAATAGTGCAGAAGAAACTATAGAGAATCAAAAACAATCGTTAGTAACCGAGCCTCAGATTCAGCAATTTGTCATTCCGTTAATTATAGATAGAATAACCACTTTTGGTAAACAAGATAAAGAGTCCCAGAAAATTGTTTATCAGGGAGAAGAGTATACAGCTAGTCTCAAATTAGAAAAAGATACCCAAACACTAAGCCTAGATAGAAACTATTCCAAACTAGAGGAAAACGAAGAGGCGCTATTGGCATCAAAAGATAATAGCTCTAAAGAATATTCTATTATTGTCAATAACCTCACAAAAGAAGAATTTGAACGTTTTAAAGCTCTATTCCAGAGCCAGTCACGCGGGCAGGTTTCTCAACTTGAGAGAACTAGCGTCTACAGAGAACAGAGCCAACAACAAGTACAAAATCAGGAGTTGGATAGCGAACTCGATTAGATGGAAGAATTCAGAATTCAGGATTCAGAATTCAGGAGTTATAGATTTAAAGTTTTATGCGAAACTTAAACTCTTTAATTCAATTCTGATTTATAACTCCTGAATTCTTATTAAATTTTGCTTAGACATTCTGACTCCTGACTCCTGAATTCTGACTACTTGTCATTAAATTAGTTTCATCCAGACTCCGTATAAAAAGGATAAAAAACAGAGTAACAGCCGTTTATAAAAACCAATTGGAGTCTTGGGACAAACAACGATCGCTACTGCAAAATAATAAAGCGAATCAGCAAAATCCAAAAGACTTGTCGGGCTAAGTGGAAATCTACCTAGCCCGACAAATATTAATAGCCCTGTCAATGCCCAAACAACGATTTTTTCTATCCAGTCAAGAATTTTATCCATCTTCATAAAGATTTATCTTTAGCTCCATAATTTTACTTATTTTTATTAAAATAAACTCTACAGTAAAAAACACCTACATACTTTAGTCCTTCATTATAAATATAAAAATTAGAGAGATTTTAAAAATTTTCTTTAAATATAAAAAAATCATTAATTTAGAAGTCTAATATGTAGGTAATGTAAAGAAGTACAAACATTTCAAAACAGAAATGTTATAAGTATGATTACTAATAACTAAGACAGATTAAGGATGATGCAAATGATTAGTGTTGTCATCATTGAGAACGATAATATGTCTAGAATTGGTGCCACCGCTATCTTGTCTAAAAATCAGAAATTTCAAGTATGGGGAGCCAAATACGGAAAAGAGGGATTAGACATAATCGCATCTCAAAAACCAGATGTGGTAGTTCTCAATATTGAACTACCTGATATTTGTGGGCTAGAGGCAATTAGCGCTATCAAGCGTACTCACTCCTCAGCAAGAATCGTGGTCATGACTGCCAAGAGCGATCGCGACTCGATTAAGGCTGCAATTGCTAACGGCGCAGACTGCTACTACTGTAAAAACAGTCCCAAAGAAGAGGTAGGAGAAAGATTCCTCGAAGCAATATTTGCAGCATACAACCATGAATCGTGGATTGACCCCACCATCAACCGCATCCTAGTAGATAGCTTCAGGTCGAAAGAGACACAAGAGAAGCAGATGAATCTGTTAAGCGAATTCTCCGACAAAGAACTCACAACCCTCAGACTCGTTGCTGCTGGGATGAGGAACGATGAAGTCGCTAACGTCATGTATGTTTCAGAAGGTACGGTTAGGTCATACCTGCACAATTCATTTATTAAGTTAGGAGTCAATAACAAGCTCAACGCCATTCGCGAGGCTATCCGTCTGGGAATCCTAACTTTTGCAGATCTGAAAATTGAGCAAGAGCCTACTTACAGAAGAAGCAAGAAAACCAGAAGCAGCAAGGATGACCAACAAAATCAAAACCGTCAGGCTCAAAAGAGTCAAGACAAAAGTTATCCGAGTTACAACGGTTGGGCTGCTTAGTAGGTAGTTCTACCAAAGTGACTCATAAATCTTAGTGTCATAGTGATAAAATCTCTGCTTTTCTCTCTGCGCTCTCTGCGTCTCTGTGGTTAAAAAGTCATTTATTTAACCGCAGAGGCACAGAGAGCACAGAGGAAAGAAAAATTTTATCCACCTTGGCCGAGCTGCTTAACGAGTTAATTAACTAGAATTGTGCAACCTTCGTCTTTTTTCTGAAGACACGTCTTAATAATGGGAGCATTCTTCTGATAGATTTTACGAGCTAGTTGACCTTCCTGAGACTTAGCCCAATTTAATAGATTTTGGTCTTCAGGCTTCAAAATCAGAGTTTGGACAACAGCTTGAGAAAAAGCAGTATCAGCAACAGTTTTGTAAGTGAAGATGCCAATCCCAGTTCCCAAAGCCAGAACAAAGCCCAATACACCCCCAATTTGAGCCAAATTCCAATTGTTAAGACCAAACCCTAGTTGAGGTAAAGCCCTTCCACCGCCGTCAGTTTTTTCGAGCAACTCTTTTGCAACTTCGGCGATCGCAGTCTTTTGTTGCTGAATAGCCATACTACAAGCATCCCTAAGTTTATTGTCTACCATATTCGTCCATTGGTTAACAATGTCATTAAACCTACTCAGTAATTTCTCTAAGATAATTTGGGTAGTACCCAACTCGGCATAAAGGTTAAACAAGGGGTCATCACGTCGAATACCCAGTTGGAGCACATAGTTAATAATTTCTGCTTTTTTCGCTTCATCAAGGTTTGAAAAAACATTTTCGACATTTTTTGCGACATCATTATTAGCCATAAGACAATAACAAGCTCAAACAAATTTAAGTATCAAAAAATACTAATTACCATTTTTCTGTTTCTGATTCGTTAGGAGAAAAAGGCAGTTGATTAAAAGAATTGGTTTGAAGAGTTTCTGAAACGCTAACAGAAGCTGAAGCAGATTTCAACTGCTTGAAATGAAGCTGTTTTATATTTAAGCCAAAATAATTAGAAGCCGTGTCGTTAGAAGTAATTGAAGTTAAAAAATTCTCCATCCAGTTAAATACAATCGAACGGTCAATAACATTAAGAGAAGATTCGGGTAACACGGCTTTAGAGTAAGGCAAAGCTGCATCTTCAACTTTTTGATAGCACTGGGTATGTAAATTAGACAAAACTAATTCCAAACCGTTTAGGTTTTTGATTTTGGCTTGAATTTGGCTACCCTCATAATAAGGAAATTGGTCGCCAAAATAATGATTCTTGGCGATCGCATAATCAACTTCATTACCAAAATAGTCACACAATTCCTTCAGATAATCTTCAACGCAGTCTTTCCGGTGGGATATGGGATGGAGAAACGTAACGCGATATCCCAAACAGTTAAGATTTTCTATGAGAGAAATATCCTTCTCAAAAGCTTTAAATTCAGGAAAGTTTTGACCTGGCATATCAGTCAAAAGCACTTCAGTATTTGGGAACATTTCTAAGTCAAGTAACAACCTATCAGAATCACCCCTAGAAAAACCCAAACGGTCAATTTTAAAATTTTCTGTCTGATACATTGACAGCTTGTTACGATATCCGTGATAAAAAGCCCGCACGTTCAGTTTATACTTGGCATACAAATCGAGTAAAAGTCGGGAAGCAGTAGACTTACCAACACGAGCATCCCCGACTGTAATCACAAAACGCTTTCTCAACATTTAAGGAGTATTCAGAAGTCAGAATTCAGAAGTCAGAATGTTTCTTTGAATGAACTCAGTAAATTAGTAGAAACTTATGCTTTATCCACGTATAAATCCGGTGACCAAAGCCTTGCTCTGATTACCACTGGTGCAGCAACTACAGAAAAGCTTATCACCAATTCAACATTCAGGAAGCTCAGATTCATCCTGGCTTCTGAGTTCTGATTCCTGAATTCTTTCTTTAACCTTAGCAGCTTGAGATTCCTGCTCTTTTCTGAGTTTTTCGGTTGCTTCAGCCATCTCTTTATAAATACCTGGAGTTGGCGGAATATCAAGATTGAATAAATTAGAGAGAGGTTTTACCTTTTCCTCAAATTCAGCCAACCAAAATTTCACTCTCGCTCTAATTGCAATATTGGAACCGGGATGAGTCTGTGCATCAGCAAATGTTAAGGCATGAACATCAATAAAATCATACGGTATGTAAAACAAATCCGGCATAACAATTTCATTTAATATCTCCTTGTGGTCGCGACGAAAGTCGGAATCATTATAACGTTCAAACTTGTGATCCTCACCATGAAACAGATTTTTTACAACAACATAGTCAACTTGCTTTTGACAAAAGTGATACAACTTCTCCAACACATTAACTGAATCAAGTACCCTACTGATAACTGAAACCATAGTCACCCGACAATTAATATCTTTTAACGTTTCAAAAAAAGCTACTTCTTTCACAAACTCTTCAAAGAAGCCACCAGACTGGGCTGGTAAATCCAACAAGAAATTTGAATAATCTTGCTTCTTCTCTATTGTAATAAGTAACCGATCTGCACCTCCCCTGCGAAAGATGTCTATATAGTCAACTAATGGACCGTATTTATTGCCAAAGTGTCTTGATACCTGAGGGTTTCGCTGATCGGCTTCATAAGCAAGGCATTTGATATCTTTATCCACATAAAGCTGTAACAAACCTCGTGCAAAGGTACTTTTTCCCACTCCCCCTTTATCACCTGTAATAATTACTAAACGTCTTTGAGCTTTATCATTGGTATTAGCTGAAGCATTGTTGTTGTCAGACATAACTTTCTTAGCCTTATTATTCTTGCTACGAGACATAAAAACCTTTGCAAAGTCAATACACTTTGCCAGTCAAATGAGATTTTCAAATGGATGGAATATTAATGAGAAGAGTTGATTTCTTCCAAAAGTATCGATAGCCAATTGAGGTAAGCTAACCTTAAAGATGAAACTATTTGGCTATCTAGGGTTCCTATAGAACCGCATAAATCAAGTGCTTGCAAAAAAATACCTCCTTCCAAAATTCGTAAAATGGGAAAACTCAAATGCTTTTTAAGGTAGGAAAATATGAGAGCAATATCCAGTTCTTGCGCTAGAAACAAGTTGTCAGCATCAGTCACAAAAGCGAAGTATAAATCTGAGTAAGATATGTTGTCATTTTCCAGTGCTAACTGACAACAATCTAGATAACGCCTGCGTAACAAGTGATTTTGTAAATCAATTCCAGAATGAAATAAAGGTACAGAAACTTGCTTGTACAAAAAACTGAGATATGTGGCTTCTAAAAGTGCAGCACTGAAAGAATCATCCCGCAAAGAATAATCTTGAATAGCAGGTACAAGCGTCGGAGGAGCACCTACCAAAGAAAACCGAGACTCATAATACATTTCTGACAATGAAACTAACTGACAATTGTTAATAACATTGAACCAGTGAAGGGAATTTAGCTTGGCTACAATTAATTCAGAAGCTGGTAACCGTGATGCAACTGGCACATTCTTAACTGAAAAATCTTCAGTATCTTTCAAACCAATGGTTTGGTTTAAAGACTGACGAATAGTACCTACTTTCTCTCCAGGAGAGATGATGCCATCCTCAATGTGAGCTTTAGAAGCGGTTAGGATTGTACCTGCAGTAGCGCTAGAAACAACATCCTTACGCAACCAGCGCACAAATTCCCGATGTTTTTCATAACCAAATAGATTAAAAACAAACTTAAGTGCTAACCAGCATAAAGTATCAACCTCCTTTAATGTGCCATTCTCATCAATAATTGGACGATAGCGGCGTAGTTTTAGTGGTAGTGCTTCGATAAAAGATTTAGTTCCTTTATCAATAATTCCAGGACAAACAAGATTGCATATATCTTCTGCTAGGAACTCAATACCCGTATCGATATCTAAAAACCTCATAGGGTTACCTTGAAAAATAACCTTTCGAGGTAGCCAGTATTTATCCATTACAATCCAAGCCTGACTAGTTTGTTCGCTAGATGGTTTCTAGTATGAACTTTCTCCGTCTAAAAATCAATCAACAAAAATTCATGTTTATCAACATTAGTTGAAAGATAAAACATCAATCTATTTTCTAGCGGTTGCAAGTATCCAGATAAATTATGTAAAATTATATTCAAGATGATTAACAATAATTTTTAACAGAATTTTTGTTAAATTTACTTGATTAGTAACAACAAATTTAACTAGACATAAATGATGAGAATAGCTAAATTTAAAATCAAATACATCATTGCTCTAAGAAGTACCTGAATATATGGACAAGAACTACAAAACAATAAATATTAACGGAATTAATCTCAAGATTTATCGACATAAGAAAAATACAAGATGGTATCAAACCAAAAATCATTTTTTTCTAGATGCCAACCAGGTATGTGGAGTCATTGGTAAGAACTTCAGTACAATTTTGAGCTTTATAAGGGCAGAAGAAAAACGCGGAGAACCAGTTTCATACCACGATATCGAGTTTCTGATAGAGAAAAATGAGCCGTCGGGAATAAAACCCGTCACTATTGAAACTGCCACACTTTACTGGCTGCAATGGGCTGTACTGGGCAATTGGACTGCTATCAAACTTTGTCGGGGAATAATCACCAATCCCTTGTATAAAATAGCCAAAGAGTTATTTGATAGCACTGATACAAGAGAAAAAGTCGTCAGAATCATCAACAAAAACTACGACTATTCCTGCAAAGATGACTATTGGTTTCCAAGAACTTACCAAGAAACGAAAGTGAGTTAGTTACGACGTTGAGCCCAGTTGTGTGTAATTTCCAGCAAGATGGTCTAAAAAAGCTAGCTGTGTCTAGCTTTCGGGCATTTTTTCAGAGATGGCTACTTTCTGAACAAGAAAATTACAGTTGACTTTTTCATTAAATTAAGTATTAACTGTACGTTTGCTCCTGATTGAAGGGAGAGAGGAATTAATACCGGACTGGGTAAGGTTTCAAAGGAATTATGGATCGGCTAAAACCCAACCCGTGTAATACGCGGTAAAGGATGGAGGGAGAGTGACGGTGTAATACATGGAAAAGGAATTCCGCCACGCTTATGTTACATCCTAGTTCAAGAGAAATTGGTAAAGCTCAAACTGCGATCGATACCTATCTCCAGGAGCAAGGCGCACCTGAGCGCAACAGCAACTTAGAACAGCAAAGACCCGGTCAAACTACTGGGTGACAGCCAAACCCGTGTTGTAAGTAATTCATTGGATGCCAATCTGAATATTGTTTGCTTCAAAAGCTTGTCGAACACGTAGACGGAATTCTCGTCCAACGCGCCATTGTTCCATTGGGGCCGTTTTTATCCAAACGCGCACTAGCATTCCTGTATGGGAGAGGTCATCAATGCCCAGGACTTCTGGTAGCTCTGGCAGGATCTCGCGCCATTCAGGTTCGCTATACAGCTGCTTGGATATTTGCCGCAAAACATCGAGGACATACAATGGGTCATTTTCATAAGCAACTACAATAGAAAAGTCTATCCGTGACCAGAGGCGGGTTAGATTGCTGACATTCGTGATGTTGCTATTAGGAATGGTAATTAATTGACCTTCGTTATTCCGCAACTGAGTTACTCGTAGGTTGAGATTTTCTACCAGTCCGCTCTTGTCCCCAATTTGAATCACATCGCCCACGGCAAACTGATCCTCCACCAAAATCAAGCATCCGTTGATGAGATCTTTCACTAAGCTCTGGGAACCAAAGGAAATCGCAAAACCAATGATTGCGCCTCCCGCAAAAATTGAGCTGGTTGGAACATTGAATAAACTGAGAGTCCAAATAATTCCTACTATCACCAAAACAAAACTAACGAATCCCTTTAAAGCGGACGCGATCGTTGTAGTTCTTAGAGCAATTCGTTGTACTTCTCCAAACGGGAGGAGGGGATTTGCTTTCACCGAATGCATTAAGATCTCGATTGCACTGGTGCTGATGCGGAGGGCTAAACTAATGCCAAACCAAATCGCAATCAATTCGAGTGGTGTTGCCCATACGTAAAGAGTCCATCGCATCAATAGGGGGACTGTGGATATGATGCGAGCAATGCCGATGTACCACATCAAAATGAAAATCCAAAACAGTGCCCATTTGATAAATTTGTTAATGTCTAATCGACGCTTCAGAGTAAATTGGTGTTGCAAAGTTGTCAAAAATTGCGCTCGCAAATCCGCAATTTCTCGTGCTTTCATTTCTTCTCTTTCCGTAGTTTCTGATGAGGCGATTGCTTCTGATTTCTGTGCTTTTTCCGCTTCTGCAAGCACCGCTAGTTGCTGTTGATAACGAGCTTCTAGGATTTGTTGCTGACGGGTTAACATTCGTCTCAGAAACCAGATCGTAGCGCTAGCAATCAACAAGCCCAGCAAGATTTGAAATGCCTGTCCTACACGCTGAGCAATGGCTTTCGGTGACGCTAACTGCTGGAACCGAACCATTTCATCTTGAAGAATCTTTTGCCATTCCTGGGCTAAATTGTCCAGGGTTTTGCCATTAAAGTCGGCATCTGGTTCTGTTACGGTTACCAAACGAATAGGACGGGTGGATTTATCATTACGAATTTCAAGGATGGGTCGGTTATTCAAGGTAGCAACGGTGACAATTGGTGTCTGTTTAGCACGGATGGTTCGATTGAGAACCCTCCACAACCGCTCATTCACCTCTTGTGCCCGGACTTCAACAGGGAGTTTCCCGGACGGGACTTTATCGCGATTAAAAATCGTGGGAGAAGTGACATCAAACAATTTGTTTTTATCTAAAGGCGATTGGATCGGAGCTGTTTCATACTCCCCATAGCGGCTAACTGTAGATGGAGGATTCAGGGAATCATTGGCAGTCGATGCTGATAGTGAGGGGAGTTGGCTCTGGGCGATCGCACAAGAGCCAAGCACCAGCAAGATCGTCGTTAAACCGAGCGGCACAAACCGAATGATTAATCGGCGGAATCGATGGAATAAAAACATAAATATAAAAAACTTATCTGTCTTCAACACATCTCTCTAAGGAATTGATAATAGCGCCACGTTCGCCAGAGTGACTTGAGAAATCCATTCCTTTATGTTCATTGATTTCATTTTGAGTGCCATTCCACCTCATGCAATGAATCAACAATGCACTAACCTCGCAATCGCACAAGTTCGTTTCGCCAAGAGACGACCAATGGATCGGTCTCCACAGGTTGTCCAGATTGCTTCACCCTCCATTTACGAATTGCAAGTTCGTTTTGGGCTTTGACGATCGCTACTGAGATGCGCCGATTTGTATGTTGAATGCGACGAGTTTTGAAAATGCGATCGGACTTCACCGCTTTGTATTCTTCCCTTGTAATCACAGGTTCAGTCTCATCTGCCAACTCTTCCCGAATCACCTGCCGTTCCCAAATGCCGCTCTGCCACAGCATCACCCCGACAACCAGAAAAAATGGGAAAAAGCCAAGTAATCTCAAGGCACTATGACTGACCCACAAGCTGAAGAAGGGTTCAGTCACCTTGGAAACCGCTTCGGGAGTGGATTCGTCATGAAATGGCTTCCCAGTTGTTAGAAAGGTGTACAGGTAAAATAATAAACCTAAACTATTATTGAGAAAATGTGCCGAAAACCCCAACAGCCAACCCCCCACAGGAGCCGCATAGCGCAACCAGGGGCGGGTGGTTTGCCGAGCTAGCCCCAGTCCCATGCCAAACATCCCTGTATAGAGCGTATGTCCTGCTAGCCCAAACAGAGCAAACCGATCCGCTAGCTGGAAAGACAGGGGTGCATCCCCAGTTTGGACGTATCCTATTAGGACGTACAAAGGGGCTTCAAACAAGTCGAAGCCAAGCCCTACTAGCGCACCGTAGATAAAGCCATCTCGAACATCATCAAATTCAGCCCGCAGCAGCCAGAACAACAGCAACACCCCCAGCCCTTTCGAGGTTTCTTCCACCAGCGGACCTGCGATGGGAGCACCCAAAATTAGTCCGGCTTTCGCCCCAAAAATTGCCTGGACATCAGGATGCACTTTCACAAAGCCAGCTACAGCAGCGAATATGTAGTTGTTAAGCGGAAGGGCTAACCCGGTGGCAATCAGAGCGCCCCACAGCACCGCGATCGAGTAAAGCCATCTTGACTCTGGTTCGCGGCGGTCGAGAAACCACAAAATTGCCAGGGGAAAAAGCGCCAGTAAGATTGCCGCTGCCAGAGCCATGAAAAAGACCTGGAAACCAACCGGGGTAACGGGTGAGAATTCTTTGATAAGGGATGACGCGCTGATGGCAATTAATACAGCCAAAAAAATGCTGATTATCACAGCGTTGCGGGGGTGGCTTAAGGGCGATCCATAGAAAAGTCTGGCTCGATTGGTTAACAACATAGGTACTTGATGATGATAGGGAGAAGCAGTGAATTAGTCCTCACAGAGATGCCAATCCACTGTGTTGGATATTTTTTCATGACGACGGGTTAAAGTGTGCCTTCATCTTGAAACTGCGATCGCTCCTCACAAGAGTAGGAATGCTGCTTTTTACGATTTTGCGATCGCGGTGGCGACTGCTAAAAGCAAATTTTGAAGCTTCATGTTAAAAATGTATCGTGATTATTGAGGCTAAAGTTTTCGGTCTACTGATTGTGCCTTAATCAAGGAATGAGGGTTTCAGCTTTCTCAGCTTAATACATCCTCTCAGTGCCCTCTAAGGGACTTCCTATTAAAAAATATTCCATCGCTTAGAGGGCAGGGGGAAAGAAAGTCGTTTTAATGGGCGTGAAATGGGATAATTTATTTTCTATGAGTCTCTAAATTGGATTGTTTGTCCAGATATATAACAACTAATTCTGACAATCCTCTGGGCCGCCCGTATAAACAATCGATTGGTAGCGTCCTTGGTCTGTTTGGATTGTTACACAGTAGTTGGTTTTGCCTTCTAGCCAGTAGCTGTAGCCCGAATCATCACTCTTGACCCATCGATAGCCCCGTTTTTTCACTGCGTTTTCTGCCTGTCCTGCCCTTGCCCCCACTAAATCACTCAACCGAGGGACGGTAGTACCCGCTTCAGGCTGACGCCCAGCAGCAGCCCTACCATTTCTGTTCCCTGAGTTTTGTCGATTGGCAGATGTATCCCAATAGACAAAAATTGACTCATTGGCGAGACGATAAATCTGTCCTCGATCGCCAAGTCCAGCTTGTCGATAGGCAGCATCACCATTTCGATCGCGATAATTGCCGGGTCGATTACCCACAGGGAGCAAGTCATAGCTACGACCATTTTCCAGTTGAATGCTAACCGCACCCTGACGTTGGGAAAAGGTACACCGACCAGAGGATGTGGCGCGATCTTCTCCTTTTGGGAACACATCACAACGGGCATTCACGGTATCGGCTTTGACGGATACGGGAAAACTTAAAGAAGCGATCGCCAGTGCTACCGCTAAAAACGAATTTGAAGATTTCATTCCCATAAAACTCCTAAGTTATGACAAAGAATATGACATTTGATATTATTTCAGAAATGTGCGTTTGCTAGTTAACACTTACAAAATATTTTTAAACTATTTCGTTTTGTCCCTCTAGGGATTAGAGATTAGTGCAAAATCCATGCATCTAAAATGGGGTATAAGTAGTATCGGAACAGAAAACCGGGTGAAGACGTATTACATGAAAATTACAGAAGTGTTCAAGCGCTGAAACTTTTGAATTCTCGTTAAGATATGACGAATGCGATTTCATGCATTGAGCTACTACACCCCTCAATAAAATCCTTATTGCATAAGGGTTTTAAGCTAAACACGGTTTTCTGTTCTAATGATACTTATACCCCAACACGGATTTGGCAAAAGCACAACTTCAGTCAGTTCCTCCTAAAAGAGGTGCTACAGACGGGTTGAATTAACCAATAGACATCTCCAGAAATTAAGTATGCGTTACCCAAAAGTCTCTACCATATACTTGTTAGAACAATTCTTGAAAATGGGGGGATAAAAACCGCCATTTTCCCTGTCCTAATATCTCCACAATTAATTGATGATAAGGAATTAAAGTAGGACGATGACCGACACTAATATAAGTAATATTCGACTCTCGTAATTGATGATAAAGATGTTTTTCATTGGCTACATCTAAAGCACTGGTAGATTCATCTAACACTGCATAGTGAGGATTATGTAAGAAAAGTCGAGCAAACCCCAATCGTTGCTGTTCCCCTAAGGACAAAACATCTGCCCAATTGAGTTCTACGTCAAGACCCTCCACACGGGCAACTAAATCAGTCAAATTTACCTGTTCTAGAACCTCCTGTAGCTTTGTATCACTCACTTCTCGCTTGGTATGGGGATAGAGAATTTGATTTCTCAGTGAACCTAAAACCATATAAGGACGTTGGGGAATAAATAAAATCTCGGCGGTGTTGGGACGGTAAATATAGCCTTCGCCCATATTCCATAAACCCGCAACTGCTCGCAAAATTGAGCTTTTCCCTGAACCAGAAGCCCCCATCACTAAAATTCCCTCACTATTAGGAACTTCTACTGATAAATCTTTTACTAGCACCCGTTTTTGATCGGGAGTTTTTACCGTGACGTGACTGAGGGCAAAACGAGGTTCGATTAAGGTATCGATAACACATTGCGAAGGAGCAGGTTGTTGATTTTGGTGTAAATAATCGGAAAAAGTTCCTAATCGTTTGATGACGGCAGCGAAAAGAGTTAATCCTTCAAAAGATCTTGCGAACCAACTAAAAACACTCACGATTGTTAAAAAAGCGGGAACACAACGAGTCACATCGCCAAAGGTAACCTGCCCTGCGAAATATTGTGGGGCAAGAATGAGATAGGCAATAATCAAAACAGTAAAATTTAAACTAGTATTGATTGCATCTAAGAGACTACTAGGAAGGATTTTGGCATGGAGAACGGCAAGTAATCGGAAGAACTTCGATTGAACCATTTCTTCTTCCTCTTCCTCTCCTTTGTAAAAAGCGATTGATTCGCTATTATTACGCACATGGACTAAACTATAGCGAAAGTCAGCTTGATATTGCAGGTTTTTGAAGTTTAGCGGCGTGAGAATCCGACCGATGAAAAAACTAACCAACGTTTGAGCCAGTGCCGTTAGAATAGCGACAAAAACGAGGTTTTGGTTGATACTCCAGAGAATATTGATAAAGAGAAAACCATTCAGAGCATTACTGCCGAGGGAAAGAGAATATGTGAGGGAACTGCTTATAAAAGACTCGATATCTTCGGAAATACGCTGATCTGGGTTGTCGATCGCCTTATTGCCATTAATTTGATAAAAAGCCCGATCGGCAAAATAGCGATCGAGGAAATCTTTGGTCAACCACTCTCGCCAGTAGAGTTGCAGTTTAATTTGAATAAAATTCTCAAAAAACGAGAATATAATTAACGCCAGTAACGTTCCCCCGAATAGGAGCAGAGAATGCTGGAAATTCTCTAATTGCTTATTGGTTAGGGCAGTGGTAAACTCTCCCTGATAGCGATTCAGTAAGGCACCGACGTTGTTAGCGAGGATGATAAAAAGAACGGCTGCTGCTAACAATCCCCATGCTCGAAACCGCTCCTGAGATCCCCAGTAGCGTTTAGCTACTTCCCAAAACCACCGTACAAATTGTTGTAATTGCTGAATTTTATCCACGATCTGTATTTAATGGAAAATGATTAGGGGTAAAATATTGTTAAGCTTAATCATGAGTAGCGCAAACAAGAATTCAAACAAGAAGGTTAAGACGAGCTGAATACACATACTGGGTAGAGTTACACCACCGAAAACATTAACATCATGGAGTAATGAAAATGCCATAGCACTTGCCAACATTGCTCCTAGAAATCGTTTTGTCGTTAAGAAACAAGGCAGGAGTCAATAAAGCCGCGAACGAGTAGGCTCGTCCGTTCGCGAAGCGTGCCGAAGGCATAAATTTGACTATCGACCTTCTCTCACACGAATTCTTTGACTGGGACAACGCCAACGCTGAGCATTATTTCTCCCGACATCAACACATCCCTGTTCTCGCATAGCATCATCAGAAATACCATTTGGCTTATTAAACCGCCAACGTCCTCGGTCATCGGGTCCTGACACTGCTTGTATAGAGCGTCTGTTTCTACTCCATCCTCGATCGTATGTATTATATCTGTCTCTATCATTCGTATATACTTTAATTCTTTGACTGGGACAACGCCAACGTTGGGCATTATTTCTCCCGACATCAACACATCCCTGTTCTCGCATAGCATCATCAGAGATACCACTTGGTTTATTAAACCGCCAACGTCCTTGCTCGTCCGGTCCTGATACTGCTCGTATAGAGCGTCGTTCTCTTTGAGAGATTAGTAAAGGATTTGCAATAGATTGCACGTTCTGTGCTGAAACAAGCAATTCAGGTGTTCCTAAATATCCGAAAGATGCAAATATTGGTAGGATAGCAAGAATTCGTTTGTAATACATTTTCATCGAAAAACCTCTGGAAGCGTGGAAACCAAAGCCCCCTCTCTTAATAGCGGGATGCTGACAGTTAACAAAGTGACGGTTGACATTAAGTATTCTCTGCAATATTTATTGACAACGTGTCCCATTTTGCACATACCTCGGCGGATACCCCTTTTGACGCTAAACGTGACGCCATCTTTGAAGACCACTGCGTTTGATGACCTCCCGACAGGGGATGGGGTCTTAGCGATCACCCAGCCTTGGGTCGGCGTAAAACTTACAGGGCCGACATTATAAGCTGTCCCTGCTAAAACCTCCTTGTTGTGAACAGCCTCGTTGATAGCTGGCATGACTCCCGACCATAAAAACACCACAAAATAAACGCTCATCGTCGGCCAAATGAGCCGACGATCGAGTCCAAACAGTCGATATTCAACCGGTACAGGGGCTTCATGTCTTAGGGGGGACATACAATTTTCCTTTTTGCGGTGCTAAACAGGGGTGAAGCAGATTCCGGGACGACTTCTCGAAAAACTCCAACACCGCTGCATCTTCAAAAGATGGTAAGTTTGTTACAAACCCAATAGCGTACTAGGCTAGAATCGGGTTCTGCTGCCGCCCCAATCGCCTGAGTTGCACTCGCCCCGAAACTTTTCAATCCCATCTATGGCGATCCTGCCGCTGCGCCGGTCGATATTGACACGCGGTTTATTTAGCTCGTTCATCCGGTATTTTCCCGTAATGCGATCGGGCGCGACCTGAAGGTCGTAGAGCGGCCACCATCCATTGTCACCGCCCGAATGGATCGGCGCGATAAGCTTTCCGGTCAGATGGATTTTTCCCTGTGAACCACGGATTTCGACCTGAACCTCGGAATCGAAGTCGCCAGTGGTTAACTCTACGCGATTACTTGCTTCATAGCGATGGCGGCGGTCGTTCCATTCATATCCATAGCGATTTGCGACAGTCGGTTTGCGACCTTCACCATAGCAGATCAACGTCAGATTTTGGCCCGACGAGCTGCCATTGTCACTGTCAGATGTGCCTTGTTCCCGCAGGTAGCTATCGATCGCGGCCTGGGCTTTACGGATTTCTGTTGAACTACAGGATCGTCCTTGTTGCAGGATCTCTCCTTGAGGGTTAAAAAGGACTGTGCAGCCACTTCCCGATCTCATACCAGTCACACTCAGATTACCGTTGTCTAAAGTGTCAATCACTGCTTGAGCGTTAACAGGATGAGTGACTGTAAGAGTTAATAAACCCACAATAGTAGGGGCTAATATTCGCAAGCTTTTTATTGGTTGCATTGAGATTCTGGCTAATTTCAAGGGGCGCACTTACCAACACCAAGACGCTTGTTTAGTAAATTGGGGTTTGGCTAACGGCGAATCATAGTTTAGACATCGTTACGAAGGAAAAAAAAGTAATTTTAGAATTTCATAGTTCTGATTGAGCAACGCCAATATTTTAGACAGCTTCAAATTTCCCATGTTTTCTTATTTACCTCAAGTGCAGATAAATCAGTTAACTTACTTCCAGGCAAATTACCTGAAAACACTCTTATATAGGCTGTAGTTTTGGTAATCTCAGGATTGTGCAATATAATACTTCATTTGCTAATTTTTTTTTGTATTTTTATATACAAATCTTGTTTTTACTTACATAGGCATTTAGGGGTAAAAGTAGCGAAGAGAGATTTTGCCGCCACGCACAGCTTGAAAACCTTGCTGTGAGAGAGTTACAGAAATAAAATCGCTCTCATTCACTAAAATCCGGAGAAAAAGCTTGTTTTAGCTGTACCAATTGAAGTCTAAGTTATTTGGTGCAACAATTTAATACGGTACAGCAAGGGTTTGAAGCTCCTAAATTTCAGAGACTTCAATTGGTACAGTGTTATCCGTGGCGATACGGCTTCAGCCGTTAGCGCTTACGCTATCGCAGTATTGAAAGCGGCTCATCAATTCCTTAGCGTAAGTTTCTGTTCGATTGCTCATTTACCCCCTGGTACTTTATCTGCATAGCTGAGTTCTTTGAGTGTCAGGTCTTCTTCCGCAGTTAGTATTATTTTTAACGCGCTAGGCATCACTTATCACTTAATTTTTATAGTCTATCTATTTTACGTTTTTTTTGGTTGACCTACTTAAAAAATCAATTGATTTTTTCCCAGTTCAAAAACTTCACTTACATCAGTTAAGCTGTGGCAGATATCTGGTAATATTTAGATTACATCCATTAAAACATCATATACGTCACTTAAGGCTGGAAACCACTTTTAAGCAAAATTAATATGAAAACAAGTTAAAATTTTCATTTAGAAATGAAAGAAGACAAAAATAAATCACTGCGAAAAAGAGGAGTAGTTCTAACTGCTGTCGGGATGAAGAGATTGCAAACTGCAATTTTGGAAGAAGAGAGACAAAAAAGAGGAGGTAAACGTTTTACACAAGTAGAATTAGGCGATCGCATTGGAATTTCTACCTCTAGTTTAAGCCGTTTATGGTCTTTGAATTCGAGGATAGATCCGCGTACCCTGCGAATCTGCTTTAGTGCTTTTGATTTAGTGTTGCATGAAGATGACTACACCCTCTATGATGCCAATGATATGGATTTTCTGCGGGAATATTCGCCAGAAGATAGACAACTGATAGATCGAGATTTATCTGAAAATTCAGTTAATGCAGATTTATTACCAGAAAGTGAATTGTCGGGGGAACAACAAACAATCACACCAAATACTGCACCATCTCAAATTGTTTCCGTCTTTCTCGGTGAAGAAAAAATTAAGAGTGAAATGACACTTAACAAACAGAGCGATTACAACGATGGAGCAAAGATTAGTGAATATATAAAATATCCCTGCGCTCCTTTATCTTTAGATTCTAAATTCTATGTTCCTCGTCCTCCATTAGAAGAACTAGCATATCAAGAAATTACGCAACCTGGATGCGTCATTCGCATTCAAGGTTGTCGAGGCATGGGTAAAACTTCTCTAATGTTGCGGATTGTAGCTCATACCAGAATGTTAGGGTATGAAACTGCAAAAATCAATATCGCTCAAGTTGATATTGATGTTTTGCGAAAACCTCAATTATTCATGCAATGGTTAGCTGCTAGTATTGCTCGTCAATTAGGCAGAGAATTTAATGCCGATAAACATTGGGACGAAGAAATAGGTAGTAAACTCAGCTGCACTCTTTATCTAAAAGAATGTTTGCTTGCACCTTTAGAAAAACCTTTACTATTAGTATTAGACGAAGTTCAGTGTATTTTTGAATATCCCGATCTAGCCAATGAATTTTTACCTCTGTTACGTTCGTGGCAAGAAGAAGCGCAACAGGATGAAGTATGGACAAAGCTGCGTTTGGTGATTGTGTATTCAACAGATGTTTATCTTTCTATTGAAATTAATCAATCTCCTTTTAACATTGGGCTACCATTGAAATTATCAGAATTTACTTCTGAGCAAGTAATTGAGTTAGCCAACCGCTATGGAATTGATTGGCAACAAAACAAGCAAATGCAGCAATTAATGGAATTAATCGGGGGACATCCAGCATTACTAAATATTACTCTTTATCACCTGCTCTATCATAAATTAACCTTAGAAGAGATTTTGCAAACAGCAATCACAGAAGTAGGAATTTATCGTCAACATTTACAAAATTTATTAAATAAATTACAAAAAAATACCCAATTATTAGATACTATGAAAATCTTTTTAACAAAAGATAAAAATATCGATTTAGATATGTTAACTGCCTACCAATTAGAAAATATGGGGTTAATTCAATTGCAACAACAAAAATGGGTAATTAGTTGCCAATTATATCGATACTTCTTTAAAAAATATCTGATGTCGTAATTAAACAAAGTTCAGCTAATTATGATTTGCTATTATGAACAAAAGCATTTATAAAGTTGGTGGTTGTCTAAATGCTAATGCTGCTAACTATGTTAATAGACAAGCAGATATTGAGCTTTATACAGCCCTGAAAGCGGGGGAATTTTGCTATGTATTTAACTGTCGTCAAATAGGCAAATCTTCACTACTGGTACATACCAAGCAACGATTACAAAATGAAGGCTTTAGTTGTGCTTACATTGATATTACGCAAATATATAGCCAAGAACTCACCCAAACACAATTTTATAAAGGGATAATTGTCCGCTTGCTGCATAGTTTTGGATTAGCTAAGAAAATCGATTTTGCAGCTTGGTGGCAAGAACAAACTGAGTTTTCACTCATACAACGCTTGGGCAATTTTATTGAAGATATTTTGCTAGTCAATCTGAGTAACAATCGGATTTTTATTTTCATTGATGAAATTGATAGCTTGCTGCAATTAAGCTTTGGCATAGATGATTTCTATGCGTGGATTCGGGCTTGTTATCAACAAAGAGTTCATAATCCTGAATACGAACGACTGGGTTTTGCTTTATTTGGAGTTGCAACTCCCTCTGATTTAATTCAAAATAAACTCAAAACACCTTTTAATATTGGTGTTGCTATTAATTTAGAAGGGTTTACATTAGCAGAGGCTCAACCTCTGGTAGTGGGATTAGAGCAAGTTGTGAACAATCCCCAAAGGGTATTTAAAGAAATTATTGCTTGGACTAATGGACAGCCATTTCTAACGCAAAAATTATGTCAGTTGGTGGTAATAACCAAGCAACAGCATTACAGCCAAGGGATGAATCTAGAAAGTAACAACGGCAAAACTAGCCTACCTTTGGAAATTGCACCAGGTAAAGAAGCAGATTGGATAGAGTGTTTAGTGCGATCGCAAATCATTAACAATTGGGAATCTCAAGACGAACCAGAGCATTTACGCACAATTCGCAATCGCCTGCTTTACAATACTCAACGCATTAGTAGATTACTCGGAATCTATCAGCAACTTTTACAAGCTATTCCCGTAGCAGCCGACGACAGTCGCGAACAGATAGAACTGCTGCTCTCTGGTTTGGTAGTTAAATATCAAGGATATTTGCAAATCCGCAATCGCATATATCAAGACGTTTTTAATCGGGAATGGGTAGAAGCACAATTAAATCAACTATGTCCCTACTATGAAACAGTATCAGCTTGGATTGCTTCTCAAAAACAGGATACATCCCGGCTTTTACGGGGACAAGCTCTAATTGATGCCCAAAAGTGGGCGCAAAATAAAAGCCTCAGCGATTTAGATTACCAATTTCTGGCCGCTAGTCAGGATGCAGAACAGCAAGAAATCCGGCGGCAATTTGCGGCGCAGCAAGAAAGCGAAAGGTTCTTTCGGCAACTAGCAGAAGCAATGCCCCAGATGGTATGGATTGTAGAGCCAGATGGTAGACTATCTTATACTAACCAGCACTTAAGTACCTTTTTGGGGCGATCGCATTCAACGGTGACGGACTGGAAAAGCTTGGATTTGGTTCATCCTGAAGATCGCCCCAATAGCCTTATCGCTTGGAAACATTCCCTAGAAACCAACTCACCCTATGAAGTGCAACTGAGAATACAAGATGTCGCGGGAAACTATCGCTGGTTTCTCAATCGGGCGATTCCCATCAAGGATGGAAGCGGACAGGTAGTCAAGTGGTTTGGCACCAGCACCGACTTAGATGATTTGAAACGACAAGAAGAATTCCGGCGACTGCAAGAAGTTGAAAAGCGACTGCAACAAGAAAAACGTGCCAGTCGCTTGCAAAAGTGGTTACTGGGGACTGTTAGTATTGCTTTCGTCGTCGCCAGTTTCTTGGGAATGTATGCCTTCGCTCAAAGACATCAAGCCACTCTCCGAGAAATTGAAGCGATCGCTAACGTCTCGGAAGCTCAGTTTGCCTCTGGGAATCGATTAGATGCTTTAGTCAGTGCCATCAAAGCCCAGACTCGATTGAGCAAATTAGCGGATGTGCCTGCTGAGTTACTTACCAAGGTAGATCGAGAATTGCGCCGTGCCACCTTTCAAGTCATTGAACGCAACCGCCTAAACGGTAAACAGGGAAAAGTGCGGGGTATTGCCATCACTGCCGACGGACAGACAATCGCTGCTGCTCACCAACACGGTAAGATTACTTTGTGGAAAAGCGATGGCACATTGGTAAAAGTACTTAGTGGTCACAAAGGAGAAGTCTTTGATGTCACCTTTACTCCCAAAGGCGATAAACTAATTTCGGCTGGGCAAGATGGCACTGTGCGACTGTGGAAGCTGGACGGTACACTGGTTAAAACACTCAACGGACATCAAGATTGGGTGCGATCGCTCGCCGTCAGTGCCAACGGACAATGGATTGCCTCGGCTAGTAACGACAAGACAGTAAAACTTTGGCGCATCGACGGCAGCTTGATTCGTACTTTTAAGGGACACAGCCATGCAGTTTCAAAGGTGGCGTTTAGTCCTGTTGATGCTAACATCCTAGCCTCGGTCAGTGATGATAATACTCTCATTCTCTGGAATCTAGAGGGTAAGAAAATTCGGACACTGAATAATCCCATCGCATCCAAAAAAGGTAAAAACCGTCTGATGAGCGTCACCTTCAGCCCTGACGGACAAACTCTGGTAGCTGGAGACTGGATTGGTAATGTTATCTGGTGGACTGTCACTGGCGCTTTATTGGAAACTGCCACAGAACACGACAGCAGCGTGGTGACTCTCGCCTTTAGCCCCGATGGACAAACCCTCGCTTCAGCTGGTTGGGATAACACAATTAAGTTTTGGAACAGCGATCGAACTGTCAATCAAACCCTGTATGCCCATATTAACGGTACATGGGAAGTAGCTTTCAGTGCCGATGGTCGTCGTTTGATTTCCGGTGGTGAAGACAACTTGGTGCGGCTGTGGCAGCGGCAAAGCGATATTCTCACTGTATTGCGGGGTCATCGTGCCTCTGTTTGGCACACGCCGATTAGCCCTGATGGGCAAACAATTGTTTCCTCTAGTGCTGATGGCACCATTAAGCTGTGGAATCGAGCCGGACAACTGCTCAAGACCTTAACCCCGCCACCGGGACAGGTTTGGTCAGTGGATATCAGCCCAGATGGGAAAGCGATCGCCGCCGGTAGCGATGATGGTTCCTTGACTTTATGGACGATGCAGGGAAAACCCTTAAAAACGATCTCAGCCCATAACGCAACAGTGCGGGATGTGGTGTTTAGTCCCGACGGGCTAGAAATAGCTTCCATCAGTTGGGACGGCACAGCCAAACTCTGGAAGCAGGATGGCACTTTCATCCAAACCCTGAGTGAGTCCCTACCTAAAAACCGCGATCGCCTCAATGCTGGAACATTTAGCCATGATAACCAATGGTTAGCGATCGGCGGTCGAGATACGTTTCTTCGCCTCTGGCACAGGAATGCAAACGGGAAGTTTCTATCTCAGCCGCAATTTACCCTGAAAAGTCATAACGAGACTATTTGGGATGTCGCCTTTAGTCCTGATGGAAAGTTTGTTGCTACAGCCAGCGAAGACACGACAATAAAACTGTGGTCGTTAGACGGTAAATTAATTCGCACCATTCCCGCCCACACAGATCGGGTAAATGGTATCACCTTCATTCCCCCCCATTCTGGACTCCCCGACAACTGGGGCACCGTCTTAGCCTCTGCTGGTTGGGATAATAAAGTAAAACTTTGGTCGCTAGATGGCATCTTGCACGCTACTCTAGAAGGACACGAACAACGAGCATTGAATGTTGCCTTTTACCCCGTTACCCAGAACCAAGGAGCAATCCTAGCATCTGCCGGGTTAGATGATGTTGTGATTCTTTGGCAACTCGATCGCGTTTTAGATAGTAACCAGATATTGCACTCTGGTTGTATGTGGATAAAAGATTATTTGCGATCGCATCCAGATTTGAGCGATCGTCAATCTCTTTGTCAGGTTGAAAAAACGATTCCTCCAGCCTACTCGAATACATCCGGTTAAGCCTGTTAGCCAAAGAATTTCATCAAGTTATTTCATGGTTGATTAAAAATTTAGGCAACGAAGTTATCAAGGTTTAGAGCGACCGACTCCGAAATACTTGATTTTGGGGTATAAGTATCATTAGAACAGAAAACCGTGTTTAGCTTAAAACCCTTATGCAATAAGGGTTTTATTGAGGGGTGTAGTAGCTCAATGCATGAAATCGCATTCGTCATATCTTAACGAGAATTCAAAAGTTTCAGCGCTTGAACACTTCTGTAATTTTCATGTAATACGTCTTCACCCGGTTTTCTGTTCCGATACTACTTATACCCCTATATTCCAATATTGAGCTGATATGTATTTGTTTTACCAGTACAGCGTCGCATAGTGTCCGGGAGGCAATCGCTTGCAACTCCCCTTGCCTAGATATAGCGGTTCTCAGTTGGTAGCTGCTGTACTTAGGACATATACCTAGTGTTTTTCTAACTCGTTACATTGTGAGTTTTGAGTACAAAAACCTCAAGAAAAATTGATTTTTCAAATATTAATTTAGTTAATTTAGTTTATCAATACAAAACTAATATAAAAACCCGGTTTGATTTCTGAATGGGTTTTTAGAGCTTTAAGCTTGCTGTATAAGCTTTTGCATATCAATGTAGGTTCAAAATCCAAATAAAAACTCTAGAGAGATAAATTTTTGAAACAACAAATCTGAAATCTTTAGATAAGATAGGTGCTGGAAAAGCCAAACTATTCATGTTATTGGTAATAAAAATTGATTTTTTTGTCTTTAATTGAATATCAAAAATAATCAATGAAAAAAAACAAATATTTCTTGAAAAGAATAATATTTTTATATAATTTCAGGCAACACAAATAACCAGCAGATATAAAAATAAATGCTGCATGGCTATACACTCAATACGGTTCGGTTAAACTCTTGCCGAAGATAGCCCAGAACCATACGAACCAAGCTTGTGTAGCGTCACCATACGTGGGTGATGATATCAACCGAATCGTATTGACTGTATATTTATGTTGAAAATTTCAAACAACTAGCTGTTAGATTAAGTTTGGTATTGAAGAAGAATTCAGAATTCAGGAATCAGCAATCTTGAGTATGTGGATTCCTACCTGGCGCAATTGTAGACAACGCTAGATACCTATGTTGGTAAACCGGGCTACAGTACTGGCTCCCGTGTAGACGGTGAGCCAGCGCTGCAGGAGGGTCTCCCTCCGTAGGCGACTGGCGAACCCGTAGGGTGGGGATTTAAACCCCAAGACGAGTCCGCCAGTCGCTTAACCAACATTTCTGAATTCTGGCGACTGACACCAGAGTTCTTTTTGTTAAGAAGAATCTAAATGAAGTTCTTGACCTAGGCGAACAAAAATTGAAAGGATATCCTCAGGAATCATTGATGCTACATATTCAAAAATCTTGACTTGAATATCGAAAGCAACTGATTTTAGTATTTTCCGAAAAGTCTCCCAACCATAAACTGATACAAGTTCGATGACTTCTTTGACGGCTTCAACTTTGGGAATTTCACCTGCATGAACAAGAAGTGGTAAATAAACATCTTTTATCCAATGTTCATCTTCATCAAATTCGGTAATATCTGATTCATGAGATTCCAGAAAAATTGATAATAATTCGGTAATTAACTTGGCGAAAATTGACCAACCGCCAAATAGTCTGCCTATTTGGCTCACCCTTCCTTGAGTAATTCCTCCTTCTTCGCTCTCTAAGAGCGAGAGGTTTTCAATTTCTTTTTGCTTTGGTTTCTTATTGCCCTGTTTGAACAAGGTAGAAAATAAATGAGAAACTAACCAGATGGCTCGCTGATTTTTTGTTCCTGCTTGGGGGGAAACTTCTACTGATGAGATTTGCTCCAAGGCTATACCGGGCATTGCCTCGGATAAAAATTCTAAGTCATAATCTCCTACAAAATAGTAAACTAATTGCTTAAGTGGACGTAAATGCGATCGCAACCGTCCCGCTTCTTGAATAATTTCTGCTCTCACAAAGCTATCAACAAACTCTTCAAAGGTTATAGTCTGGCTCTGTTGGGAGTGTAAGACGAGTGGTGTCATTTCTTCTCCAGAATTCCAAAGTTCTCCTGCTTCTGGGTACACCTTAGAGTCATCTTCTAGCAGGGAAGGAGTTGTTGAATCACTCAGTTTTGCGAGCGCTCTAGGTAAATTAAAATTAACGGAATGACCTGTGAGAACTTGATACTCTGCTGCTAGATCGCCAATATTAGGATAAGGTATACCAATCGAACAAAGAGCGGGAGCATTTGCAAAACGATTCACGCCTCTACTATCGCGAAAATGGTAACCATCACCTTCTAGAGCAAAACTTTTGCGCTCGATAAAAGCCACACCAGGGGACATGGCTTCAATCTCAGAGCGCAGTGCATCTAGGCGGTGGTGCATAGACGATCGCCTGTCGCGTCCCAAAACACCCATGTTAGCGATCTGCACCACCTTCAAATTTTCATGGCTTGGGGTCACTTGCTCGACAACAAGTACATCTTCAACCCCCATTCCTAACTTCAGAGCAAGGTACCTGACATCAATAGTAGCGTCCAAGTAGATATTGAACTGCGCTGCGTTTGCGACATCCCGATGGCGGGTTTCTTCCAAATGTACCGTCAATATTCCTTTATGAAAATGTAATGCTCCACGGATATGTCTCCCCCATACTGACAGCAGTGGAATCAACCAATTCAGAGCGATTGCTTCGAGAGCTTGTTGAGACTCTTGGTAAGCAGTTGAGCGCAATAGTTTATTGATTCGCCTGGAAGTGGCACGTTCGCTTGCAGTACCGACAGTCGTATCTATACTGTCTGCACCTTGAGCTAAAAACGTCAAGTCAGGAGCAAGGACCCTCGCCAGTTCATCAATAAGTAGGGCAATATCATCTTCTGGTTGACCGAGGAGTTGATGAATCGCCGTATCATCATAACCATAACGACTACAACTTGGGAGTTGAATATCTGATGCGAACGATGGAGTTTTTGATTTCGACTCCCCACCACAAAAAAGAAACTTCAATCGCTCAAAAAGAGGGTGGAGTTTGGCAAACAACTCCGGTGCTTTCAGAGCTAACTCACCCACTGTTCGATTGAAATCGCCCAGACGAACTTCAATTTTTTTACGCGATCGCATTATAACAGAAGCCTCATCCCAAATCATGCCACAATCAGAAAATTGGTAATCATCTGGGTTCGGGAGACTATCTGGATGCGCTCTAACTTGGCTCTGTTGAAGAACAGAATGCCGTCGAAAGCGATAGCCAAACCCCTCACCGGTACTGTGACGACAGGCATTCAGCAGGTGACACGAGAGACAAATTGGGTTGTTAGATTCTTCAATATGGTTAAGATTTTTTGCAGCCAATGCGCGGAAGGTACCTGCTCGATGACAATTACCAGGGGCAGTCACATTTTCAGTTCCATTTGGGTGGACTAAAAAGGGCTGTCCAAGGGGAGTTAGTCGAGTCGGATCGCTCTTCAAACCACTATGGCGAGGGGGTAAATCGACAAAATTAGCTTCAACCGCGATGGTCGTTGGATTGCGATGATCGATGGCAAGATACCAAAGTTGACGGCTGCCAAACTCCTGTGGCGTCATGCTTCCGGCTGTATGAGATTTCCCCAACCCTGGAGTTGATTTATCTAAGATGTGTTGCCAACCTTTTGCAACAGCTTCCAGCCAAAGGCTGACCCGTTCATCTCCCAGATATACAATCTTGGGGCAAAACAATCTTTTGTATTCTTCGGGAGTTGGTAAATCCGAGTGCGTGTATACTAATATTTCTTGTGGAGCTTTCTTGCTAATCGATTTCTTGACCCGTCGCTGAAAACCTCTCTTTGGGCGTAAAAGCTTTTCGATTTGGGCTAACTGAATTTTCACATCATCCCAAACGCGTTGGGGATGGCGCGATAAACTTTCAAACTCCATCCAACTCAAAATTTCAAATTCACCTGTGTACTCATCCCCATCAGCGCAATATTTATCAACTTGACCCCACCAAGCCACGAGCAGAGTGTACCCCCAACTCCTGATTAACTCGTGAGTCCTTCGGTATTGGCGCATCACATTTTTATTGAGAACGGCACCTGCATCAGCCCACAAGAGCAAATCTTTTGTACCGCCCAACTTTTCGGTTGCAGCAGTTAGATACCGCTTGAAAGTTTCAGGGCTTGAGGCAAAGTGACCACCGGCAGCACCAATGGTAATTTGATTTCTTTTTTGGGCAATAATCCAAGGTTTGAGGATACCTTCAGCCAATCCAATGTAAGCAAAGGATATAGGAGCGTTTTCGTTGAGAGTGTACTCATTCTGAATCACAGGAGTACAAAAAGTCAGAGGTAACTCGCCATTAGGCAAGTGAGCCGTTGGTCCGGTGGGGCGTTTTTTTGTCCGAGAGGATGCCCAAAAATATTTAGGGACATCAACTTCAATATTGCCAACCCGCAACTGCCAGCTAATAATTTGTCCTTCTGGATTCCATACAGGACAAAGATAGCCAGATTGAGGGGTAATCAAAGAACGTCCCCCAAGAGAAACACCTGCCAAGCGGTGAGAAACTTCCCTATCGAGTTTTTGCCATTGCTTGACAGATTTAAATTGTCCTGCAACGATTAACTCTTCACTCAGTCCCCGGCGTTTTAAATCGAATTCATGCTTTTGACATAACTGTAGTTGTCCGAGAACATCTCGAATGTGGCGATCGCGCTCCTCTTCGCTCAGACTTGCAGCATGGCGAGCTTTTTCTTGTCGCAAGCGATCGCTTCGTAACAAACGCCAACGTTCTGCCCACTCGCGTCTCGAAGCTTCATTAGTATCACCAGTATCGCGCCGTACAATTCCCCACAACCCATCACGGGTAAGTTTGACAAATTTCCAGCCCTTGGGTGCTGAATATGCATCTGTCGCCGTCATGCACAATACAGTATCGGGGCTATTCGGCAGATGACGGCAGCGCCCGCGAGTATCCCCACACACAGGACAGGGATTAACAAGGTTGGTGCGGATAAACTTGCTCACCGCGCACCCCCACGCCACCAGTTGTATTCGTCTTTGGTTAACAAAGCATTCCTATGCAGCACAAAAATCCCCTGCCAATTCATTTTTAGATAAGATGTCAAATTCAATTTTGCGCTGGTCAATCATCTCTTCAAGCTGACCAGTTTCTAGAAATGCTAGATACCGCTCCTCCTCCAGCATCAAATGAGGAAAATTTAGCATTTCAGTGAGTGCAACTCGCACCGGGTAAATCGATTTGAACTTTTGCAACAACTGAAATATTCTTTCTCTCTCTTGCGTCGAGGGTTCCTCCTGTAATATGGCATCAACGTTTTGAGGTCTGAGACTGATAGTCTCCAAATCGTTAGTTTTAAAATTCCGAAAACCGAACTCAATAAACTCGTTAGTAATTTTGATCACTCTACCAAACCTTCCCAGACCCGATCGCTGTTCCTTCTGAAATTGGTATACTTGCCCAACTTCAAACCCCCTAAAAGGATTGCGAAATCCTTGACGAACTAAACCCAAACCGTCTCGAATCGTCGAAACCTCACCACTTTCAATGACCTTTAACACTTCACCCCGACGCTCGTCGCAAATAAATTTATACGCTGCATCAATGCTACGGTTGAATTCTTTTTGTAATGCTGAAGCTGAACGTAATTTGCCTTCTTCCGTTAGTTGAGAAATAAACTCAAATACTTTTTTGCCCTTAGAATAGCTTCCAGTACTGATTTGCAAATTATCAGCAACAATAGCCCGTACATTTATCCGCCCTGCTTCTTGAGAATTATTTGCATCATCTGCTTTTGTCAAATTTGACAAAAGCAGAGCCTGACGGGCATAACTTGCACCTTCAATTTGACGAGCTTTTGCTTGGGGACGCAGTACGGACTCAAAATATTGACCCTCAACAAACTTCTGAAAATGAGTTTTTTCCTCACGGTGAAGATTCAACGCGAACAATATATCAATCTCCTCTTCTGAGGAAGCATAATCCCCAATCGTAACTGGAACTGTAGGTAAACCAAGCAACAGGGCTATCTGCAACCGACACTTACCAGAAAGTACAACTTTTACAAGAGTGCGTATTGAAACCTCAAGAGGTGTAATGATTCCCTCTTTCTTAATACTCTCTTCCAATTTAGGGCGATTTTCATTTTCGCCATAAATTTCTATAAGCTTCTGATGAACAACCAACTCACTTGGAGGGATATGTAAAATTTGTCGATTATCTAGACAACGCATATTTTTGCACAAGCATACTTAAAGACAAATCTTGAGTACAAATGAACTTCTGCTTTAGATCGCAACTTAATGTATCAAATGCTCAAAGTGCCTACTGCCAAGCATTTGATAATTGAAGTCAAACGAAAAGCTTAAGAATCGTAAGAAAGTATTAAGTTTGTTCAAAAAATAATCTGCTTGTTACGCAAATACCGTAAAAATCAACAAACTTTTGTAAAGATGTATGTAGATCGATTCCGAACTGGCTGAGTATACTTGGACGATTTGCTAAGTACCAACAGGGGGGTAGAAAGCAGCTATTAAAGAGAGAGCGTACACAAGTAGGTAAATTCATGATATTATTGGAGCAGTTTGTTTTATATGCCAAAAAATTGTCCAGCCTGCTTGGAACAGGTTGGGTGGTTTAGTAGCTCGAGGGCTTGCTAGTGCAAGCTCTTGAGTATACAAAGTGGTAAACATTTTCAAAAAGTATATCATGATTCTAATTTTTTGGCAAAAATTTGAAAAAAAATGGAGTAGGTAAGATAATGCCTCTTCCCAAAGTAGCACTAGTAATAACAGATATAGAGAGAGAGGCGCTTATACACATAGCAGCCACAGGAAACGGACATATTAGCACTAAAGCCAAAGTCTTGTTAAAAGTGGAAGCTGGAGAAACGACTACAGCAATAAGCAAGGAATTAGAAGTCAGTCTTGGCTCAATAGTAGGATGGAAAAAGAAGTGGAGTTCAAGCACCATAAAAGCAGAAACTTGGGAAGAGGCACTTGACAAAGTTGAAAAAATTCTGGGGACGGGTACGGGGAGACCCAGAAAGTGCAAAGAGGCTGAAGTTGCTAAAATTATCGAAATTAGTAAGTGGAACGAGAGAAGTTGTCGCTCGCGACATGCCAAAAACGAGCTCATTGCTTCCGAAGCAGTACGTAAAGGAATCGTTTCAGGTATATCGCCAAGAAGCATAGGGCGCTTGCTGGAACAGTATGAAAAGGGAACGGCAGCTTCAAGGTAGCAAATAACGCTTGCCTTCAATGAGACAGGTGGTGTAGCGAGCAACACCACCTGTCCAACATCAAAACCTCTAAAGGAATTGCGTTCCCCACAGAGTACCCAAGCAATACCGTCTGCAACACTACAACAACTATCCGCCTCAATCAGATTTATGACTTGGTTACAGGTGTCTTCATCGCAAACAAACTTATACGCAGCATCAATACTCCGGTTTAACTCCCCCTCCAGTGCAACAGCCGCTTTAAATTTTTCCTGTTTTCGTAATTGAGAAATAAAATCAAAAACTTTCTTCCCCTTATGATAACTGCCAACACTTATATTTAGATTTTCCGAAACCTCTTGAATCACAGATTTACCCTTTTTTAATTGAGATTTATTGGCATCTATCAAAGTATTCAAATTTGAATACTTTGACTGATTCAAACAACGACCTCTCTCCCGTTGTCTTTCTTTAGCCTGGGGACGAAGTACGTTCTCCCAGTACTGTCCTTCATGAAATTTCTGGAAGTGAGTCTTCCCGCCTTCCCGGTGAAGATTAAAATCAAGTACTAGCTTCAAATCTTCTTCAGGCGAACTAGACTTGACAAATTCCACCTTCACAACGGGAAATCCTAGCTGGCGAGCTATTTGCAACCGACACTTACCCGCCAAGACAATATTTACACCAGTACGTGCAGAAACCTTTAAAGATTCAAGAATTCCTTTTTCAGAAATACTTTTTTCTAAAGCAGGGCGATTTTCATTTTCACCATATATTTCTATTAGCTTTGGATGAACAACCAATTCTGAGGGAGAGATATATATAGTTTCCGGATTAGGTGTTTCAGACATATTTACACGCCGGGGTATCAATCATTTGAAAAAGATGAATTTAGGTCTTGAAAATCCATCTTAAGAAACAGGAATGCTTAGGCAATAAGACTTACAGTGCTCTTAGCTATGAGTAAAAATCAAAGCACGAAAGAATAATTGAGTTTTGTGATGATGAAGAATTATCTACGACAGAAAAACAATTGACGGAATTTTCCGGCGACGAAAAGTATTATTACTAACGCATCGAAAGCTAATGCTACTGAAGAGGTAGATAAGATATTGGTATCTAGAAAAAAAGCATCTACCTGTGGAAAGATGTGTGAAATTGGGTGTAGTCATGGTATGATGTATTGAGTTGATTGAATGGACAAAACAAGACTCCGCCCCGTTCAAGTAACGGGTGGACTTGTTTTTCCCTCAAAGTCCTACTCACAATAGGGCTTTGAGTAATTTTCCGAAACATATTACACTAGAAAAAAGCATATCATGCTTTTTTCTATTTGGCAAAATTATAGAGCAAAGAAGGGTCAATAGTGAAATGCCTCACCTTCAAATATTAAATTCTATTGAAAAACAGGCATTAGAGCATATAGCAGCCAGTAGGAGCGATGAAATTAGCAAGAGAGCAAAAATCTTGCTAGAGCTTAATAATGGCGAAAATCAAAGAAATATAGTAAAAAAACTTGGTACAGCGCAGCAAACAGTAACAAATTGGAAGAAAAAGTGGACATCCAGTACCATTACGGCAGAAAACTGGGATTCAGCGATCGCAAAAGCGAATGAGATTTTAGGGGTAAACAGTGGCAGACCAAAGAAGTGCAAAAGTACAGAGGTAAGCAAAATAGTCGAAATCAGTGAATGGAGCAAGAACCGAAAACTCAGCCGTTCCAAGCACCATTACCACATGCAAATAGCTGAGGAAGCTACTAAAAGAGGGTTACCAGTGCTGTCACCCAGAAGCATAGGACGCATTTTGGAAGCGCAACCCCAATAGATAAAACAAGATTAATCGAGAGAGTTGTCACCTACAAGCGCGAATCGCATCTAATACTTTTCCCGACGCTCCAGAACGCGTAAACTTGTAAGCTGTGTCGATACTGGGGTTAAGTTTTTGTTGTAATGCTGTAAGCGATCGTAGTTTGCTTTCATCTTTTAATTGAGAAATTACCTCATGTGCTTTTTCCCCTTTGTGGTAGCTACCAACACTCAGCTTTACCTTCTTGGCAAACTCTTTAAGGACTGACAATTTCCTAGAGTTATGAGAATTAGTGTCATCTAACAAATAATTCAAATTTGAACACTTTGTTGCTGAAGTGGGGGGGGGTGCAAAGTGGAGAATGAATCGGCAGAACATCAGGTTAATGTCTGTACGTTCGCTCATTTTTAAAGGGTGAGAGGAATTAAAGCCTGACTGGGTAAGGCAAAAACTTAATTCTGGATCTGATGGTAGTGACACCATGTAATACGCACGAAAAGAGGTCAGAGATTAACGGTGTATTACATGGACTTGCGCCGTCGAGTTCTTCGGTGTAATACATGGTTGAGCATTGAATTTATTTATAGGTTGTGTTGTTTGGACTCAACACGAACTAGTACTACAAAAGACTTTGACGAAGGCGTATGCCAGTTGTGGGTAGAGACCGATGGGCGTGCGATCGGTCTTTGGTAACGAAGGCGTCTTTACTGTACGTTCGCTCCCGAGCTCAGGGAGAGAAGAATTAACGTCTGACTGGGTAAGGTTTCAAAGGAATTATGGATCGGCTAAAACCCCACCCGTGTAATACGTGGGGAAAGGGGGAAGGGGAGTGACGGTGTAATACATGGAAAAAGGGAAATGAAGTGTTCCGTGTAATACATGGAAAAGGAATTCTACAGTGCGGGTGTTACACCAAGATGTATGAGAACAAAAAAGTTCTACACAAGACAATAAAGTCGTACACAAGACAATAAAGTCCTACACTGAAACCATCCATACTTTGGTACGTTTGCAACTGGATTTTGTATGATGGGCCTTCAATTAAAGTATTTTCAAAAACTTGGTGTAAAACTTTATTGTCACGCTCGCTCCTCAAAAAAGGAATGGGCAAGCGTCCCTTGGTAAAACTTTATTGTCAATCCAGTTTTTTGTACAACGAGAATAGTTAGCTGAACTTAAGATGCTCCCAAAGCGCGAATTTTACGTCCCTAGTTCAGGACACACTCAAAAATAATTACCTAGACTCGGCAGTTTTATTCTACATACATAAGTTTGAGCTAGGAGAATAAAAACTTGAACTGGTGTTACAGCAAAACTTTGTGGATTGTGGCTGTAGCAAACACAACCGTCATATTGTAGCGCGAGCGCGTACCTCTGCTCTCGTTCAGCTAATTATTCTCTAGTTCAACTAATTATTCTCCAGTTCAGCTAATCATTTTCTTTGTACATTTTTTTGGCTAACGTAAGATTAAGGCTTGGGGGCTACGCCAGTGTAAGACTTTATTGTCTCAATACACAAGACAGGGAATTTTGTGTAATACAGGGTACGACAGCACTATTTCAAATTGAATCTCCGGTGTAATACGGAGAGAATGTAACTTGCGGATTACACTCAGGGGATGTTTACGACCAATCCCGCCCGTGTATTACATGGAAACTCTTAATTTCCCTTCTCCCATGTAGTACACGGTTAGGCTGACTCAGCTTTTTCCCTGTAATACACGGGTTGGGTTTTAGCAAATCCACAATCGTATTGAAACCTTACCCTGTCAGGCATTAATTCCTCTCACCCTGAGCTCGGGAGCGAACGTACAGTGGGTAAGCATGGGGGCTGATTTAGAGGTATAGGGTTGGGGATTGGGGATGTCTAAGTTTTAACGTTGAAGAATTGTGTTTCTGAATTGTTTTGCAGGTCTGTGTTGCAAATTTCAATTGACTTAAGTGTTCCAGATTCAATTTAACTTGGAAAAAGTGGGAATTAATTTCACACCTTTAAAACATCCTGTGAAGCTAAAACTATACTTTTTAAACTTTCTAATTCAAGTTGAGTCGTAACCAAGTTGACTGCTGAAGATTGGAGATTAGAAGATGTACTTCCTAGAAAAACCCCAAACCAAAGACCATCGCCATATCCGACATCAACTAACTCATATCCTTCATCCCAACGGTTTTTAATAGCAGTTGTAAAGTCATTAATGTTACGTGCAGAGGAATAAGCATTAGTACTTGGTGTGTCCTGAAAAACCCCAAACCAGTTACCATTACCGTATTCAACACCAACTAAGTCAGATCCTCGATCCCACATAGTCTTAATATCTGTTGTAAATTCACCAAGACTACCTGAGATGTCATAACCGTTACCACCTGGTTTGTTTTGAAAAACGCCAAACCAAGTACCATCGCCGTATTCAACATCAACTAAATCGTATCCTTCATTCCACCTGCTCTGAATCGCTGTTGTAAGTTCGTTAAGACTACTTGCAGGGTTAAAAGCATTAGCACCAGAATCTTGTTGAAAAACGCCAAACCAGGTACCATTGCCATATTCAACATCAACCAAGTGATATCCTTGACTCCACCTGTTCTGAATCGCTGTTGTAAATTCACCAAGACTACCTGAGATGTCATAACCGTTACCACCTGGTTTGTTTTGAAAAACGCCAAACCAAGTACCATCGCCGTATTCAACATCAACTAGATCGTATCCTTCATTCCACCTGCTCTGAATCGCTGTTGTAAATTCACCAAAACTACCTGTCACATTGTAGGCGTTTGTAACCATAAGTATATTTCCCTCTAGTAAAAACTCATAAATTACGATTTTATTTTATACTTTTTTTTCAGTGTCATCAATGCGATTCGTCAGGCTTCGCAACTAGGACAGCAGAAACGCTTAACTTGGGCTTATGTTGGTTTGCGCTCAGCTGTTCAGTTTCTCAACAATTTTCTCATCCTGGACTTCAACGAATTTCCTAAAAATCGCAAAAATGCCAAGTGGTCGCACTTTATAATTCCTCTCTTCCTTTCAAAATGAGCGAACGTACAGTCTATAAGCTTTTTGGTGATTTATATGTTTTCAAGTACATATAAGCAAATAAACCCACACTTTCAACTGGCACATTGTTAAATACGCTAGCAGGGTGTTTTCGTGCTACAAGTCCAACGAAAAAATAAGCATTGTAAATGTAGTATAAGATTACATTTACACAGTGTTTAATATTTGTTTACAGATAGGTGCGCTCGCCCTTAAAAGCTTAATTTAGAGATCGCACTGCGTTTTTGGATACCCCATTGAGTGGGCAGAGAAAATCAAAAGCATCGCCCAGTTGGCAGGACAGAGGCAGAGGTAGTGAGGGAGGTGATCGCTCCTCTGAGCCGTGAGATAGATGAGTGCCTGGGGCATTAGGTGTGATGCCAAATTGGTACTATTCTTCTATATTATTTTTGTCTTTCAAATTTTCTCTAACAATCCTAATCCCTGCCAAAACTTCTGTTTCTATTAAGCTCACAATACGGTTGTGAGCTGAGTCTTGGTACCAGTAATTGTCAAGTGGTTCTTTAGTAGGGTAATTCTGTATTTCAGATTGGGTTGGTAATCTATATTTAAATCCTGATAAAGAATATTTATCATTTAACCATTCACAAAATGCTTGTGCATTATTTGCTTGCGTTATGATAATCTTTTTTCGTACATCTCTTTGTGGTAAACCTAATCTTAACCAATCACTGGGAGGTAAAACTTGACATTCTAAAATACCCTCATTTTCACCGTAGTCGATGATTTTTACCCATCTCTCAGCAATAGGAATTTGATATTCTGCACAAGTTATCAAGCTGCTATCAATTTCCACACCATCATTAATACGTAGCAGTTTCTTTAATCGCAATGAGAGTTTAACTCTAGCTGCTAAGTTAAAAATTTCCGAAATATCAGATACCAAACCTGCTTCAATTTTATCTTCTAGTTTTCGCCGAACATCTGGATCTACGCTTAATCCTTCTTTCACGCAATCATAAGCAAGTGCTATAGCTTCAACTGATGAATCCGGCATTTCTAGAATTTGGCTAATCAAATTACTAGCATTAGTTTGAGCAGAATATAGACGGATGGTTTCAGACCACCAAGAATTATTAATATTTCTAATTAATAAAGGTTCTATATTCAATTCTTTAATCTGAGATGCTGCTAGATATTCTTGAAAACTTAAATGAGCAAATTCATAAATATTTAGCTCTTTTTCTACTAATAAAGCACTAAAATCGCAAATTTTTTTGATAAAATCTTCTGGATTTACTCCACGACCTGCTACTTCTGCCAACTTGTGTTTTATACGTTCAATTCCCTCAGATAGCTTAAACTCACGGGTTTTTTGTTGCATTAACCCCAAAGCCAGTACTTGTAATACAGCTTGCTTCTGAGAAGCTGTGAGTGTATCAGGCATATTCTTAGATCTCTGTCGCCTTTCTAGTAAAACCTGGCAAATTTCTTTGTAAAGCTCAACTCTTTTTCCTGGGAGAGCGCTACCGCGACGGTGAACAGTGGCAATCATAGTTAATAACAAAGGATTTAGCGCCATCGATACTAAGGAATTACTATCCTTAATCCGCTTAATTAAATCATCAGCATTTTTTTTCGCTTCTTCCCGCACTCCTAAGTCTTTTTCTCCTGCACGAGCCATAATTTCTGTTTCACAATACCAGTTATGAATAAAGTCTTCCATTTGCTTGAGGCTGAAAGGCTGCACCTCTAAGACTATTACCTCTTGTTGTAGCTGGGCAGTTTTATAGCCAAATGGTCGAGAAGTTAGTATAAAAGGCGTATCAGGGTATGCTCGCATTTGTTCATCTACCCAAGTGCTAACAAGTCTGCGCTCGGTTTCATCTGCCACTTCATCCAACCCATCCAGCATTACCAAACATTTATTTTCACCTAATTTTTCGCTAAACCAGTTATCTGGTGGATTAAGAGGTTGAATTTTTCGTTGTTGCTTTACTTGTTGGGTAATTAAATCTGCCAGAGGTGGTTGGTTTTTTACAATTTCCTGACGTACATCTCTCAAATACAACAACACAGGAATTAGTTTTGGTATCTTAGGATCTAATTTTCGCTGTTCGTTTGTTGCCAAACAAAGAGTTAAATGCCGTAAAAGTGTAGTTTTCCCTGAACCTGGTACTCCTAGCACTGCCATACGAGGATACACTAGCTTGTTATCCTTACCTTTCGCCGCTAAAAAATTCCATATTTCCTTGTGACTAGAGTTACTGGTTTTTATCTGCTCTTCTAAAATTATTGCACTACGTATATTAGCAGTTTCTTTAGCCGCTATCTTGAGTGGCACAAAGACTTTATGCAATTTTAAAATACGATCTTTATCTAACCCTTGTGTTTGAAAATCACGACAGATATAAATTAAATTTTGATAGTATTCTTGCTTAAATGTAGAAGTATTAATCAACATTTTTCTGGAAATATAGTTAGCCAATGACTGTTCACTAGCTTTCATTTCTTTATATAACTTTTGGAAAACTTTATGAGTTATATTATAAACAAATGAACCAAAAAAAGCAAAAATTGTTAATGTTAATGTCAAAAATAACCATAATACTGAAGCTAGCAATTCGCGCCTAATTAAAAAAATAACTGTTATTAATAAACTTAGGCAAGCAGGAACCCATATTAATTTTTTTTTATATTTTTTTGGTAATACTATAATAGGTGGTATAACAGTTCCTAAAATGACCAAAAACAGGGCAATATAGGAAACAATAGTACTAAGTTCTTGGGACAATAATTTATTTTTAAGTAGTCCGTATAAGATAAAGCCTCCTAATAATGGTAAAAGACTTTCAACCCAATTATAATTTGTTTGCGAAGCGTTATTTTGCGGTTGAGCCGATAATAAAGTCAGTATGAAACAGGCAACTATACACGTACCTGTCAGCAAAAGAATTACGGGGTTTTCAATTTTTAAATCTTGTTTGCTAGGTAATTGATTTATCAACCAAGCTAAAAGACCATTGCTAAATACTAATAGCAGAGGTAGTAGATAATCTTTGAAAAGTTTAGGCATATTTCTTAGAAATATTGTGAATAACTACTAATTCTGAATTGACTGTCTCTTACAAGTGTAACTCGTTACAAAGATTCTGACTTTTCATGGGATGGGGAAAAGTCAAAGTGGTTCGCGAGAGTTAGTGGCTATTGGTGACAAATTAAAAGCAAGGCAATTTTGTCAATACCTCTAAATGTAGAAAGAATTATTTAGAACTTTTCAAGTAATATTTGCCTTGAGGAGAAATCATGTGAAACTCAGGAAAGATGGGTAATTAAGGGATTGTGGGTGATTTACGATGAGCGGTAACTGATATCTTGCACCAAGAAAAATTGAAATTATTTATATACTCAGTACTAAGCCTAAAGCCCTTGTTTTACCGATAAAAGCCAAAAAAAGTGATGTAACTTTATTGCGCTGCTTTTGACTAAATCTAGGCTTCTACGGAGAGGTGCAAGATCTGAGCCTCCGACTAGCGGCGATCGCCACTAGCAACAAATGAAAGATGCACATTTTTCTTCACTGACTGAAATCCTTGTTATATAAAGGTTATAAAATGTGCATCTTAGGAGGTAACCGAAAGACAAATCGAGACCATGCTAAAAAAACTCATAGACCGATGGTAGAAGACGAAGTCATTGCAGAGCAATTATCCGCATTACTTAGGCGCTTGGAACACTATCACTTTCCTTACGCCTCTTGCCCCAAACACATCATGTAGGTGCAAGGTGCAAGCTCCGTTAATGCGACAACCGGTGTAAAGGCACATTCCAAATAATGCGCGATTGCGTCGCTTGACAAAGCCCTCTGTAAATAAGAGATTAATTTGGTCGGGAGTTAAAATTTCTGCCCGACCGAAACGGTTTATTTTCAGAGGGGAGACTTGACTACGCAACGGATTGCGATCGCCCATACCGTACTACAAAACCCACCACTATTCATTTGACAAAATCCATAGTCGAGAATAACAAAAAGATTGCAGAACTTGACTTGCAACTGTGCCAGTCGCAACCAATCAGAATACCCAACAGTTTGAGCCATCCATTATAAAATCCTCAAAGCAGTTAGTAAAGCTGGCAAAGTGAAAATATTTTAAAGGCAAGCGAGAAATCGTTAGTAAGCTGAAGTTCTCAAGCTCAGCAAGCATCCTCAGCCTGGATAAGTCCTCTGCAAAATTTTCACTTGTCTCGTGCAATCTGTCAAAATTATCCAGTACCAAAAGCCTGCTTGTTCCTTGCGATAAACAATTCACCACTTGACTCCATTGTAAAGAGTAGTAGAATCCAAAACTCATGGCGATCGCTTCAAAAAGATTATCCAAATAAAAGGGATACTCCAAACTTAGATACACGGCTTGTAACTTAATATCTTTTAGCAGGCATTCCTTAACAGTGTAAGTCTTTCCAATTCCTTCTTTTCCATATAAGTTAATATTCTTGCTGTCAGTCAATTTATCAATTAACTCACGATAGTATTGGTATCTCAATATCATTATCTTTCCTCCAATGGAAAATCCCTTATTGAGCCGGGACAAGGATCGGTTAAGCCCTATGCAACATCAACCACAATTTGTGAATAGGTAAACCCACGGGCTAGTAAAAAATCAACCAAACCATCCAGGCTGTGTTTGTTGTAAACAACAGAGTAACCCTTTAACTTTCGCTCTTTACAGAAAGAGCGCAGCTTGCGAGTGCCTAATTCAGTTAGCAACTGTTTTTCTCTGCCAACATCGACTAAGACTACTGTTTTGGTTTGTTCCGATTTTACTGTAGGTACTGTTGATTCTTCCCAGATATTTTTAGTTTCCAACTCTGAGGTACTCATCTCAATTGAATCAGAAATAAAAGTAGGTGGTTCAGTAGCAACAGAATTTTCTAAATCTGCTAATTGAGCCAAATCCTGAAGAGAGTTATCAACACAGTTCGCATCATGATATGGAACGGGTTTATCAAAACTTTCAGGACTGTAAAAGTAGCAGAACGTACAAAAACTCAGCACAAACAACAAAACAGGAAAGAGTAAATCGTTGATAGTAGAAATCAAATCAGATGTGACTAACATTGTGGTGACTCCAATAATTACTATTGGGTGGTTTTTGTAGAGAATCCACCCAGTAGTGGGGGCACATTGCCCCCGTGCTGAATGAATTTTCTACGTCACCCCAGTAAAAATGGAGATGGAGGTGAGATTGCCCCAGTGAATTAAATCAACTAGATTGTTTGAAACCAGTAATTTTTGAATTGGTTTACAAAGGCGAGGTTGTTGCCACCGTTATGCGAAAAGCACTTCTAAAATATTCAGAGCCGAAATCAGTCATACAATTAGATGTTTCAAAATCCTACAGCTTACGCAACATTACGACACCTCTTTTTTGTGAGAACGACGCTTCAAATAATCAACCAAAGAAACGAGGTTGTAGTTATTCCTCAAATCACGTGGACACGCATAAGAATACGCATTAAACGGCTGTCCATTCAGTCGAAACTCGTGGAATTTACTACCTAATGACTTACCCTCACGAACAATAATCCGATTGTCCGTGACATCAATCGTCACGTTAGTATTTGCCAATTCGTAGCGCCAGCAGTCAATGTAATCTGAAGTTGAATAATCGCACTCAACAATTTTTCGATGGCGAAAATAGTCAACGTAAGTCGCAAGACTTGCCATATCATCAAGTTCTGTAAGCTTGTCAGATGATGGGTACAAAACACCATCAAAGTTGAAAGAAAAGCATCGGCTCGTATACTCATCGCGAACTAAAATCGTGCAATCGCGTTTGATCACATTACACAACTCCAATCGGGAATTAAGTTTTGCAACAACAGCATCATCCTCATAAGGACGTAATGCCCTTTGCGATACCCAACGCTTATCCGGACAATCAACTCCATACCAACCGAGAGGCTGTGGCGCACAGACAACGTGATTTTCAGCAAACAAATAAGAGCAACCCTTGCAAGATTGCAAATACTCAGCTCCTATATGACTGCTTTCTACCGCCTCGATATAACGATGGTGAATTTGTAAGTATTCATCCAACGCCTCTTTAGGAAAAGGTTGATACGATGAGAAACATTTGCCGACAAGTCTGGAAATCACATCATAAATTTCGCCGTAAATAGTGGCAAGCTGGTCTAGTTGGCTAGGCGATATAAAGTTATAAAGCAGTTGCTGCTCTTGAGCTTCAACTCGGCAAAGTACCAACCCATCCTCCAAAAAGTTAGGATGACCATTAATCTTCATGATGTGATAGCTGTAAATCCTACGACTATCCGATGTATCCTCACTTATCGACTGGCTATCTTCAGAAGATTCTGACAAAAGCTGACTGACTGTCACCTGACTCGACTCTTGATTTTTCTCCTCCTTGTTCTCCCCATCAAAACTGTTCAAAGAAGCACCAACTGCAGTTGTTGTAACTGTACCAACAAGTCCCAGAACAATACTTCCAACACCAGCGTGTGTTACCCGTTCCCAAAATTCTCGGTCGGCAGGAACACCAGCCTTTGCTAAATGCGATACTCCAAAACCTGTGACAGTGACGAGACTACCACCAGCTACAACAACTAAGGACAGGCATCCAAAAAATAAGTTAGTTTTCTTCAAAAAATGTACCAGTTTCTTTAACATAACCCCTCCATAAACAATGCACTTTGACGACGCATTGTCCCGGCTTCTTAGGGATTTTTGGAAGCTAAACTATTGACCTACTGCCCTACTCTTTTAGCTTTTTTCAAAATTGATAAGTTTTGTACAAGCTAGTTTTCGGGTTCGGAAACAGTTCAGTTTCCAAGAGCGGTAGCAAGGGTCGAACTTGCACATAAATCAGGCGATCGCTTTATGAAAATCCAATGTTTACCGCACAATTCCATCTTATCGCTAGTAACGGCCTTATTCAAGGGTAAATCTCCCGTTAACTTGATAATAATTTTGTAATCGTTTGACAGCAATTTTCCAAACTCTTTTGAGAAAACTGATTAGATAAAATCAAATTATCTAATAAAAAATCAGGGGATTGTGAAAGTCTCAAGAGCACGCTATCATTACGGCTGCGATGATAGTAATGGATGACAGGAGATTGGATAACTGTCAGGTTGTCGTTACGAATTGCCCGTCCTGCAACCAACCCATCCATAATGAATTTGGCAGCCGCTGCTACATTATCGCTATCTCGCCCAAAATTCTTGAGATACCAATGAAACTCAATCCACACGGCACTATCCAGACAAAATCCACATTCAAAAACAAATTTTCCAATTAAATTTGTCCAATACTTCTTCAGTTGATTGCTTGCCTGCCACCCGGAACGCGCTCGATTGATAATTTCATTCATGGTAGCAGGTAAAGGCATTCTGAGTTCATATATCACTATCGTCACCTCCTTTCAATCTATTCAAAAACTCCTCAACAATGTTTCTCAATTTCTTATACGATCGCCCATCATGGCGTGATAAATTAAAGACAGCTTTGACAATTTCATCGAGTTGATAACCTTTGCGATGCAAATTCACAATTGAATTTCTTGCTGACTCATCAAGTTGTACCTTAAAACTAAAACTTCCCTCAAAATCCGTCTGAGATTGCTTGGTTTTAGAACTAGCAGTTGGCTTAGACTTGTCGTTATCATGGCTGCTGCCCTCGCCATACAAACTAGCGACAAATTCATCAAAATCCAGTCGAGACTCCCATGCAGTATAAGGATCGTTCTGGTTTTTCGCTGACAAAAGTAACTCCTGAAAGTATTCGGGGTCTTCATCATCAGCAACATACAATGCTTGAAGTCGTACTACCTCAGTCGTCTTATACAAGAAATCCCCGTATCCGAGCAAGTAAACAGCACGCTTGTCTTTGTCGTCTCCAAGGATAATACAGCTATCTTCAGGTCGGGTTGTTACAAAAGCCGTTTTGGTTGGGAAGTTTGAACGAATCAAAGGGTCGATGACGTTCTTGTCAGGTCGCTGCGTGTACAACAGGACATGAATCCCCGCACCACCAGCTTTTGCCAGCAACTTCATCAGCGCGTTCTCAATGCGCGAGCAGTAGTTGTCATCTGAAAGCAAGTCAAAACACTCGTCAATCAGACAAACCAATCGCGGCATGACAATATCAGGTGCAAACCGCAAGTTATACTGAGCGATGGTTTCGATACTGCTGTGGCGCTCAAACTCTTGGTAGCGCAATTCCATCTCTTCAACCAAGTAATCGAGTAAGTTGGCAGTAGCCTCAGCATCTCGTGCAACTGGAGCAATAAGATGAGGTAGTCCATCAAATTTACCAAAGGTCACGCGCTTGACATCCGAAAGCGCCAACCGCACGACCGATGGTGGATAGCGCCGTACCAAATACAAAATGGCTGCTTTCTCAAACTGAGACTTCCCTCCCCGAGTTCGCCCTCCCCCAAGAATATGGGTGACGTTATCGCTATACAAAGGAATTTCAACATAAGTACCATCCACATCAACACCACCGGGAATGGATACGGAATAAATGTCAGCTTCGCCGTCAAACCTAACGTAATTGCGGAAATAAGCAAACTGTCTGTCCAATCTGGGGATGTCAAATACCACCCCTCCAGGGACTACACTCACCATGGGCGCAACTTTCAAACCCAATTCTTCATTGCTCAAACCATCTTGTTTGGCTTGTACAATTGCCGTCAAAACCTGTTGTTTTTGATATTCAATATTATCGTTACCATTATATGGCACTAACATGAGAGTAATCCTGTATATTTGGCAAAATGAATTTTTTTGAACCGCAGAGGACGCAGAGAACGCAGAGGAAAGAGAGAGCGGAGATTTTCACGATTCAATTAAGTGGGTGGTCATATAGCAGTCCTAAATTATTTGTAAAATTCTCTCTTCTCTCTTCTCTTCGTGCTCTTTGCGTCTTTGCGGTTCATAAGTTTAATCTATCAAACAGGACTGTTATAATAAGCTTTCAGCTTTCACTCCTTTTATTTTCATACTTTTGCAGTTGTTGCTGATAGTAACTTCTTAACTGGTCAATTGATTTTGGATTTTGTCCGTAATTATTATTAGGTAGCGATGCCCAAACTTTTCTGACTTTATAAACAGCACTATCAAACCTTCCTGCTTCGACATCATTTAAGGCGTTATTACGACGAATATACTCAATTGCCATCTTGTCCTGAGAAGCTGGACTAAAATCTTTCAAGTTTAACTTTGGTGCCAAGTCTTGCCAACTTCTATTTAACATTTGATATGCACCAGCTGCCGTTGAACAAACCCGTTTCCCATTAATAGGAGCGCACTGTTTCTTTTGCGGATGTGTGGAAAAATCATCAAAAGTTCCATTAAAGACTAATTTGCGATAACTTTCAGGCTCGCTCGTTCCTGTTTCTGCCCAGCGAATAGTTGCTAAAAAAGCACTCAACCTTGGTGAATAAGAACTTGTACTAACTCTGACTTTTGACGAGACTGAAGAAACACCAGTCCCTTGAGAAATTGAAAAATAAAAACTCAACGTCATCAAAGAAGCAACTGACACATGAACTGGCTGAAAACCGGATATCAATTGATAGCGAGGATTCCAAATCAAACCCACTAAACCACCAACAACAAATCCAAATTTCCAGCTATCAAGCGCCTTGTTAACATGACTTACTTGGCAAACCTTACCTTTAAAGGCTAACTCACATGGTAATGACGCCACTCCATAAGAAACAACTACACACCCAACAGCACCAATTGAACCTGAAATCAAAATGCGTCCGAGCATAGAAAGATTACCAAGAAAGTAGTCAGAATTCAGGAGTCAGAATTCAGTTTGCAGAAGCTCTAAATTTTGAATTCTGAATTCTGGATTCTCCTCAACGCTTTGCTAGATACTTCTGCAAATAGGGGCGGGGGTTCCGTTCTACGCCATTAACCCGAACTTCAAAGTGCAAGTGTGGTCCTGTTGAAAAACCCGTACTGCCTACTGCTGCGATCGCCTGTCCCCGCACAACCTGTTGCCCTTCAACCACGTACAATTTGCTGGCATGAGCGTAGAGAGTGGAAATATTTCCTTGATGTTGGATAACAACCGCATTTCCATAACCCTCTCCCCTGTCACCTACCCTCACCACCCGACCCGAATCTGCTGCATAAATGGGCGTACCCATTGGCGCACCAAAATCGATACCCTCATGAAAACTACGCCGTCCCGTGATTGGATGCGTTCGGCGCTTCGCCGCAGCGCTTCGCTCTCGCCAACCAAACTCTGAGGTAACGGGACTACCAGCCACGGTTGGAAAAACAAACCTATCGGTAGAAACAGCCTTGTTATCGCCATTTGTTTGAGTTGGTTTGTGCAAAGCACCTAAGAGAGATTTAACCAACTGCTGCGATTCAACCCATTGAGAAACCTGGGGAATCACCATAGCTGCAACTAAGACCGAAGTTGCGATCGCATAACCCCAATTCCGATTAATAGGAGGCTTTACCCGCTTTCCACCGTGATTCCCTCCACCGCGAAAATCAATAACCAACCGCATTACAAGTCACTGACATCCAGAATTGTTGTTGTAAAGATATGATTGGGATTCTGACGGTAACGACGGTCAGACTTCACCTGAGGCATAAACTCGCGAAGATGTCCGTTTTCCGACTGTCCTGCAAGACAGGCATAGGAAGCCTTATCAACCCAGGGCTGATTGCTTCCCGAATGCTGGTTCAGCCCAATGCTTCCAGACTGTATCGGTTCGCCACTCACATCACCATCTCGATTGGTATCCCGGCGAAACTTCACCGGAGCAACCTGAACTAATCCCTCCTCAACTCGCCCAAATATCCCGTAGTGGGTACCAAACCGCCAAGCTCGATATTGACCGGGTTCTATAAACGCCGCGCCTGTTTTCCTCAAAGGATTCTTAATCGCTGGCAGTCCTGGCTTCACTGTCGCCGCCCAATTGCCGACAATCGCTGGATTTCCATTACGGAACTGCAATACTAGACGGCGATCGCTCCAAGAGTTAATGCGATTCCCATTTGGTTTGCCAGATTCGTCAGCACCGCGAATATAGATAATATTAACTTCTTCCGGGTTTTGGGATACTTGGTAGCCTTTACGCTGCATTGCTTGGTACACCCGCGATGCCAAATCACCACTGCTAGAACGTCGATTGACCAAAGTTTGGATAGACTGCACCACAGATTGCGATTCAATCAATACAGATATTGGCTGTACAACGATACAAACAACAAGCAAACTCGTGACAACGGCATATTTTCTAACGAGCGATCTATTATCAACTGATGTGCTTTCAGCCTCAACAGGTAATTCTACTGTTTGATTATCATCCTCCTTTTGTGAGTCAAACTCAATCACAAAACGCATTTAGCCACCTTCACGAGTTTTTTTCGTCCTAAAAGTCTGAGTTTGATTGAAAAGTTTATCCTGCCAGCAACCAACATTCTTTGCACTGAGAACTGCCTCAAAATCATTACCAGCTTCCGGACAAGCCGTTGGAGTTGCAGTAGGAACGGTGCTGGGAGTCACAGCAGGTAAAGCAGTAGGATGAACTGGTAATTTGACTTTCTGAACTAAGCCTACTGCTGTCCGCAAATCGTAGAATTGCAAATATCCCGGTTGCAAGATATCAGCAATCCATATTAAAAAAACCGACCAGAAGATAACTCGTACCCACATATTATTCCAGTTGCTTGACAACCGGAAGTGCAAACTGTGGGGCTTCCTTCGGCACTACCTCTATCTTTTTGCCCGACGCATACCCCGGTCCCGTGTAACTCCCGTTGAGCAAGAAGTTAAGGAGCATCACAAATAACCACAATCCTACAGCACCCACTCCAACAGGAGATTTAATAACATCAGATAAAAAATAAACTGGATACCAAACAAACCTCCAAGGGTTTTGTGGGTGCAAGCGGTGCGCCTTCCAAGTCTCTATATAAGGAATCTCAATTTGAGGAATCCTTGGTTTATAGCTTGTAGGAGCATTCACATATCTAACTTCAACAGGCTGAGTATTGGTGTAATCAACCGTCATTGGGGGGGAATATGGCTGAGATGGAGTGACACCTCCTTGTTGTTGAACTTGCTGAAGCATGGATTGAAGGCGGTTAACAGGAACAATTGCTCCACCTTCCGAAGAATCCACATGAAAATCTCTGCGCTTGTTATTGCTCATAGTTTTAATTTGAATTAACTCATGGATTGGTTGGTATCATCCGACCACACATCTTCTCCTTGAAGGTAAGAATAGAATTCTTCCGGAGATAATTCTGGTTTTTCAGAAGATGCAGTGTCAGAAACTGGAATTGACTCAGAACTTATAGAAAGCGGCGCTCCAGAGGGAGAACGGAATTGTACAACATTAGAAGGATTGTTCGCAGATGAGGGAACCCTTGGAGGGACAAGGACATCATCTGTTGGCGATCGGCGAACACTATCAGTAGTCGGTGCAACAGAGGGATTGACAGGTAAACTCTCCTCATCAAGGAGCTGGTTGTACTCATTAATACCCCAACTTAAAAAACAAGCAAAACCGACCAAAAAAACAACCGCACTTGACCAATGCACGCCTGAATTGGGGGATGCCATCATCTCAACAGTGGTGCGAGATGAACCCTCAAGGGTAGTACGAATGGGGGTACGTTTGACTGCCGCTACAACATTGAGCGAACACAAGGCTATACAAACTATTGCAGCAGCAAATTTAACGTACATAACATCACCCCCTTGATTTGTCGGCAGATTGTTTATTGAGAACTGGTTTACTTTGGTTTTTCTTCATTTGCTGGAGGTATATCCGCCTTTCCTCCTCCCGTTGCTTTATCCTTTCTCGGATTTCTGCGACTTGCGCCATCTGCTCGACTGGATCTAGATATCCCCGCGCCCGCAATAACTGCGCCTGTGCTAAAGAATAAGGCTCTTGAGCATTTCTAATCTGAACGAGCATTTGATTCAAATCCACCGAGGGCTGAGATTCTAAGTTCTGGGCATAATCAATGGCTTCAAGCTTGCCCAAAATCAACACAGCCGCCGCACCAGAAGGTATCTTTTCCTCAATTTTTGTCCCGTCAGTTCTGCGGTAACCAAAAGTGAAAGTATTATTCCCAGAAGCTGCTTCTAGTAAAACATCTAGCGAATTAAACTTCACTATCTCCAGCGCTGGCATATAGTGCAAGCGGTAAAATCCCGAACGCTCATCTGCCTGCATCTTGGAGACCTCACTTCGCAGCTGCTGTCCCCACAACGCCGCCGCCAGCTGTCGCCATCCCGTGAGTGTGGGCATACCCTCCACTGAGGTATAACTTGAAAGATAGTCCATGTTGTAGTCAGTCCGAGACAGCTTTTCCAAATTCGAGAAGCGTATTTGGCTCACTTGCGCCTTTGCCTGTTGTACCTCGGATACAGAATTACCGGGAATTTGCTGCCTCCACCCTACCATCAGAGCAACTGAAGCAATGACAGAGAGCGCTCCAACAGTCGAACAAACCGTCCACAAAGTGGCATTTAACTTTTTCTTTCGACTCGGCTTTCTATGACCCACGGGAGTAGGAGTAAACATAACCCACCCCTATGTATTATCTACAATTACGTATAAGCAAGGCCGTTTGTTAATTTGTCGTGCCATTGCAATTCCCGCACCACCCACAACTATCCCGGTTAGTAACAGCACTGGGTGTAAGGCAAGACTCGCTCCCACTCCCATTAACTGTCCTACCATCCCCGACATAACACCAGATAACTAAATCTTGGAGTACAACGGAGTCAATCACCGTCAATTGTTCTAATCAAGGTTTCCAAGTATTCACTCACACTCTTGTCAGCATCAATTGCTAAAGCTTGGAGTTTTTTCCAAGTTGCTGGTGTAACCATTATAGAGTGCTGCTCTTTTACTTGTTCATGTAGTACTGGTATATTTCTTGTTCTTTTTTTGCCTTTACTTGTTGACATAATATAGAATACCATCGTATACTAAGACTATGCTAGCAGGTCGAAACAGCAGAGTAAAGTATGGCGCTAAAACGGAAGAAGGGTTATTCAATTGAATCCAAAACAGCTAGGTTTACCTTGCTCAGAGATGGCATTGACTTGGATGAAACAAAAGTAGCTTTCAACGAATTAGTCTCCTTCTACTTCGCTGTTGTCGCCACCCATCCAGAAGGTACAGTAATGGTAAACGAGTATTACAAAGTGTATGAAGGATTTACATTAGGCGAAAAAGCTAAATATCCTCTACCTTTTGATGCTCCATGCGACTTTCGCCGTGCTGCTATTAAGAAGGCAATCGGTGCATACAAGTCGTGGAAAACCAATTATGATAAGTGGAAAGCAAGACCACCACGGCACTTCTTCCATCGTCCTCCTGTACAACCGCGCTCTTTTAACTTCAACCCAGTATTTTATGCTGGTATGTGGAAAGAAGATACGGGCGATAGCATTATGCTTAAAGTTCGTAGAGATAATGCCTGGATTTGGATTAAGTTCCAATATCTTGGCTACGACTTTGGAGCGGGATGGGAGAAGGCATCGCCAACTGTCACTTTAAAGGATGGCAAGGCATATCTAGACTTCACTGTAGAAAAGTACGTACCAGCAACAGGAGGGCTGAAAAACGTCATTCAACAGTCAGATTTGCGTATCTGTTCTGTTGATTTGGATTTAGACGGTCACATCGCTACTTGCAGCATTCTTGAGTCCGACGATAACGGGGTTGTACACGAAGTTAGCCGTATGACCGTAAAAGGTCACGTAAGCCATGTCAGTCGTAGGAAGCGAGATTTGGGAAGGATTGCACGTAGGATGAACCAAACAGGCAGAGTTGAAAAAGGCTTTGCTAGTACCAGATTTGCCAAAATATCTCGTCGAGAACGCAACGAGGGCTTTAGGATAGCGTCGGAGATAATCGAGTTCGCACATCGTCATGGCTGTAAAGTCATCGTGTTTGAGCATCTTGGCAATCTCCGACCTAAGCGCGGCAAGTATTCAAAGCGTTCCAATCAAAAACGTGCCTATTGGCTCAAGGGCAAGATAGTTGATAATGTGCGTCGTATTGCATATCAGCGCTATGCAATCTTGACCGCGAGAGTCAACCCCAAAAACACAAGTAGGCATTGTGCTGTCGATGGAGTGGAAGTATGGAGAGGCAATCACTACCAGCCCAGCCTCCTAGAATTCTGCCAGCCCTACCAATGTGGTGGAAAGTGCTTTGCTACCATACTAGGACGCAGAGGAAGTTCAGCTTTGAACGCCGCCAGAAATATTGGGCTGAGATTTTTATCCCGTAGATTTGTACAGCCAGCACTCGCAGTAGAGAAGGCTGGCACCCGTCGGAAAAGCCAAACTCTTAAGGGTGGGGTGTAATAAGATTGCAAGCAAGGTCGGCGGCTAACCGTACTCCAATCTTATTACAGGTGCTGTGTAAGTGCCTCGTTGTCTCTCTTACCATCCTACGCCTACCCGGTTGAACCTACGGTTCTTGATTCTAGGTCGAGCGCTCACAGAGGAGAGAGGAAACAAGTAGCTATGGTTGACTCCGTTTGACTAAGCTATGAGATTACACACGCCCAGGTTCATTAACAATCCACCGGCTGTATTTATCAAAAAATCGAATGCTGCACTCATGTTTGCTCCTTGCTAAACCAAATGATGACTAGTGCCAAAACCAAACCCACAAACTCACCCAAAGCTACACCAATTAAGATAGGTTGAATACTCAAAACCTGCTGTTTTTCTTGAGTTGGCGGAACTGCTATCCATGTCCCCACTACCGTACCAGTTACCAAACTCAAACAATTTATACCAACCGCTAAAGTCGATGTCTTACGAGCATTGAGCAAGCTCTCGTCACGCAGTCGGTAAGAAACTGCAAGCATTTGAGACACTACTTCTTCGGAGATGGCTCGGTTTTCTGCTGCGAGGACTTCAACCGTTTCGGCTGCGGTGTCGATGTACCGACTAGTAGGGGATGAGTCTGTTCCCCCCAGTTGATTTTGCCGAAAAAATCGTTATCAATCCGAGTCTGAATTCGCTCCTGCGCTTGGTCGTAACCGGCAATCTCCTTATTTGAGCCACTTTCTACATCACAACCGCCGTGGAAAATGAGTTCTTCCAGAGCGAGAGTGGAAGATTCCAGCACAACTTTATGACGCAAGTTTCCAAGTTGAATACCTTTATCAACATCTCGGTAAAGCATCCCGACAAAGCTATCAGCCGCCGCTTGTTCGGGGTCTACACCGAACCTCTGTTTGATATACTCGCGCTTATCAAAACGATGTTCTCCACCTTCACTGGTTTGCCTGGAGCGCATCTCCAGTAAATGACGGGCAGCCTCTTCAAGGGTCATCCCCTCAGAAGTTGCAGCAGTTTTTAACTGAAGCAATTGTTGTTCCACTTGTTCGCCAACCGTGTCACCTTGAATTTCTAAATTCAAAATTTGACAAACATTCCGCACGACATCATGCGACACCTGCAACTGTTGTGCTAGTTGATTTAGATGTTTCATTACGCTCAATCCTCTTAATAACCGCCCGAACAATTACGTTGTTTTTTTCTGACTCGGCGATGTGCTTGGTCAAAAAGTCATACAGGGTTACCCCATTCACTTTTTGCAAGTAAGCATCCAAGCCACCCGCAGGAATAACCTGTTGCAAATACTCTTTGCACGTCAACCGTCTAATTTTTGTAGCGACATAGAAAATATCAGCAATTTCAACTGTCGCTGCATCAAAATACCCGCCTCGTTTGCGAGGTTTCACTATCCCCGCGTAGGGATACCAGCGCTGCAAAGCCGCGATCGATATACCATACCTTTCGGCAAGAGTTTTCTGGGTGTAAATAACGTTGTCACATACCATTTATCAATCTCAATTCCAACTGAAAGAGAACATCAATTGAAAGACAATCAAACTAAGTCCTTGCTAAAGATAGTGTGAATTATTTTTTAATTCACCAGTTCTATGACTTTAGTACAGGTTTAGTTTAACTAAAACACAAATCAAGCTCAGCGAATCTCCAATTCAACTTCACATTTGCCAGGTTACATACTGCCTGTAGAGAATGCAAGCACGTTAGCCTATAGAAAGTGAAAAAAATTGAAGTATAACCAAATAGGTAAGAAAGCACTTTGAAAGAGATATATACCGAAAAGTCAAATTATTGGAAGCGATCGTGAAAGTTTTCGTTACGGTGCCTGTTCAAATAACCGTTACCTAAAAAATAATGTTGGCTTTTGAAAATTTTATTATGCGATTGTATGAAGACAAGACAACCCTTGACTTTTCTTGATTTTCCAGCCAAAATGACTATAATTGTGACCCTAACAAATGAGTCATATAAACAATAAGCAATTGGGAAAACTGACTTGGACAATGTCTACCTTAGTGGCTTAAGCCAAGCGAAGCTGCTCAATTCATTCGTTTAAGCCAACAAATGTAAGTGCAGTAGAACAAGGAAAAAGTAGTAAGTATGCCGATATTGGAATTAAATTAGTTAAGGTAATTGGGCACAAAAGCATCGAAATAACCTTTTTTCTACATTCAAAATTCTTTAGATGACTAGAGCAAATGAAGCTTGAGAAAACAGCAGCAGACTTTTTTGCAGGAATTGGTCTCGTCACAATGGGTTTAATGAACCAAGGATGGCTTGTGAAATATGCCCTTGACTGCAGCGACGAGAAGCGCCTTTTGTACGAGGGGCATTTTGGAGTCGGACACTATCACTGTAAAGACATCAGAAAAATAAGTGGAACTGAAGTCCCCAAAGTAACTTTAGCTCATGCCTCTTTCCCATGTGCTAACATCTCTGTTGCAGGTTCTAGGAACGGGCTGCATTCTGGAGAATCTTCTACATTCTGGGACTTTGTCCGAGTCCTGGGTGAAATGGGGAAACTTCAGGCAATAGGTCTTCCTCCTTTTATTCTTATTGAAAATGTGGAAGGTTTACTAACTTCTGGGCATGGAGAAGATTTAGTCCTTGCGTTAAAAGCTTTGAATAATCTTGGTTATACAGTCGATCTCCTAGCCATCGATGCTGCCCATTTTGTTCCGCAAAGCAGGGTACGTTTATTTATCATAGGTAATCTGTTTGGTTTATCACAAACTCGCGATGAGTTGTCGCACATTATGAATAAGTCAAACGGTGCAAGACCTCAAAAAGTCAAAGATTTTATTGCTTCTAATCCGACAATTAAATGGAGCCTTCGCAATCTTCCAGACTTACCCCAAAGAACAATCAACCTAGCTGATATTGTTGATGAAACTGAGGAATGGTGGGTAAAAGAACGAACAGAGTATTTGTTCAATCAGATGTTTGAGCGTCATCAAGCCCAAATTCGTTTCATGATGCAAAACGAAAATTGGTCTTACGGAACCGTCTTTCGACGCATGAGAGTGCGCTCCGGGATTAAACAATCAACTGCAGAACTAAGAACTGATGGGATTGCTGGATGTTTGCGAACGCCCAAGGGAGGAAGTGCTCGTCAGATTATTGTAAGGGCAGGTTTTGGATGTTTTGATGCTAGGTTAATCAATGCTTGTGAAAGCGCTCGTCTTATGGGAGCATCCGAATATTTGATTCCTCAAAATATTTCACTCAATAATATACTCTTTGGCTTTGGTGATGCTGTTTGCGTTCCGGTCATTGAATGGATTGCTGCAAATTATCTAAATCCATTATTTGATGAATTAAATAATACGATAAAAGCTTCATTAAGATCTGCTTAATTGCTCTTGGGGAAATATCAGCACACCATCTTGAATACTCATAACGACTTGACCGTGTGTTTTCACTGTACTGTTGCTGATATTTTTGCGGTATCGTCGATTGGATTCTTGAGCGCCATAGCGTTCTTCTAAACCAGGTAACCAACTTCGGAAAATTTCTGACAGAAAATCTCCTCTAAGTTGGCGAACTGTAACGTTTCTGTAGTCTCGACTGTAAGACACAAATAAATGATCTACAGTCATATCCTTCAACAGCTTATCGCGACCTGTTCTCAAATGATACTGGTACTCAAATGAGTTACCATCAATACTAGATTTTACCTCGTAATTGCTAAGGTCGGCTCCATAGGTGCCAGTACCTCTATCTCCAGTCAGTATTGCACCAAACAACTCCCAGATCTGTGGCGAAATGCTTCCAGGTATCCGTATGTTATATTCTCTCAATAAATTAATAAGTTCTTCGTTGTAGATAAACTTTCTGTAAAACTCATATGCTTCAAGTATCCTCAGTTGCGTCATAGCCAAAAGTCAAGTACGAAAAAAGCAGTTGTACATAAGTGGGCACTCCCCACCAACTTGGCTGCTTCCTTTTCAATACCCTATGACGTTTGGTACACAACTGCAATTATTTCTGTTGGAACTCAACTTTAGTCGGGCGATAAGCTCCGCGATCGCCCCTTCGGGTACTTCGTGCCATCGCTCAACCATCCCATACTTGCTCCAAGTAGCTTCACTCCCTCAACTAGCGTGTTCCCGTTGCTTGGAGCGAAGTAAACAATAAACCGTCTTGGCGATCGCATCCGAGCGCTGGGAACAATAAGGTAAGAGTGACTACCAGTCATTTGTCATGGTGTAGCAACCCGAGCGTTCTTGAATTTTGTGTAATGACATCGATTAATCCCTTAGAGTTACCTTCAGTTCATTTATCCGAACTCAAAAAACTTCCCAATTGTACGGCTACTTATATCTTGCACCTGGAAATATGGATGTTAAAACCATGACTACGTGCAAGAGGAGCCAAACGTTCGATATCAAGTAAAAGTAGAGACACAAGTATTTGTGGAAAGATAAATTCAAGTGCAGTTTGAGCCGCTTGTCCCCAATCGGGAAGATCGGGATCGTCAAATGATAAGTAAGCCCAATGGGCTAAAATGTAGGCAATTAACGAAAGCACCAACCAGCGATATACACCAAGTAAAGTACCTTGACCAAAACGGTGAAGACCGAAACGGTGTTTTGCAGTTTTAAACCAACCCTCTATTTGCCAACGTCGTTTACCCCACCAACTGATAGTGCTGGCTTTCAAGGGTTTGGTAGATAGGACAAAGCGTTTTTCAAGCTTGCCGTTATCGCGTTTGAGGTAATACCACGTAACAGAGACAGGAAATCTCAAACCAACAAAGCACACTTGTTGACCCTTTTGATGTAGACGTGCCAAAGTTCGTCCATCGGTTAATTGGCGATCGCCACGTACACCTGTGATAGCATGATATTTCAGCCTGCGGATCGCATGGAGAAATTCTGCACTTCCAAAGGCCGTATCAGCTAAAATCATCACTTCTATTGTGTCTGGTTAATTTCAATGGCAAGCATTTGACTAGCTTTAATCCTAGTTGTGCGGGGGAAGTAGTGTCCTTACCTCTCCAAACACGAAAACTCCAAGGGATACGCCACTGTCCAACAACCAAATACAGCACGACCAAATGTAACCCACGTTTCCCGTTATATACAGAGATTAAAGGCTCAAGTTCTTTAAAGAAGCCACATTTTTCAAGGGTGGTCAGGTCAATAATCACCTGTAAACAAGGTCTGCGACCCTTGGAAACATGGGATAAGACTTGTTGAAGTACGTACTGACGAACTGTGCGAATGACAGTACGTGTTGACCAACGGTATTGATTCAAAAAACGGCTTAAAGCACTTGCAGATTTGGTTTGACAATGTTCAGGCAAAGGATTGCCTTGTGCTTCTAAAAACAATCCAAACATCGCTTCAAGATTGTCTTTTTGGTATTGGGTCGGTGAGACAGCGCTGCAGGAGGGTTTCCCTCCGTAGGCGACTGCGAACCCGAAGGGCATCAAAGACAATAGGGTGTACACTAAATTTTGGGCGTGGGCAAGAATTTTTTCCATTGTTCTTGCTTGATTTATATGGATTTCAACGCCCTTTTTCTCATATTCTGGTGGCAGATTGCAAATGCAACCGCTTTTCCTAAAAATTAAAAGTTAGCCTTTCAAAAAGAATGATAATCGCCAACAGGGGGAAAGTGGTCGCCGTCGGCGACCACTTTCCCCCTATGTAATTGCTAAACACAAAGATGAGGGTAGAGGCAGCTCCCGTCGGGAGCTGCCTCTACCCCTCTCGTTGATTATCATTTGTATTTTCAAAGAGATTAGTTGATAGCTCTCTGAGCAGTTACTAGGAATAACACTAGTACTTTGAGATAATTTAATAACAATATAGTACTTAAGCCTATTTCATTTCTCCTTGTTACACTTTTACCTCTTTATTTGCCGCTCTGCGGGTTACCCTTACAGGTGCAAGATATAAGTTCCCTTATAAAATCTTCAAACATTCCTAGTGGGAGTAGTATGCTCTCAACTTCTACATCATCCTCGCTAAAAACAATGGTTTCACATCTAAATCTATAGCCAGACCATTTGATAGTCGGTAGTCTATCTACCGCATCCTGTAAGTTTTTTACTAAGTTGTTATAACGTGGGTCGGGATTTTTACTGCCGTGCATTATCCACCAATAAACATTGTGCCTGACAAAATGCTTACCATTTGTATTAAAACATACCTCTATTTCTACACCATCCACATATAAGAATTGACGGGTCATAACTCTAGCTTCACCTTCAGGCATTGGCTCTAATTCCTCCCAAGTATTGACAAAGGTAACATCTTTATATTTCCCTTCATTAGGCTGATTTTTATCACCAAGCTCTACAGGAGGTTGAGCCGAGATCCGCGCGAAAACGGAAATAGTGGCTTGAAACCCTTGCTATGCTTAAGTTTTAGTAATTAGGGACTTTTATAGAACATTTGCACATCTTGGCAGAACGGGTAAACAAGGTAGACAAGAGTATTGAGTAATATCAGTGCTATTAGATGAGAGGGTTAATAAATGAGTATAAATGCTGAGGAATTATTAAGCTTGTATGCTGCTGGACGGAGAGATTTTACTACTGATATCATCAAGGATAGGCATGAAGGTTTTTTTAAAGGTGTTGACCTCAGTGGCATTAATCTAGAAGGTTCCCGTATTGATATTGACTTTAGTGGTGCCCGGATGAAAAACGCTAGTTTCCGACATACGAAATGGCGTTTTATTAAATGGGAAGATGTTTACCTTACTGGTTCCGATTTCACAGGGATGAACAATATCGTGGGATGCACCTTCATTAATTGCGATTTCAGCAACACTACTTGGAGTAAAGCCAATTTGTGGCAAACAAGTTTCGTCGAGTGCATTTCCCCTGATTTTGACAGCTTCAAAGATGCCCAGTTTTCCGAGATTCAATTCTTTAGTAAAAGCCAGTACTTCGGCTATTAGAAAAAACATAGGGTCAAGCGAATTGATGCGCGAGTTCTTCAAAGCCGCGCTTTATGTCTAAATTTTAAAGATTTCAGGAGGTAAGTTAATTGCAAGCTGCAATGGTTGGGGAATGTTTTGTAGATTTACTACATAATCTCCGTAACGCTTGATATTCCGAGTACCAAAAGGACTTAAGGCTGCGACAAGTCTATGATTTACAGGGTATCCTTCTGTAATCAATGCTTGAATCGCCAATGACATATCAACGGTATTTTGTAAAATTACAGCGCTAGCAATTAAATCAAGGTATTTAAGTCGTTTTTCTTGTTCAATAGGGTCATTCTCTGTTATTATCCCATCTTTCCCAAAAAATAACCACTTCACGAAACTATGATATTCTTCGACAATATTTGTGCAGGCAGTTATCTCTCGACGCATTGGTATATCGGAAATATAATGTAGTAAAAAGATTGTCCTTATTACCATTCCTAATTCTTTAAATGCTTGATAAAGACGATTTTTACGACTGCTGCTGTTTAATCTCCGCAGCAATACAGAAGGCATTACCTTTCCTTTATAAATTGATAGCACTACTCGCATCATATCGTGCCAATGGGTTTTAATTAAATTCCAATTCACTACACCTTTGAATAAAGGGTCAATATATTTGTAGGTTGCATCTTTACTTGGACGTAAGAAAGCACAGTCTTTCCAGTTACGTATTCTTGGTCTAAGGTTTATACCAAGAAGAAAAGATAAGCCAAAAATAGGTGTAGACTGTCCTTGAGTATCTGCACTTATAGTATCAGGTTGAATATCCGATGTGTTTTTCTCCAGCGCATCTAAAAAATATATACCTTCCCACACGCCACAAGTAATAAAGTGGGTAAATAAAGCTATATATTTATCAGATACAAGATGATATGCAATACCACCATAGCCACCATAACGAATGTGGTACTCACTATTTAAATTATTTTCGTAAATCTCGAACTTACTACCGTCAGCAGCGGCTTTCTTACCAGTACCCCAAATCGATGGTAAACTGAATAAGTTGTAAGCATTAATGATATCACGAACCCCTGCTTCCAAGGTTTGGGAAGTAATGTGACGACGGTTCGTATAGGAAATCATGTGAGAAGTTACGGCCCCTTTGGTATGACGGGCAGTTTGATTTGGTCCTAAATTACATCCATAACCAAAAGTAGTTAGAATATAACGCTCTGTTGCTTGTTTCATCTTGGCTTCGCTTCCAGACAAATGTCCAAAATGTCTCGTCCAATTTAACCAATGCTCAACATTACATAAAATTTCTAAAATACCGCGTTCTGGCATTTTTTGACGGATTGCTTCTTCTAATTCCTCAACTCCTTTTGGTTTATCTAGAGGTGGAATTTTTTTGAGTACAGGTTCACCGTTTTTACTAATGGTTACTTGCTTACCATCAGACAGCAATTTATCAGCTGAATTAGCTACAGACGTTAATTCGTTACATAAATATTCAATAAAATCGCTACTGTTTGAAGGAAATCCTAATTGTTTACAATAATCATCAAGTTCCTGCAAACATTCCTGCTCTGACAGTAATTGCTCACGTTTAGGAGGAGATTTAAGTAAGTTAAGCGTTGCCGTTGATTCAGGTGTCTCTCCTAATAACAAAGAGTCTAAATAAGCTTGCTCAACACTAGATAAACTTTTAGAGACTTTTAAAAATAATCTATTGTTAGTAACTGAACGTACATGACATACCAAACGGTCAAGAGCATTAAATGATGGTAACTCATACCGCTCTTTTACTAATTCCTCGATAGCTATATTAATCAAATCAGCAGGGTGATCTAATCTCAGAGTGCCAGAAGCCACAACAATAGCTATTAATTTTTGAGCTTTCTTATCGTAAGCTTTTACTCCCAAATACGTAAGTATTGCTTGTTGGTAATTACGTCGCTGGCGTTCTGTTGGAATGGTTTTTACCGATTCACGTAACTTTAAATACGAACGTAAATGTCTAATAATTATTTCAGGTACGTACTCTGGATGCGGGAAATACCCAAGCCTTTGGAAGGATTTAAACATTACCATGAAGCAAAGTAACCCTTCGGGTGTGCGAACACGAGACTTAACAAACTTGATTTCTGATTCCGTTGGTGTATAAAGTTCAGCTAGCTCTTTCGCAGAGGGATGTGACTTAAAGCGAGGGTAAGCGGTACGTTCTATTACGGTCATTCAAGTATAAAAAATCAATTTTATTGTTAAGTAATGTCACTAGACCCAAAATTTGTCTGGGTCTGGAAGCATAACTGAGTCTTTAAATGTCTAAAACCCTTATCATTACGTTGCTGCTTCGTTCTCAATTGCTAACCTTAGAAGGATAACTTGTCCTTAAATGCAAAATGGAACCATAAAGAGTCCGCAAGTGCAAAGATTTTTTCCTTATTCAGTGATGCCTAAGTTTCTTTTAAGACAAAGTACTGACTGGCATAGAAAAGGCATATGTTAAGGTTTTATCCTGGTCATCAAAAATTTTCACGCATTTTTACAGGAATTTACAATCAAAAACGGGTAATTGATGAGCGGAGAAGGTTAAGGAAAGATTATGTAAAAATCGGGAAGGTTTTTACTGCTCTGGGAAAGTGCGTATTGATGACTTTTGAGGAAATTCCCCATTGTGTTTGGCTAATTTGATGGACATTTCAATCAGAAACGCTGCAAGATTGGCAGTGGGGCGTCCTTGAAATTCAGCCCACGCTTCTAAATCCTCTAAAACACTGTCGGGCAAAGTAACGTTAATTCTTTTACTCACGTTATCAGTTTACCAGTATCTATAAATCAACTGCTGACCAGTTTATCAGCAAGGTTAACTTTATATAAGTTACATCATATTTACATCACTACGGATGTATACAAGATAGTAGAGCAAATAGACTTATTGTAATTGATATGTGTAATGATGGGGTGCAACCATGATGACACAAGAAGAATTTAACCAATGGTGCATAAGTCAGAGCCTGAGTGCATCTGCTCGACAGGAAATTGAAAGAATTCGCAAAACTCTACCATCTCGCAGCGTTGGAAGTCGTTGTAAAAACGTTTCAGGGCGTTATCCAAGCCGTAAGATGGGTGCCACAATTCAATTTGAATCGCATAAAGTTGAGCTTCCTTTTATTTATCAGTTAGAGCATTCAGAAGATGTTTTAGAGTATTACGACCAGCCACCTCCTTTTAAAATTCAATATCTTTCGGCATCCGGGCGTAATTTAGGTGTAATAATTACTCCAGATTTTTTTGTAATTAGCTCACAAAGTGCAGGCTGGGTCGAGTGTAAAACAGAAACAGAATTAGAGAAGTTGGCACAAAAAAGTCCTCATCGTTACCAATTTGGTAATGATAATAAATGGCAATCACCACCAGGGTCAGAATATGCCAAACAGTTTGGTTTTTACTTCCGACTATGGTCGAGTGCAAGAATTAACTGGACATTACAGCGGAATCTAGAATTTCTAGAAGATTACTATAAAAGTAATTTATCGTTAATAATTCCAAAACGCGACAATATAATTACTTCACTAGTAGAAGCGCACCCAGGAATTTCCATAGCTGAGTTATTGGACTATAAAGGTGTGAACGCAGATGACATTTATAATCTAATAGCGGCAGAAGAGATCTATGTAAATTTAACCATACACACCTTAGTAGAAGCTGAGAAATGTCGAGTTTTTAAATCTCGTGTGATAGAAAACTCTGTGAAGGCAATTGAAAGGACGGAAAATTTAGATAAAATTGCGGACACGGTAATTGATTTAATGCCAGGTACGTCAGTCTTTTATGATGGTAGAAGCTTAAATATTATCTTAGTGGGTCAAGATTATCTTTTACTTAGTGCGAAAGAGTTTGAGACTATAGAACTCAAAATATCGGAGTTCTCAGATTTGATAAACTCCGGTAAAATCAAAATAAATAAAATCAAAAATCAATCACAAATAAGAGCAAAAGCATTAGAAATATTGAAACAGGCTTCGACTGATGATTTAATAGGAGCCAATCGTCGTTTTAGTCTATTAAAACCTTATTTAGATGAACAATCAGTAGCAACTGGTACGCCAAAAGAAAGGTCTTTGAGGCGTTGGCTCCATAATTACTGGCAAGCAGAACAGAAGTACGGTTATGGCTATTTGGGATTAATATCGTTAGACAAACGTAAAGGCAATCGAGATAGAAAACTGCCCAAACATATTATAGAACTGTTAGAAAAATTTATCAGTGATGAGTATGAAAATAAAAAGCAGAAAAGTAAACAAGCCGTTTATTCTTCATTTGTTAATACTTGCTTAAAATCTGGAATTAGTGATACTCAAATTCCCAGTTATAAAACTTTTATAACAGAAATAAAAAAACGTCCTACTTATTCAAGATTAGAAAAACGTTCAGGGACTCGTGCAGCGTATGAAAGTGAAGAATTTTATTGGGAACTAGAATTATCTACACCTAGACATGGCGATTTCCCTTTTCACATTGCTCACATTGACCATACAGAGTTGGACATTGAACTAAGATGCTCTAAAACAGGAAAAGTTCTAGGGAAGCCTTGGCTAAGTTTATTAGTAGATGCATTTACAAGGAGAATTTTAGCAATTTATATCAGCTATGACCCTCCATCTTATCGTTCTTGCATGATGGTATTGCGAATTTGTGTTCAACGCCATTCAAGACTACCTCAAACAATTGTAACTGATAATGGCAAGGAGTTTTACAGTACTTACTTTGAAACATTACTAGCAATGTTTGAATGTACTTTGAAAAGACGACCCCCAGCAAAGCCTCGATTTAGTAGTGTTTGTGAGAGATTATTTGGAACAACAAATACTCAGTTTTTGTATAACTTAGCAGGTAATACTCAAATTACCAAAAAAGTCAGATTAATGACTAAATCTGTAAATCCTAAAAATCTTTCTGTTTGGACTTTAGGACTCTTATATATGCATTTAACAGAATGGGCTTACTCAATTTACGATACAACTGAGCATCCAGCATTGCAAGGTCAAAGCCCTGATGAAGCTTTTACTTACGGGATAAAGCAATTTGGTTGCCGTAATGGACGAATGATTCCATTTGATGAGAACTTCCGGATTCTCACTTTACCAACAACAAAAAAGGGTAAAGCAAAAGTTCAAATTGGAAAGGGAATAAAAATAGATAATAAATACTATTGGCATAGCGCATTTCGTGACCCGCAAATAGAAAAAACTTTAGTTAATGTTAGATATGACCCTTTTAATGCTGGGATTGCCTATGCTTATGTCCAAGGAATTTGGGTTGAATGCATTAGTGAATATTATCCTTTATTTAGAGGACATTCTGAAAAAGAAATAATTATTGCAACTACTGAATTAAAAAAACAGCAACAAAATCATGGTAGTAATAACAAAATTCGCTCTTTACAATTAGCACAATTTATGGCTAGTACAGAAGCAGAAGAATGTTTGCTTGCACAACGCTTAAAGGACTCACAAGCACTTGAAGTTATCAGCGTGATAAATGGTGGTTTACCAAATATTAATCCTTACGGTGAATCAAGTGATAATCAATTATCTGCTATCGAGAGCAAACAAGACGATAATCGAATGACTCAGGCTCATGAATTTATTAATCCTGATAAGCTACAAACTTTTGCTGAGTACTAGTTTATGAAAGATAATCAACAATTTACATCAGATTCTCAAAAAGCCTCGTTACATGAAAAACTGGCTGACTATGATTCATATACAATGGCGCATCCTTATTTAGATATAGCTTTTGAAACTCTCAAGCCAATCATAACTAATTGTGGAGAATCACGAATCATTTTTATTGTTGGACCAACAGGAGTAGGTAAAACAAAATTACGTTTACTAATTGAAAAATGGATAATTGAGTCATCATTATCTTTATTAGATGTTGACAGAGGTTGTATTCCAGTTGCGAGTATTGAAGCACGTCTGTTAGGAGGAGGTTTATTTAATTTCAAAGACCACCTCAAACGTTGTTTATATGCGCTAGCAGAACCACCTGGGTTAGTTAAAAATAAAATAAATTACGGAACTTCAAGTGTTTATCATAATCTTGATGGAGAATTAATTGTTAAACCAACAATTTTGGAAACTGAGTTAGGGTGGGCATTAGAGCAAGCTTTACATCATCGAAGACCTAAAATTTTCTTTATTGATGAAGCTCATCATTTATTAGCTGTAGCTGGGGCGCGAGTATCAATGGAACAGAAAACCGGGATAAGAAAAAAGTCGTGAAAAATTGACCCCTACCATGTATATACATGATAGAATGAACTTGCCATGTATATACATAGAGATATGGATCAGTACTCCGGAACAAGACAAAAATCTCAAAGGCGACCTCGTACACCAGATGGTAAATTTGAAACAGATTACTCCGATTCTCAAAAACGGTTAAGGTCTATCCGCTTGACGGACGAGGCTTGGGAAAAACTTTATCAAATAGCAGAGAAAAACCATATAACTCGAAGTGAGGTGATAGAGATATTCACTCGCGGTGGGGAGTTGTACTAAGGGTTTTCTTGGTAAGAATCCCAGTAAAAGCGTGTAATTTATGACTAAATATTGGGATTTTCGTAGCGTCAATCCATATTTTGACAGTAAATAGTATTGTATCAACTTTGCGCTAGACATTAAAATATTTTTTTATTACTCGCTTCTACTATACCCATTTATCAAACAGTAATGCACACAATTATATTCGCTCTTGACAGCTTATCTACCAGTATCTATTAACGCATTTAATGCACGTTGAGCAACTTCTTCCGCTTTTGATGATGTTACTTTTTGGTAACGTAAAGTTGTTTGTATACTCTCGTGCCCCATCAAGGCTCTTAATTCCTCAATTCCCATCAGACCAACTCTTTCCGTTGCAAAAGTGTGTCTCAAATCGTGAATACGAACACTGAGCAATTGCGGATATGAACTAGTAAATTGTTGCCAATAATCATGTACAGTGCGATAGCTAATTCTACTTATACGCCCTGTGACTGGGTGTTGTGCTGTAAATAAAGCTGGATGGCTCTGATGTCTCCCAAGTTGTAGATATCTTGTAAGTGCGGTCGATGCGTCTTGACTGTAAAAACACCAACGCTGTTTATTGCCTTTACCAATTACTTGAAATTTATTTTTGTCTAAGTCTACATCTTCTAAATTGAGCGCCAAAAGCTCGGAAATACGGCATCCTGTGCGATGTAAGAGATGTACAACGGCATTCATACGAGCATCGCAAGCTACTGTTTTATACAGTAGACTTAATTGCTCTGAAGTTAAAAAACGTACTACTTCATCTGTAGAATGTTCGCCTTTTTCTTTATCTGGCTGGCGTTGTTTTAATCCACGTATGGGATTAGACTTTAAATACCCTTGTTCTACTGCAAAGTTAAGTAAGCTTTGAAGTATCGCTTGATGCTTATGGTGGGTTGTATATTTTAAATGGCTTAAGCTTAAAAGGTACTCAATTAAAGTTTGGCGACTGATAATTTCTATTGACCAACTTCCGTACTCTTTGAGTAAAGGTAAAAGTGATAATTCGTAAGTAGTCCTGGTAGTTTTTGAGAGTTCAGGACGTTCTAAAAATTGTGTTGCCACAGTGGCTAAAGTTACAGCAATATACACAATATTTATGTGCTTATAGCAAGGTTTTTTATTCTTAAATCATATATCTTTTTAAGAAAAATATTGGTAGCGTTTCATGGACACTCTTAAAAAGCCCAAACAAGGAGAATCCCTTGCTGCCTACGTATTGCGAATTAGAAAGATACTCAAGTTGACTCAGTTTGAGTTAGCGTCGGCTGCTGGTATACACTCTCGGTCGGTGGGGAAGATTGAACGGGGATTAACAACAAGACTAAACCGAAAAACACTGCAAGGTCTTGCGGTCGGGTTAGGAGTGTCAGTTGAGTACTTGGAAGCAACTGTGCTAGGCTCCGAGGTTATAGAGGCACCACAGAGCATTAAATTTTGTCCAGTGTGTTGGAAACCCGGAAGTGCTGCTGACCCAATGTGGGGTAATATTAGAGCTAAATTCTGTTACCTGTGCGGTACACAGTTACGCGCTAACTGTGCAAATTGTGGTGAGTTGGTCGTGTCGTTGAAATACAGGTACTGTCCAATGTGCGGATATTCTTATAAAGAGCCAATTGCTAAAACTTAGATTTGGTAAGGGTTTTGAGCCTCTATTTCCGTTTTCGCGCGGATCTCGGCTCAACCTCCGGAAGGTCCGCCATCTATTGTGGAGAAAATTTTCAATGAAACAGGAGAGTCGGGTAAGTTTCGCACGTTTAGAAATCGCTTGTTATTCTTAGTCGCTAACAAGCAAGAATTAGAACGCGCAATTGACAATGCTAGGGAGTTTCGTGCGATTCAGAACATTTTGAATTCTCCCAATCGCTTGCAAGATTTATCGGAAAGCCAGCTCAAACATGTGGGTTCGCACATAAAGTGAAATTTTGAGAACGAATTTATAGGGGTTTCAGCCAATGGGTGTCGCGCATAAAGTGAAAACGCTTATTTCTCAAGGCTTAAGCGCAATTTTGAAATTCGCGCATAAATTGAAATTTTCCTGACTACCTCTACGTTAAAAGTAAAAGTTTCCGAACAGCACCCCGCCGCGTGCCAGTTAGGGAAAGTCTTAATATTTACTGATAGTTAGATTTTGATAACAAGCGTGCATCACTATTTAGTTTATACAAATATAAAGACTGATTAACTTGATATGAGTCAGCTAACGAAGGCAAAGTTGTCCGAAAGTCAAAACCACATTTACATTGAGTAACCCCAGGTCTTGACCACTTGATATCTTTTTGACATGCAGGACATTTTTGAATAAGTAGACATTGATGTTTTGGACAAGCTTTAACTATCTGACAATCCCAAATCATCTGACAATAAGCGGATTCTTTTAGACACTGAGGACAAAGTTTTCTTCCATGCTTATAAATAGTATAGTGTCGAATATTTGATTCGTAAACTGTCTCATAAGGTAATGATGCCATGAAAAATAATTGCTTATCTTCTACTCGAATCAACTGGCTAAGGCAAGATGGCTCTCTTGGTTTTTCATAAATATAAATTCCTTTCTGCGCTTTTAATCCAGCTAGTTGTAAAATCCAGTTAGGTGATTCATAATAATTTTTTTCAGTCAAACGAAGAAGATAACCAGCTAAACTTTCACTTGGATAGGGAGTAGGAGTAAGCAGCAGTGTTTGATGGGAATTTATCAATTTACTTACTCCTAAGAATGTCTGAAGCAGAAGTTTTTTTTGATTTAGATTTTATCCGGTTATTAGTAGCCCCTACTTCTAAACTTAACGGTGGTTTATCTACCGAACTTATTTCAAAATTATCAACAGTGAAAGGATTCACTTTATCTGGTTTATCTGCGTGGACATATGTTTTAAAAGCAATAGATAAAATCTTTGAATCTAATTTTTCTTGATGGTGCTGGAGAGCTAAGTAAGTCCCATAGCGAATTAACTTCATGACATAAGCGACAGTTCCATCTGATGCGTAATAAATTTTTCTCGCTAAATACTCATCTGATAAGTTAGAAGTTTCGCCAAGAGGTAGATGAGATTCTAATATATGTAAAAAAGTCCGAAATTCTTGACCATCATCTTGTCGCCATAAAAAAGGATGTAAATAACAACGATTCGCTAATCTTCGGCTGAGTTGGGACTGCGACTGTAATTTCAAAACTTGCTCTGCTTCTGGTAAACCAATTAAAATAATTGGCAAGTTAGTTTCCAAAATTAAAGTTTTTAACCAATCTGATACAGTTCTTAAAACTTTATCTGAGTCGCGGTCAATAAAATGTTGAAATTCATCTAAAATTATCATTTCAACCTGACAATCTTTGAGCAAGCCAAATAAGCGAATTGTTTGATTACCTGTTGACCCTTTATCATAAGCAGGGTCGCCAAGTTCCCATAACATTTTGGTCACAACTGTTTTTACAGTCGCTGGTGCAGGAATTGTTACAGGCAGAATAGGAATATTTACTCCTTCTGTATTTACAAACCTTGGATATCTGTTAGCATAAGTTTTATAAATTGTGGTTTTTCCTACTCCTGTTTGTCCAGCAAGAAACATGCACTCTGGCTCATCTTTACAATAGGAGAAATGATGACAATACTCGATACTCAACAATATTTCCTGAAATCTAGGGTAGGAAATGTAGAGGTTATTAACCATGTTTAACTTAGTATCCAATGGCATTTCTTGTAAAGATTCTTGAGTAAATTGCATTTTATCCCCCTCCTCTTGGTAAACCGTAGCTTGCATCCCAACCTAATAAATCAGGCGACCAATCATCAGTCTTATTAATCGGAGCGGCGGAATTCAGTTGTTCTAAAGATTGATTTGTAACAGTTTTCTTATGCTGCTTATCTTTGAGACTTAAAGGCTGATTTGTGTTGGAATTAGTGATTGATTCTCTCTGATTTTGAGAATTTTTATAGATATTAGCTTGGGGATTTTGCTCAACTGGAATGGCATTATTTAAGTCTGATATTCCCATGATTGAACTAGTTTGATTAAACAAACTTTCAAAATTTTGGTGAGTTTCTAAACTCTGGTCATGATTTGAATCAATTGACTCGTTCGTTGAAATAGAGACATCGCTCACTCCAAATCCATCGATTCCAATTCCTAACCACCTTGCCATTGACTTACGAGTTTTACCTTTATGAGATTTTTGCCACTCCTTCTCAACAATTTCTTGGATTCTTTGCTTTGCTAAAGCCAAAGCTACAATATCAACTTTATCTGCTTCAATAGCCGCCAAATTTTTAATCACTCTATGTTGCCAAATCGTCAAACCTTGGGTATATTCTTGGTTAACTGCCGACACAACAATAAACTGATGACTAATAGGGTCAAATACATAGATTTTTGATAAATCAGTAGGGTCATACTTAATGGTTGCTTTTTCACTTTGTCGTTTACCTGTTTTCCTCCTTAAATCTTCTTTTTCATAATTTGAACGGAGTCGAGCTAGTTCTGGGCTATTATAATAAAGACCATTAAATTCTATTCCTCTTCTCGAAATTATCCGTTTATCAGTTGCCCCAATTAAAACTTTTAAATCTTGATTATTTATAGGCAACCTAACTGGAAATTCAGTTATTCCTTTTGTCCAGACCTGAGAGCGAGGACATTTAAACTGCGGGTGAGAACTTTGATTATGAACATCAACAATAAAGATATGAATCATTTCTTGCAACGCTGATAGAGAAACTACTGCATTACTTTGAGGGTCATAATCATACTGATTTGATAACTCCTGAAATAAAGTACCTGGTTGACCTGTTAATAATTTCGTATTATAAGTGCCAAAAGTTCTTTCAACCGTACTTTTATACCAAGGCATTTTGGGAGGTGTATATTGAATTGTAATACCTAATTGTTGACAAGCTGAATGTAAATGCTCACTGTAAAACTCTTTCCCATTATCAACCACTAAAATTTCCATAATTCCCGACACATTCCAGCTATTTTTCACACTGTTAAATGTTGTTTTTAGATAATCTTTTGATTGGATGGAATGAAGAAGACACTGCATAACTGAGAGATAACTAAAAGGCTCAAAACTGAGATAGTAACCAACAATAACTCCCGAATATTTATCAACTGCACTAGTTAAAGATGGTGTACCTATTGGAATTCGAGTTTCAATATCAACAACAAAAAATGGTAGTTTAGTATGGTCAATTTCGACTCGTTCAAGAGGGCGAGTTGCTTGAAATCCCTCTTGTACTGGTTCATAGATTAAATTGGCAGTTCTTATGCCATAACGACTAACAGCTTTGTCAATTGGGTCTAAAGTCTTAATTAGGCGATAAATGCTAGAACGGTGGGGGATATTAAGGGGAACTAATCCCGAAGATTTTCGATAGTGGTTCTCGTGGAGTATGCGGCAAATTAAGATGTCATAAACTCTGGCAATTGATGGTCTTTCAAGAGTCAGATAAATTTCAGAAATCACCTCATCAATTAATCTCAGCGTTTCTGAATGAATTTTAGAATCGTAGTTTCCTCTTGCTTGATATCTAGGAATTAATGCGCGAAGATCACCGCCGCTTCTAGTATAATCTTTTAACCAACGATAAAGGGTTATGTTTGAAGGTGGTCTACTATCTGAGATGTTTTGAGCTACTTGCTTAATAATGGGCATCAACGATGAAGATGTGTATGTTTCTATTTTTTGCTCTATCACTGCTTTTACATACTTTTCCTTTCGGAATGCTTCCAGCTTTAAATGTTCGGGAATTTGTGATAAATCTGCTTGAGAAATTTTCGAGTCTCTTAAATCTGAATCACTTTCAAATTCTAACTCTCCCGACACAAAGTAATGTACTAATTCCTTTTCAGATAAAAAAGAAATTTTATCGGTGACAACATCAATAATTTTTAAATTTCCATCGGAGATCTTGGCTTGGATTACATACTCACGTTTATCCAACCAAAAGTGAAGTCCCTGTTTGAATATTACTCTACTCATGTAAACAATTCCTATATGTAATAAGAGGTCTCCGATAAGCTAATTAAACTATTACTGCCTATTGGAGTCATTAAGTCAAATGTCAAAAAGCCTACAAATACTAATTTCAGCAAAGTTCCTCGGAAAATTCCTTGAGAACTTAAATCATTTTCAGCAGTTTTCAGGGTAACATTGAGTTGATTTTTAAAATATTGATGGCAAGTAATAGTAACTTGAGGATTTAAAGGAATCAATGCGTATCGATATAAAAGCTTAATATTGCTAAGTATAGGTTCTTTCCTAATCATTTCATCTGTAATGACTAGAAAATCCCAACCTTTACACTGACAAATATAACTAATGCATTGAAATAATCTCACATTTTTTTCAGAATGAATCTGTGTTTTGGGCTTAACTTCAACAATTTGTTTCTTCTGACTTCGCTCAACGAAAAAATCTGGTGTATATCGTCTATGTTTTCCATCCTCTTTATAAGAAATTTTTAGAGGTTGGCTACTATATGCCAAGACATCAGGGTCTATCTCCAGTAGATACATATAGTCCCTTTCTGTAAGAGATTCGTACCAAATCAGAGATTGCATCTTGACACTGAAGAACTTGCCTATGTTCTTCTTCGTTCCTGTGTTGGTAATTTTTCGTGCGGGAGTTATCAAGCATTTTTACCCCCTGACCGCTATTGGCCATTTATCCTAGCTAATTGTCTGGCAGTTAACTTCTGCCATTAGACATAGAATGTCACTTTATGCGCGAATCATAGAATTTCACTTTATGCGCGAATCTGTTTCAATTTATGCGCGACTTTGGTCTACATATACTAAAAATTTCACTTTATGCGCGACACCCATTGGCTGAAACCCCTATAAATTCGTTCTCAAAATTTCACTTTATGCGCGAACCCACAGAAAAGAAACGCATCCCCGAAGAAAAAGCGTTGTTAGATTTGTGGTTGGTAATGGATGAAATCAAAGCCAAAGTTTCTTATAAACAACCCGAATTACCTCTCAGTTATGGACAAATGGATTTACCTTTATTTGCTGAGAATTCGCAAGTGATTGATGAGTAAAAGTTCTCCTCAACAGCTAGTAGTAACCCGTCAAGTTAAGAGCCATCAACCAAAGGAGCCTAACCATGAAAATCAAAGGAATAAAACGCGGTCAAATTATTGAACTCCTAGAACCAGTTGATAATATTCCAGATGGAGTAGAAATTGTCGTTGATTTAGAACCTCCTCCTGAATCTACTGAAACAAAAACACCACTGACAGAAGAGGAGAGATTAGCAAGACTCAATCAATTGTTTGGAGTTTGGAAAAATCAACCTGAGTTAACAGACATTTTTGATGAAATTGATAAAGAACGTCATGCTTATAGGGGAAGACAAATAGACATTATTGATACTCAGGATAATAGCTAATGTACCTACTAGATACTAACATTTGCATTACACTATTGAATGGTAATCCAAAAGCAGTTTCTACATTCAATCGCTTTTTTAGTCAATCCTACCGTTCTACAATTGTCTTATCAGAGCTTTATAAGGGGATTTATTGCTCTCAACAGGTTGAAAAAAACTTAGAAAGTCTCACAGAATTGACTGAGTTACTTCCTGTAGAACCGTTTGATTTAAATGCTGCTATAGAGTTTGGTAAAATTCAGCGTACACTGAGACAGATTGGTAAACCTACTGGAGAAATTGATGCTCTCATTGCATCTGTTGCTCGTTCCCGTCAAGATATTGTTGTTACCAACAATGTTAAAGATTTTGAAAATATACCTAACTTACAATTAGAAAACTGGTTATAGCCTGGAAAATAACTTTGCCATTTATGCATTAACTCGCCTACAGCATAAGCCTCAACGTTTGGAAGTTTATCGCTTAGTTGAAAGTTAATGCATTTTACAACCATAGAATAAACATTATAGCAGATTAGAGTAGACAAAAAACATTGTTAATGCTGGGATAATTTCATTACTGGTAACTAAAGTTCCTTTATTAAAATACTCAACACTGGGATAATAGTGCTCTAAATGTGATGATTTCAGTATTAATACTGAGGTAGATGCAGGTTTCAATGGACAAAGATGTGGAAGTATCTTATATCCCCCATTCCGCACCCTTAAGTGTCACACAGGGAAATTACGGTAACTTTACCAGCTTTTTTTGATGTGTGCCAGTTAGGGTGCGGAATGTGGGGTACAAAGATGTATTGACAAAATTAATTTATTTCTAACTTGTGGCAAATGCTTATTGACAAAATAATAGGCTGGAAAACTTGTTATTTCGTAGGGTGCGGAGTGCATCGCCATTTACTTATTGAGAAGGTGCAAGATATCAGTTAACTGATTTAAATGATATTTATTTACAGCACCTTTTATGAGGGAATGGACACAATAAGTAGGAAAAGTAAGAAAAGTAGTTGTCAAAAGACGTTGACTAGCTAGACGATATATTGTAAGTTGATGTCTGAGATATACAGTGAATAATAAATAAACTAATTGATTGATTGGGAGGCATTCATAATTATGAGGTCTACAAATGCATTTGAGAGGTTTACCACCTACCAGAAATGGAGCAACCTATTAAGGTTTGGAAAGCACTTTTAGCGAAATTTCCTGCTTATCAAGCAGAACTAAGCTTGTTGGGGCGGTGCGGTCAGAAACTAGCTTCAGTATTGACTGGAGAGGTCGATCCTCTGCAATTGATTTTTCCTGAAGGTTCTGTGACAACATCTGAGCATCTGTACCAAGATTCACCTAGTTATCGCATCTATAACCTACTGGTTGGGAAAGCGACTCAACTAAAGCACACTAGAAGTTTGAATGAAACTGAAGCCTAAAATCACAATTGCACATTTATTACTGAGCGACCTGCGCTGCGTGCTAGCAGACCTTGGAAAGGATGGTGGAATTTTTAGTCCGTCTGTTTATGATACTGCTCATCTGTTACGTCTCTACCCACCTGTGGAAGGAGTTGATGCAGCTTTAGGATGGTTGCTGACACAACAACAGGCTGACGGGGGATGGGGCGATCGCGCTTTGCCACTCATGCGTGACGTTCCTACGCTAGCGTCAGTACTAACTCTGCACTCATACCAAAACTTTAAGGGAGCCTGTGCAGCCCTGCAAGCTGGTCTGGATTTTCTTCAACGGCAGGCACATTACTGGCGGGAGTTGCAACTCGATAATGTACCTGCTGCTGCAGAATTGACAATACCCTACTTGCTTGAAGAGGCAACAGCAGTAAATCTAGAAGTACCGCAACAGCATTATGCAGAAATCGTCAAGATAGGAAATCAGCGCCGCCAGCGGCTTGCACGGTTAAATAATCGAACTGGTGGCAATTCTCTGGCTTGTTCTTGGGAGGTATGGGGAACGGAGCCTTATCCTTCCCTAATTGATGGGTCAGGAGGTGTTGGTCACAGCCCATCGGCAACAGCTGCTTGGTTACAAGCGGCGGCAGGTCGCTCAGACTTGATAGATGTCCGTTTAGCTGCTGAGCGCTATTTGGCTCAAGCAGCAGCAGCAACTGGTTTGAATATACCAGGCATTGTACCGACACAGTGGCCGCTAGAGCGATTTGAACAAGCTTTTTCGTTATACAGCCTTCTAATTACAGGGCTTTTGGAGCATCCGGCACTACAAGATTTGGTACGACAACACCTGCACGAGTTTGCCAGTATGTTGATTCCTAATGGGATTGGTGCTAGCACATTCTTTATTCCTGATGGAGATGATACAGCTGCTGCTGTATCAGTGCTTTATGGTGCTGGATGGAAAGCCGATCTGGCAGGTTTGAGACAATTTGAGAATGATGATGGTTACTTCACAACTTTTCCTGGCGAACTCCATCCATCTATTTCGGTCACAGCACGTGCCGTTCATGCATTAGCGATTGTTGGGGAGAAAGTGGCTCGACCAATAGAACTCTTGCTTGAGCGTCAGTCTCCTGACGGGCGTTGGACTGGTGACAAGTGGCATAGTTCCTGGCTGTACGTAACCTTACATGTTGCGCTTGCGCTTTTGCAGTCCGGGCATTACAGTCCGCTGAAGTCTACTATTAAGACTTTGTTAGCTCACCAGCATATAGATGGAGGGTGGGGAACAGGCTATCAGTCAACAACTCTAGAGACAGCTTACGCCGTTCTGACACTGCAAGCACTCAAATCTCATAGACTCTTAGATGAAAAAGGGCTAGAAGCTCAGCTACAAGGTTATCACCGATTAGTGCGTAATTACTGTCCCTCTAAATGGAATGAAGAAAGGCAGTGGATTGCTAAAGATTTGTATGGTGCTTATCGAATCGACCGCGCTTTTGAATTGAGTGCTATGCTGGCAATGGCATTGACATTAGAACAATAGTCTCCATAGTTTACGGATCGAGTCTAAGCTTCAAAAAGTTCTTGAATAATATCTCAAATGTCTGTCTTATCTAACAATACCTTTGCCAATTTACGAGGGTGAGTTGATGACGCTTTCAATATCAACTCGCTGTTCTCTGAGAGTTGGCAAAAACAATAAGTCCTAAAAAAATTCCTTTTAGGTTTCTCACAAGGTATTTTTAACGTATCGACCGCAGTATAAAGGTTTTGACAGTCCAAGCTCTCTTGTCAGCTAAACACTTACATATGGAAAATTTTGTCAGTTTTTGCCAAAATTTTTGTAGGCTTTTATTTTGGCAAAGGTATTGATCTAAGTTAAAGTTTTATTATCAATATGAGCGTGACATCAACTGTTTTTGACTGGCGCAACCTAGTAGCTAACAATAAACCAAGTCAAGCTTCAGATATCCAGATTGCAAGATTAGAGGCCCTACCTCAACTAACCATAGACCTTGACAAGTGGGCTAATCAATATAATCTGCCTAATCAGCGTGTTGAAGTTTTTGCTTACACTGGTTGTGTAACAACACTAGTACCGTTTTCTTATCAAAAGGCTCTATTATTTGCTAAATACTGCCTATGGATTGTCAGCTTTGATGCTTACATTGATAACTTTGATTATTCTCAGTTTAACCCGACTAGATCTAATACATGGCTAGATTATTTAGATAGCCAGCTGAGCTATATCGTTAAACCCCTTTATAAATTAGGTGGTTTAACCACTGAGCATGGTCATAACTACTGTTTTAAATTTAGTTTTGATCAACTTAATGAGTTTCAAGGAATTGAGAATACAAGTCTCAATCTCGAAGCTGCGTTGCAAAGCTTATACTGCGATCTTCGGGCGAGCTGGCTGTCTGCTCCTCAACAAGAGCCTAACAACATACAAAGATTAAATTTTAGCCTAACTAATTTCACACACTATCTTGCTCAAATGATTGAGGCTATGCGTTGGGAGTTAATTCAGAACTTCAATTATCAAAAAATATTGGATTGTCACCAACTTCCAAATATGGAAGAATACCTCAATCGCTCAAGCTTTTCTATTGGTTTACATCCTGCAGGAGCAATTGTAGCTGGCTACGAGATTGATCCAGAAACTACTTGGCAGCTTTGCAATACGGCAATAGATATTGGTGCTGAAATAGTTCGTTTAGCAAATGACTTAGGTAATTATTGGTTAGAACTTGAAGAATGTAAAGTAAACAGCATTACTATAGCACTCGCCCAGCTAGGTTTTGCTCCAATGGGAGCATATCAAAAGAATAGTTTGGAAGTTAAACAAGCAGCAGAAATAGTTAAAGCTAAGTTAGAAGTTGAGCTTGAACGTTTTGCAAAACAGGTAATAGAAATACCTAATACTCCGCTACTTCACTGGTTGCAAGTTCAACTAGCTTTTGTGCTGGCAATGTATGAAAAAGGTAATTACGTAAAGCCTGATTGAGTTTATCTACTTATCTAGTTCTACTTAGACCAACTGCAACAGGTCTAGATGAAACAACTAATTTCATTGTTGCAAAAATTATTGAGAGGATTTATGATTCCGAAAAAAATTAACCTTCCATCTACACAAAGTCCTTCCACTACCCGAAAAACCTGCCCCGTCATCAAGGGATATCCGCTCATTGGCGTTACTTCCGAGTTTGTTTTTGATCTTCCTCAACTACTCCAACGTATTGTTAAAGAGCATCCTGGTGAGTTAGTAGCACTAAAGATTGGACCAATACATATCTATTTGACTAGCCATCCAGACCATGTTCAATATGTGCTTACCACCAACGAGCATAATTTCGGCAAGGGTCATACCATGTGGAAAGGTTACCGATTGATAGCAGCCAACGGTTTAGCTATAAGTGAAGGCGAAACTTGGTTCCGCAATCGGCGTCTGATGCAACCATTTTTCACGCACAAGCATATCTCCTCCTTAGCAAACTGTATGATTACAGCTACTCTTAAAGCAGTAGAGCGTTTCGAGCAAGTGGTGTCCGACTCGCCAATCGATATGCATAAGGAGTTGCAGCAGATTATGCAAAGTACTATGCTTGAGACGATTTTTGGCACTAGTCTTGAGCGTCATAAGATAGAAGCAACGGCAGATGCAATTCAGGTTGCGCTCAGAGCAATACACCTTCGCTCTTTTCTATACTTCCTCCCCGAACAACTCCCCTTACCTGGAGAGCGTACCCTGCGTCACGCTCTCCAGACAATCGACGACATACTTCTTTCGATAATTCGTGAGCGGCGCCAGAGTAGAGAGAATCGCGATGACTTGCTTTCCCTGTTACTGCAGGCTCGCGATGAGGAAACCAAAACAGGGATGAACGATCAGCAACTGCGAGATGAGTGCGTCACATTATTTGTTGCTGGTCACGAGACTACTGCTACTGCGCTAACTTGGCTCTGGTATTTGCTCGACGAGCATCCTGAAGTAGATCGCAAGCTCCGGGCGGAGATCGATAGCGTTTTGGGCGGACGCCAGCCAACCTTCGCTGACCTCGCCAACCTCCGGTATACCCGGATGGTCATCCAGGAAACCTTACGGCTTTATCCGCCTGGCTGTGTTTTTCCACGAGTCGTGCGGCAAAATGACGAGATTGACGGCTATCCTGTTAAGGCTGGCGCAACAATCATATTGAGTCCTTACATGACCCATCACCTTCCGGATTTTTGGAATCAGCCAGATGTCTTTAATCCTGAGAGATTTACTGCGGAGCAATCGGAGCAGCGCCATAGCTACGCATACTTTCCGTTTGGTGCCGGATCGCGTCATTGTATCGGTAACCACTTTGCCCTCATGCAGGCACAATTAGCCGTCGTCATAATAGCACAGAAGTGGCGACCGCGACGCATTCGTAGCCATACTGTCAAACCCCAAGTTAAGGCGTTTGTTCTCTGCCCACGTAATGGTCTACCAATGATTTTGGAGCCAGTTTAGTTATTTGAACGCACCACCAACTAAGCCTGCGCCTATAGTTGGGGATTCTTGTGACTGTGACTTAAAGGAATTATTTGCCGCAAGCTTTTACTTTAATTTGAGTTCGGCAACTTAGACTTTAGACAGTTGGTTTATGGTTGAATGGCACGCTTGATAACGTGAAACTCTCGCGATCGTCCGGGTGTTAGGGGGGGTAGGGGTGTAGGGTGTTAGAAGAAGAACAATATTTATTAAGCATTTTGATTTAATTACTAATTCTTGACCGTGCAACCCCTATACCCCAAAAGCCCTATACCTTAAGGATTTGCGCTTAACGAGCGTGCCATTCGGTTTCAACACCCTCATCACCCCGTCCACGAAGGCGAGTAAGGTTCATCAACGGGAGATTGGAAGAATCATCACAAAACACAGGTCTTCGCCCCAAGCGGCATTAATTAAAGACCTTAACCCTGTAATCCCACATTCCGCACCCTAACTGGCACACATCAAAAAAAGCTGGTAAAGTAGTACACAAGAACTAAATATCATGCAAGGAAGAAGACACTTAATGATAATCAATATTATTAAACTGGGAAGCAAGTCAGAGAATAAAGTTTTGTAAATAAGATAAAATAAAAGAAAATTTAATGATTTTAAAATTAATTTAGAACAGAAGAAGAAATGATTTAATCACAACAGGAGTTGTGGATAATTATGTTGTGAAATCAAAGCTTCAAAACATGGAAATTCAAAATATAGACCATTTAGGTATAGTAGCAGGAATAGTAGATGCGATAGGAATAGTAGAAATAATCAACGAATTAATAGGGCAAGAAAAGGGGGAGAAAGTAAGTCTGGGTCAAGTAGTAAAAGCCATGATATTAAACGGGTTAGGATTTATATCGAAACCCTTATATATGTTTCCCCAATATTTTGAAACAATAGCCTGTGAGCATCTGGTAGGAGCAGGAGTAAAACCAGAATATCTGAACGACGATAAACTGGGGAGAGTGATGGATAAACTATTTATAAAAGGATTAGATACAATATTTTTTATGATTGCATTAAAAGCAGCCAAAAAATTCGGATTATCCCTATCAACATCACATCTAGACTCATCATCTATGCACGTGCATGGGCAATATAATTCAAGATTACCATCAGTAATTACGAATGTTTTAGATTCACTCGCACTGAGCAATGATTCCATGCTCAGTGAATATAAAGCCCAGCAGTCATGTGAGCGGGGGTTCGCTTTTCTCAAAGACCCATTATTTTTTGCAGACAGTATTTTCCTCAAAAGTCCTGAGAGAATAGAGTCTTTGGCAATGATTATGGGCTTATGTTTGTTGGTTTATACCTTGGCTCAACGTCAAATTAGAAATGCTCTTAAAGATTCTAAATCAACAATTCAAAATCAATTAGGTAAAGCAACTGACCGCCCTACTTTACGCTGGATTTTTCAATGCTTTCAGGGTATTCATTTAGTTAAATATAACGATGAAAAACACGTCTCTATTGGACTCCAGATAGGAAGTTTATTCTGAATCTTTTACCAGATGATTGTTTTCGTTACTATCAATTATCCACTTAATTCTTAAAAGAGCTAATTTAATTTATATCAGATTTAGGAGCTAATCTGTTTGATTTACCGCTCTATTTTACGATGTCTATAATTTCGTTTTTTACTTCAACTTATTAGTCTGACTTATAATCTATATATTGAATATCTTCATTTATTTATCTGTTGACTCCTCTGAGTGCTGTTCATTCTTATTGCTCCTTATTGAGAATGGGTTTTGACCCCGTTTTTGGTGTTTTTCTTTTTCGCTAATTTATTTTTCACTAATATGTGATTTTTTAGCCTCAGTTTTCTTTCTTGTTACCGTAATTTCCCTGTGTGACACTTAAGGGTGCGGAATGTGGGCTATAGCAGTTCTCAGTTGCGTGCAATACACATAGGAGGGCGAACAACCGTTCGCCCCTACATTGTTTTGATATCACTGTGTTGGATTCAAGTGAGAAACGCTATAGTTGCTCAATCCTACTTTGTAACTCAACAAGATCGGGATATTGATTAATATTTAATTGATTCAGCCCCCAATCAAAAAAAGCATTCAGAGAAATATAACGAGATTCTCGTTGCTGCATAGCTTTTTGAATATCTTTGCCATGAAACCAAATTAAATATTGCTTCTGTGTCCAAAACTCCTCTCGAGCAAACTGTTGCTGGTACACAGCAAGACTTGCTTCAAATCTGTCCCGTGTCACTGTTCTGACCACTTCTTGAAACTAGTTAATTAATTCCACAGCTTGAATTCGACAATCTTGCAATAACAGTGAGTTTGGGAGTTTACCGCTACCACCCGTCCATGTCGTCTTCAATTGCACTCGCGCTGCGCTTAAGAGTAACAAATCAACGATTGTGCCCATCTTACCGCTTGATAGTCCTGCAAGCTCATTGCAGATTCTTCAATCCATGCTGAAATCGCCTCCATCCCTGGAGAATCGCCATGTCCCCAGCGAGAACTGGGATTGTTCTGCTTTTCTGTATATTTTGCTACCCAATAATTATGGATTAATTCAGCATTCAGTAAATAATTCTCAACACAAGCACGGTGAGTGAGAAACATTGAGTTGCTCTGAATTAATGCAATATTAGCAGTCGGTTTAGCATCAAAATCGCGTCCTGCCCTTGGCAGCAGCGAAGCTATCGCGAAAAATAATATATCTTTGATTTGTAGGTTTATCTCTAGAAAAGTAACCTTGAGTAAAAACGGAGAAAGTAAATTTACTACCAGAGGGAACAATTGTAGGTTTATCCATTAAAATATTCTCAATGACTCGGTTGAGCAGTCTAAAATCTAAACTTGTTTGCTTACCCTCACAGAAAATAACTTTGCCACTAACAACACTCACACCTACACCTCTAACCGAATAATATATGCATCAGGTACTAATTGCTCCACATAATCAGAATGGGTTGTAATGATAAACTGATTGTTTTTCCCTAACTTGGGTAAGGCTCTTAACAAAGCCTGTTGCATGGGTGGATGTAAGTGCAACTCAATCTCATCAATAAGAATCACAGAATTGTGGATATTCCAACTCGCAAAGTCCATTAACATTGGAAAGACAGCACGTTCGCCCCCAGACATTTCAGAAATTTCATACTGATTTCTGCCATCATATAGATAAAACCAAGGTTCGCTCAAAATATCATCTAAATTCTCTCGCGGAATGGGACCAAGAAAACTACGTTCTGGAAAGACGGTTTGATAAGCTCGTTCGATTTCTGCATACAAATCCTTTTGTCCATGAGGTCGTTGATGAATTTTACCCAATTCAATATCTTGATGAAATTGTCGCCATTTAGATAACCGATCGCGCAACAAATCTTCTGTAATTTCCAACTGGCGATTGGGTTCTTCGCTCGTGAGACTTGTTGAAGTTCTCTGTTCTGTATACCAAAGAACTGTACCGACTTGCTCAAACACTTTCCATCCTTCATTTCGGCGCAATTGTTTGGCATATTCTCGTCCTTTAAATTGAAACAATTGAGCAGCACTCCCAGCAATAACACCTTCCTTGTTCCATCTAAGAGTTACATTGTGCTCTTCACCAGGAGGTTGCAAATCTCGCCCCATCTGGAGCAATTTCTGCTGAAAATCTCGCATAGCTTGCAGTTCGCCAGACGAGAATTGTACTTGTACGGCTACCTCAGGTGTCATACCTCCCCAGTTATTCGCGAGCAATTCATAATTAAATCCCGCCCATTCCAAATCGGAGATGTTTTCTAACCGTCCAGTCGCCGTACCTAAAGTTGCTGCAATAGCTTGCAACAAACTTGTTTTCCCAGAACCATTCATTCCAACCAGGACAATCGTATCTCGTGCTAACCCGGTTTCTGGCTCAGTGAAATCAAATACATAATCCCGAAATTTCTTAAAATACTTTAGCTGAACGGATTGAACTTTCATTTTAAAATCTCATTTTAGAGAAAAACAGCGATCGCCAGTTGTTTTTAGATGAATGAAAAAGTTATTTGACTCGAAGCCATCTGTAATTTCGCCTCAAGACTGCATCTTCTTTGGTTCTCCCTGCAAAATCCCAATAATTGTCCGCGTTACAAACTCCAAATCCTGAGGAACAGGATGCAGTGGTAAACATTCCACCACATGATGCGAGTTGCGATCGTAAAAACCAAATCGCCAAATTTCCCCAGTCGAAACTGCACCGTACAAAATCGGACTCTCACTTTCTATCCAGCGATCGAGCGCAATCAATTCAACAGCAAGCTGAGTAAAGCCTTTAGTCAAGTCCGATTGTTTTGCTTCAATAATCAGAAGATGACTTGGACTGGGAATATAGTAATCCAAAGAGCCTTTCAACCAATTGCTCACATTAAGAGTATACTCAATATTGATTGAATAATCTAAGAGATCGCAAATCCGGTCGATCAACGGAAAAATCAATGCCTCACGGCGGGCTTGTTCGGTAGTTGTATTCACCCGTTTCAGTCTGCGCCGCATACTGTGTGCGAGTTCAGCCAACCAATCTAATTCACATTGCGAGTAGGGGAGATCTTCGAGATCCGTGCGCTCAAAGGTACAGCCCAAATCTGCCAAAATATCTTCAGGTGAGTAAGGCAAATCAAAATACTTGCTAAAGGTATAGGACTCGTTTGGATCTAAAACCTTAGGCATGGTGTCGATCTCCTTACTAAAACAATAAGCCCATTCTATCGAAACCAGTGGGCGATAAGCCTTTATGATTAACGGAGTACAGTCGTATCGCGCTGGCAAACCTTAACATAAAAATAATGACAGTGTTGTGGGGTAGCGAAAAGCACGGAGGAAAACCCATATGAATGGCTGCTAAACTAGCGGGGGATAGGTGTCAAACTGATAGAGAACTGAGAGAAAAAAAGATGGAGAAATTCAACCCCGATTGTAGCGACGTGCCATCTGATGGATTTTCCGCTAACATAACCAACGAATTAAAATTTCTAGAGAATTTAAAGTATTGGCAAGTCCTTGTCAATGAATATAAGACTATTTACCTAAAATGCTTGGAATCAGAACGCTATATAGAATTTTTTGAGTTTTTGAGAGTCCCGGAAAGCATCTTTTTAACTTATGATTGGACAACTCCAGAATGTTTTTACGAATTAATAGGAGTCGTGCGGGTGCTATGTAGAATCAGAAATAAATATATTCTGCACAGGCAATATCCCCTACAATTACCGTTGATTGGAGAAATTCCACAGGATTTACTAGAAGGGATTGCCACAATTTACGAACGCACAATCAACGAAGGACGAAACAAGAGGAGATAGAAAAGATTTTATATGATTTTTGGATAACCCCAAGATATGCCGAAATTTTTCCGCGAATACCCTTGGAAAATCAGCTACTCCAGCAACACCCACAACACGATCGCTGATTTCTACATCCCTGCTTTAGAGTGTACCATCCAATACGATCGCAAAGCTGGTTTCTTCAGCAGTGCCATTTTAAGTAAAGTCGCCCGTGGCTTAGGTGCAATGCTACACAATCGAGGGCGAATGCGGTTAATCATGGGCTGTCAGTTTAGCCCAGAAGATTTACAAGCGATTCAACAGGGGTATGAACTCCGAGATGCATTATTAACTCGTCTCGACGCAGACTTAAAACCCCCAGAAAGCTTTGCCCAACTCAAACACTTTGAAATTCTGAGCTGGTTAATTCAGAATAACTATCTTGATATCAAAATTGCCATTCCCCTCAAAGAAAATGGACTTCCAGAAGAAAGTACACAGCAACTAGACCCACAGCATATATTCCATGAAAAAGTTGGCATTTTTACTGATACAAATGGCGATAAACTAGCATTTAACGGTTCCAACAACGAATCCATTGGCGGCTGGGAAAGCAACGTAGAATCCTTTCACGTTTATTGTTCATGGGAAGGAGGAAGGGAACTCGATAGAGTAGAAGAAGAAGTCGCGAGATTTGAGCAACTTTGGTACAACTTATCTCCCAACGTGCGAGTCTTTGAAGTTCCCGAAGCGGTACAGAAAAAGCTGTTGCGTTACGCCCCTGCTACAAAACCCAACTGGAATATCCAAGCTGAATTTGATTCTAGACCCCTGACAGAAGAATTCCCTCAACCAGAACCACAACCAGAACTCCCCACACTCTCCAGAGAAGAAAGAGAAAAAGAACAGCTAGTATTTACCCAACTTGCCAATATTCACGAGCATAAAGGCTGTTTAGATTTTTGTCTAAAATCAATACCCATTCAACCTTGGCCGCACCAAATTAAAATAGTCAAGCGTGTTGCTCAAAATTTTCCCCAAAGTTTTCTCATAGCAGATGAAGTTGGTTTGGGCAAGACTATTGAAACAGGTTTAATTTTACGCTATCTGCTGTTGTCTAAACAAGTGAAACGAGTCCTCATATTAGCACCAGCTAGCGTTCAACCACAATGGCTTGAAGAATTACGAGAAAAATTCAACCTCCATTTTTGGAGTTACACATCAACTGAATTTAAAGACCCCTACAAGCGTACCATCCCAGCTGCTGCCAACCCTTGGAATACCCAAGACTTAATCCTGGCTTCGTCCCATTTAGTGCGAAGAACTGAGAGAATGCACCAGTTGCTAGAAGCAGAACCTTGGGATTTAGTCGTACTAGATGAAGCACACCATGCACGCCGTAAAAGCCCCCAAGACCGCAAAGAAACACCCAACCGCTTACTAGAGTTAATGACACAACTGAAAGAGAAGACCAAATCCTTAATTCTTCTTTCAGCAACTCCCATGCAAATTGACCCGATAGAAGTCTTCGATTTGTTAAACCTGTTGGGATTGCAGGGACATTGGAGTTACGGCGATAACTTTTGCCATTATTTCGCCTCCCTGCAAGCGGCTGTCAAACAGGAAGTCATTCATTTTTGGCAAGTCATGTCCAGCGATTATTTCCAGCGTGGCGGACAACCTTGCCCCAGACTATCACAGTTCCTCACCAAGAAAGACCGCAATCTCGCTTACAAAATTCAAGACATTTGGCAACAGGGTAGAAAAATCGTCAATCACAAACAACTCTTAGCGGATGAAAAATTCATCAATACCTCACGCCAATACTTAACTCTCAACACCCCTCTCAAAGACTTAATGTTTCGCCACACCCGCGACACCTTACGACAATACTACCGCTTGGGACTGCTAGAACGGGATATTCCGACTAGAGTTGTGCAAGATAACGCCATTACCCTCGAACAACAACGGGAAGTACCCCTTTACGTAGCTGTTAGCGATTATGTACGCCATTTTTATCGGTTAGCGCAAAAAGATAAGCGTTCCTGCTTGGGTTTCTTGATGACTCTTTACCGCAAGCGTTTGACCAGTTCATTCTATGCAATTAAATCATCTCTGCAACGCCGTTTGGATTATCTGTTAACGCAACAGGGAAGCATTTTAAGTGAAGACGATTTAGCAGATATAGACGATGCAGAAGATGTCGTTATTGCTGGGTTGGAATCTTTTTTTGAACCAGTAGACCCTCAAGAAATTCAATATCTTGAAGAATTATTACAACAATTTGACAATACCGGAGAAGATACTAAGCTTTCCCGCTTTATTCAGATTCTACGCCAAGAGTTGACCGAACGAGAAAGCGCGATTATTTTCACCCAATACACGGATACAATGGACTATCTGCGGGATACTTTAGTTTATTTGTACGGCAGCCAAGTTGCTTGCTACTCCGGGCGCGGCGGAGAATTGTACCAGAATGGGGAGTGGTGTCTCGTTTCCAAAGAACAAATTAAACGCCGATTCCGCCAAGACGAAATTAAAATTCTTCTCTGCACTGAATCTGCGTCAGAGGGGTTGAACTTACAAAACTGCGGTGTCCTGATTAATTATGATATGCCTTGGAATCCCATGCGGGTTGAACAGCGCATTGGAAGAATTGACCGCATCGGACAAAGATATTCTACTGTACGAATCCACAACTTCTACTATGACGGCACTGTCGAAGCAAAGGTTTATCGGAAATTGCGCGATAGCTAGCGCTGCGGCGAAGCGCCGAACGCATCAACGCTTTTGCAACAGTTGTTGGTAACCTCCAACCAATTTTAGCACAAGTGCCTACATTCATTGAGCAAGCTGCCATGAGCGCCGATCCAGAAGAAGAGGATGTTTTAATGTCTGAATTTGATTTGGTATTAGACGCCCCACCACTTCGCCTAGCAATTGAAGACACCATCGCAATAGATTTAGACACTGACTTAGCAGAAATTCAAAAACCGCTCGTTCCCTCTCCCTTTACACCAGAAACCATCGAGCAGTTTTTCACATCCTCAACAATTTTAAAAGCCAATGGCGTAAAGTTTGAAAGAGAAAGTGAGGGGATTTGGCAACTGAATTACAAAAGCCAGAATTACACGGTTACTTTTTCCCCTAGTGTTTTTGATGAAATGCCTTCATTACGATTCATGAATTTTGGCGATCCTTTGTTTGAAGAATTATTGAACTGTAACAGGAGTTCTGCAAAAATGAAGAGCCTTAGTGACGAGGTAGCTTAGGTTAATTCCATGTTCTGAAAGAGCTAAGAGCTGCAATCGCCGAAGCGATAAGCGAGCGATTACGGCTATACTGCCGTATCGCTTGCATAAAATCATACACTTCCCAAGCGTAAATATTCAACTTTAATACAAGCATCCATCACTACGTTCATTCCCGCATCCAATGCTTTTTGTGCGGCTGCTTCATCCGATATACCCAGTTGCGCCCAGATTGTGTTGGCATTAATAGCGATTGCCTCGGTTACAATTTCACTTAAGTACTCAGAGCGGCGAAAGACGTTAACAATATCTATATGTGATGGCACTTCTTTCAAAGAAGGATAACTGGGTTGACCATCAATTTCTTGAACTTGTGGGTTGACGGGGTAAACAATATAACCAACCTTCCGTAAAAATTGGGCAATTTGGTAACTAGTACGATTTGGTTTATCGGAGTGTCCGACAACAGCAATGACTTTTGCACTGGTCAACACGTCGCGTATTGCACTGTCATTTGGTTTATTAAACGGCATTGTCGAGTCTCCTTTTAAAATGTTTTTTTAGATTCAATAGTATCGTCAAAGCAATAACAATACCCAGTGCTCGCCCATCTATAGAAAAATCAGATTTATAGAAACGAACGGTTCGGGAGAAATGATACTTACTCCTGATGCAGCACAAGAATTTTTTATAAGACAACAGCTTTCGAGTATCACCAAGCGTGTAAACTACCAAGTAAAATATAGATATTACTTACCAGTGGGAAATATGACAGAAACTAAACCAAATCCTACAGCTAGACGGGGACGGATATTCCCCGAAATTCAATGGACTCCAGAACAGCACGCACAATGGGAAGCTGAACGCCAGGAATTTCGCAAGCGCAGTCAAGTAATTTTTAACCGTGTCAAACCAGAATTAATGCAAACCCATTATAACTGGTACATCACAATTGAACCTGATAGTGGAGAATATTTTGTTAATCAGGATGAGATGGAAGGCGCTTTCTTAGCACATGAAAAATATCCAGGTGCAAAGTTGTATACTTTCCGTATCAACGAAACTGGGGTGTGCGGAACTGTATGATATCCGGCTTTTTTGGTGTTGAGGATGCTTTGTTTTTTGAAATTGACTTGATAGTCTCATCTGGTTTTGATTTGCCAGTTAATGCAATGTTCGATACAGGCTTTTCTGGCTACTTGGCTATAAACGGTCAAGACATAGATGGATTTGGCTGGACATATATAAAACAGCAGCCAATGTTTACAGCCAGAGGAGAAACCGAGTTTGACTTATATTTAGGTGAAGTACGAATTGATGGTCAAGAATTTCAGATTCCCGTGCATGTTGGCTCTTATTTAACAGAAGTTTTACTTGGTCGCCAATGGCTTACAACTAGACGACTTGTTATTGATATGCCATCAGGTGTATTGACACTAGGATAATAATTTAATAAATAGTATCCATAAGAAGAGCTAATCTGTAGGTTGTTGCGATACAGTAGTATAGCCGTTATCCCTAGCAAGCTCGCAATCCTAAGAAAAAACCCCAGTCTCGTCAGAGTTACCGGGGTTGTTCGATAATTATTTGTGTGCAAGGAAATTTATCTCTCAAACAGTCAACTATGCAGCAAGCTGTTCTAAATTCACTTTGACAACTTTGTTCTTTTCTTCCTCTTTTTTAGGCAAAGTCAGATTCAAAATACCATCTTTGTATTCAGCCTTGACATTAGTATTCTGAACTTTGACTTCTAAGGGAATGACGCGCTGAAACTTACCATAGTGAAACTCAGTCCGAGTTATGCCTTTTTCTTCGGTCTTAGTTTCAGATTTGCGCTCTCCACTAATAGAAACAGCGTTTTCTGTGACTTGAATATCTAAATCTTTGGCATCCATACCAGGAAGTTCTAGCTTGAGGTACACTGCATCATCTGTTTGAGTCAGTTCAGCGGCAGGAACTTTCACGAAGTCTCTTTCAAAGGGAACTCTTGTTTCTTCAAACAGGCGTTGGATAGCGTTTAGTTCAAGACATGGATTGTAACGAATGAGTGTCATAGGTATTATGAATAAGTAGAAATTGCGTTCTTGTTTGTTGGCTTTATATTCTTATGATATGGGTTGCATAATATTGAGTGATTCGGCTTTAACTACCTCGGAATTGATAATAACCGCATAAGAATTTCTAACTGTAAATCTGTGGAAATAACCGAATATTTGAGTTCGGTAAACAAGACTTAAAAACCTTCAATTTTACTTATTTGTTTGTCCGCTCCAGCTATCCCATGCTGCTCGCGCCACCCTTGCTATGACTTTTTCGCGTGTAGAATCGTCAGCCTTTGAATCTGAAACAAACACCGCTATGGCTAAGTGCCGTCCATTTGGCAGCGTAACAAGTCCCACATCATTTGTCGCACTCGTCAACCCGTTGACAGTCCGCGAACTACCAGTTTTATGTGCCACAACTGTTCCCTTTGGCAACAGTCCCTTGATGCGTCGTGGACCCGTAGGTGTCTGGGTCATCAATCGTAGCAGCAATGCAAGACTTGGTTTTTCTAGCCCGCGCCCGGAGTGAAGTGCGCGTAATAAAGTTACCATCGCCTCTGGTGTTGCCCAGTTACGATATTGCGCTCTTGGGTCTTGTCCTAGTTCCTTCTCTGTATTAGCAACGACTATACCATTGACTCCAAGGTTACGTAAATACTTGGTGACGAACTCCGGTCCACCAATAAGTCTTAACAGCACGTCGCAAGCCGTACCGTCGCTTTCAGATACCATAAATTGCAGCAAGTCCAAAACGCTCAATTCTACTCCCTGGGGATGGTTATCCCGAATTGGGCTATGCTGACGTGCTGTCACGAAATCGTTTTTTGTAACTCGAACTTTTTGCTCCAAAGAGAGCACTCCTCGATCCACTTGATACAGTACAGCCATGCCGATAGGAAACTTGTAAACGCTCTGCATGGGAAACTGTTGTTTTCCGTTGAGAGCAACTGATTCCCCTGTCTCGATCGCCTCCACTGCAACTCCCACACGACATGAAGGCATCACGAGAGATTTGTTCAATTTGGTCTTGCAGGGAACTTGTCACATGATTCGTCACCGATTGTTTTCCATCAGTGCTGCTGGGTGAGTCAGATGAGCGATCGCTAACATTGTTGGGTGAGCGCGATCGAGCAACCGATTGCCAACAACGATAAGCACAAGCTGTAAGACAACGTTTTTTTCATCATTCACTAACGATAGTGGAATTCGAGCCATTATGCATTATTGTTTCAACAGAAGTCACAATCTGCCCGTATGACAAAGTTGATGCACGGTTCGCTGTAGATGAAGGAGATTGTTCGCTTTCATATTGTAGAGAAGCGCACTGGCGGTACTTTTCCCGTGTACTACCAAAGATAGGCAAGTCCCAGCACTCGATATGCCATTGGTTTGCGAGCGGTTTCATATTGTGTACGTTAATGCTCGTGTTTCATGGAGAATAAGTTTGATATATCAACAGGTATTTGTCACCATGAGCAGGAAGAACCACGAGACGATTTACGGGACTGTTAATAGCAAAAAGCTGGATGAATTGCAACACAACTTTGATACCACCAAAATTTTGGCAGCTGTGGACACCATTGATGAGATTTGCTCAAGCATTTGCGATCTAGATGGGATAAGACTTGAATTGCGTGCATCTCCATTCAATGGCTCACACAATTATCAATGGGGATTCAACAATTAATGCACCTACGGGGACGTGTATTTGGGAAGTCGCTCAAGACTTAGAGCTACAAATCGATGATTTCGCCACAAAGTTAAATGGAATTTCGACAATGCTTGGAAGGCTTGGAGAACTTACACCGGATGAGGAAGATGAAGAGAACTTTGACTTTGATGAGTAAGTAATACAGACATCAACCACCTTACTAAATATGTATGAGTTGAGGTACAGATAACGTAAAGACAGTGTATGTAATCGTCACTGTTAGAGGCTCAACCTCTAACAGTGACGATATGAATACTATCGAGCTTGTATATTAAGAATTAGTGCTTTTCCAGTAGCAGAGAAATAGAAAAAATATGCATGAGAATGAAGAACGAATCTTGAATTCTTGGAACAAGAATGCTTTGTCTTGGACGCGGGTGATTCGTTCCCATCAAATTGAAAGCCGTGTTCAAGTTACCAATTCAGCAATACTAGAAACTGTTACTGAGCTAAATCCAACAACTTTTTTAGACGTTGGATGTGGTGAAGGATGGTTGTGTCGCGAACTTTTTGCCAAGGGAATTAATGGGTGGGGAGTCGATGCTTCTTGCGCTCTGATTGAAGCAGCACGGGAATATGGCGATTCTCGCTTTCTTGTGAGTTCATACTCCGAATTGGGAGTACAAAAATTCGGTAACATTGAACGTTTTTCTTGCTTTATTTGTAACTTCTCAATTCTCGGACAACGAGACTTAACTGATATCGCTGATGTCGGTCATCATCGTTTAGAGCCGAGCGGTCACATCATCGTTCAAACACTCCACCCATTAACCGCTGGCGGTGGAACTGAAACAGCAGATGGTTGGCGGGAAACTTTGTGGCAAGAAATTGGCAATGAACCATTTCATCCCGCTCCTTGGTACTATCGTACTATGGAATCGTGGATTGAAGGATTTTGCAATCGCAATTACCGATTGCTGAATTTACGAGAAATGTACCATCCGGTAACCAACAAACCTGTCTCAATCATTTTTGTTTTTGAACAACAGTAAAGTACTTCGGTCTGCAATTCAGTTGTTTCTGGGCTAACAACATTGCAGCAATATTAAGTGAAAAACTCCACGCGATGGCGACTGGCGATACGGATGGGTGCCGTTAAGCATAAAGGCTTATCGCGTGCAACGAGCATAAGCTAAGATTGAAGCAATATTCAGCTTGTTGGCAGTAATGAGTGATGATAATTCAATTAGAAAAATTCTGATTCTAGCTGCACATCCTTTAGGTACGGATAAACTGCGTTTGGATGAAGAAGCCCGCGATATTAAAGAAGGTTTGCGACAAGCAAGCGAGCGAGACCGATTCGTCCTTCACTCTGAATGGGCAGTTCGACCGAGAGATGTCCGACGAGCACTTTTAAACTTTTTGCCCCATATCGTTCATTTTTCTGGGCATGGAGCAGAGGATGGTGGTTTAGCATTTGAGAACGAACTGGGAAATATACAATTAGTGTCTCCAGAAGCACTAGCTGGGTTGTTCAAACTTTTTTCAGAGTCTGTAGAGTGCGTACTGTTGAATGCTTGCTACTCAGAAATCCAAGCTCAAGCTATTGCTCAACATATTAATTTTGTCATTGGAATGAATAGAGAAATTGGCGATCGCGCTGCCATTGAATTTGCCGTAGGTTTTTATGATGCTTTGGGGTCTGGGTATTCCGTTGAGACTGCCTACGAATTTGGTTGTAACGCAATTCAAATGGCATATCTCCTTATCTACTAAAAAGTTGGAACCCGAACCGGGTGACATGATTAGAAATCGTCAACTTGTTTACGAGCGGGCAGAGGAAATGGCAGCGTTGTATCGCGAACAATTGTTAGCTAAACAACAAGGTCAAGCTGCAGCACTTGCCGTTGAAGAAGAAATTGCTGTTGTTGCTGAAGAAATACCATCAGTAACAGCAGAATCGAATGAAAGCCATTTACTGATAATAGAAGATGACCAAGGGCGTAAAGAGTTTACTTTGGATCGTCCTACTTACTCTATTGGTAGAGATCGGGAGTGCGATATTCGCCTTGTGTCACAATTTGTTTCGCGCCGTCATGCCACTCTCGTTAGGCTACCGCATGATGATAAAAAACGGGGCTATTATTACCGAATCGTCGATGGCGATGCAAAGGGCAAAACTAGTTCCAACGGTTTGATGATTAACGGTCGCAAAATTCCAGCCCACGATCTCAAAAATGAAGATGAAGTTGTTTTTGGTCCGCAGGTTCGTGCTATCTACTACCTAGTCCGGGATACCATGAGGGCTACAGGACAAACCGATAATGCTGAGTACAATATTACACTTATAAATGCTGGCATGACCGAGGATATGGAGGACTAGTTTGAAAAAGGGAGTGAGAAATGTTCGTATTATTATCACCGCTCCTGATGATGCCAAAGAAGCAGCTGATTTTCTATGCTCGACAATTCGTTGCTGCAGCCGAACCTTGTTCAGTGCCTTAAAGAAAAATTCGCTACTTGTCGGCGCTAGCTACGTATAGACAAGTTCATAAACATAGGACTTATCTCCCTTTCGACTGACCCAGATACCAGCAGGTGGAAAAGAACTTTCTTGCTGCTCCACGGTAACTTCCCAAGGAATTCCAACAATTTCAAGCTCTGCGTCAACGCATACCCAACCGCGTCCATTAACTAGAGTTACCCAAATGTCGAGGTCTTCACGTTTCCATGCTAATTGACCTTGGAATGGTTCGCAAGAACTGTAGCGATACACAACATCGTCAAGAAGGCGTCTAAGCTCAAAGCTTCTACGATTATTCATAGACATTTATATACCTCAAATCGTTGTTAACAAATTATTCATTAATCCTCTGTTAAGTTAATTGATATTAACTAGTAATGCACCATCTATTAAAAGTATCATATTTTTAGTGAAATGGTATAAGCGCTTAATAATCACCGGATGAGTGTTAATAGTTCAAAACGACATGGAATGTAGGTTAGAATGGTCAGTAAAATTGAAGCATAAAATGATTAAGCCTAAAAATGTAGTAGATCGCGGACACGCAATAGAAAAAGTCGGTCATGGTAAAAGAGCCGTATTTAGAACAATTATCAATGAAAAAGAGTGGTCTGCTATCACACCAATCAGAAGTTAAAACAGCCATTGATGTTTGGATTGATGAAGGAGTGGAGCCGGAACGGGATAACTAAGAAGAGCCAAGCGAGAGTTGATTTTCTAGGAAGCAAAACCAACTTGTTATTTCATGCGCTCGCTCAGTTAAGCGAGTTCTTTTACGTTTAAGAAATACTATGCTTTGAATCATAATGTGAGAAAAATTATGAACCATAAATCGAGAATGAGTTAACGCAATTTCGGGCTTTCTCACCAATCACAAAATCAAACTTTGCATTTATATATGAGAGAGAGTTGAAATTTTGAAGCATAATTAGAGAATGAGTTGAAAAAACACAATTGGACAAAACTTGTACAAAAAATCTCTGAAAAAATTGCCCTAACTTAAACTTTCAATTCAAAATATGGTTCAAATGCCCATGTTATGGTTCAAAACTTTTGTTTTAGTAGATATTTGAGTAAAAATAAAATATTTCATTGGACAAGCGAACGCTTTGTTGTTGGGCGATACGCGAAGCGTAACGGCTAAAGCCGAATCGCCTACTTAAATCGTAGCTGAATAATAATGATAATAAAACCAAAAGGAGAGATACGAGCGACGCTCGTAGCCCTCCTTTCATCTTCTAAACGATAATAATTATTAGTAAAAAACTCGAATATTAAAAGTGAAGTATAAACTGGAATACTCATTTCTGAAGCATATCATGAGTTAAAGTCTCATTTTTTAGTTCAAATCACAAATACGGACAGTCAGAAAAATTAAGGCAACTCGTTTCATGTTAAGGTACAACGGTTTATATGTTACATTTTATGAAGATGAAGAATACAGAGCTTTATGCACGAGTTGTTTGAGATTATGAACTTTCAGAAATATCCTTTGTTGCGATCGGCAGAAATGCTGGTGGCTTAGTACTGGGATGATGAAGCATCGGATGCCGTCCATCAGTGCTTAATTTAACCCACCTCTATTTGGTAAGGCACGATCGCTCTTAAAACAGAATATTTGATGGCACCCGTATCATTTGTCATCGCATAGATGCCTTCTGAACTAATCAGAAACTGCGCCCAATGCTTTGAGGGTATTAATTTCTGCCTCTGTCAGTCCTTTAACACCTGTAATATTCATGTGTTCGTAAGGTCTTTCGTGCTTAAGTGTTTTCAAGCACGAACCTGTTTTAAAATCCCAAAGCCTTATTGTATCATCATGACTAGTACTTGCTATAGTTGTGCCGTAAGAATTAACTGCAATAGACCAAACAGAACCAAAATGGTCCTTTAGAGTTCTCACACATTCGCCTGTGTCAATATTCCATAATTTGATAGTTTGGTCGTAACTGCTACTTATCAAAGTTTGGCAATCAGGATTAAAAGTTAGAAATTCAACTGTATCTGTATGCCCTCGAAAAGTTTTGATATATTCTCCAGTAGAAAAATTCCAAAGTTTTATCGTACAGTCAGAACTGGAACTTGCAAGCATTTTTCCATCAATACTTAATGCTATCGAATATAGTTTATCCGAATGTGCTTGTACAATTTGAATGCATTTGCCATCACTAACATTCCATAACCTGAACGTAGAATCTAAACTACCACTGACAACTATTGTACCTGAAGGATTGAACACAACCGATTGTACTATGTCAGTATGTCCAGTGAGTGTTTTCAGACAATTCCCATTACGGGTATCCCATAGTTTGACCGTGTTATCGAAACTGCCGCTAGCTAAAATTTCCCCATTAGAACTAAAGCAAATTGACCTAACATCGCTACTATGCCCCTTTAAAACTTTTAAACATACACCTGTAGCTGTATCCCATACCCTAATTGTTTTATCCTTACTAGCACTCGCAAGGTTTTTACCAGTAGGACAAAAAGCAACCGACCATATATTATTGGTATGCCCAAAAAAAGTTTGCAGACACTGACCGTTTACTACATCCCATAACCCGATCGTTTTATCCTCGCTACCGCTAGCTAGTTTTTGACCATCAGGACTAAAAGCTACTGACCACGCACTGTAAGTATACCCTTGCAAAGTTTTCAGACAATTACCATTTCTAAGATTCCATAATTTAACTGTTTTGTCTTCACTTCCACTCTTCTAGGATTTGACTATCATGACTAAAAGCGACTGAACGAACCAGACTAGTATGTTCTTCCAGAGTAGTTGTGCATTTACCTGTGCTAATATTCCATAATTTAATTAATTTATCGTAACCTGCGCTAGCAAGCAGTTGTCCGTTGTAACTAAAGGCAACAGATGACACCCTAGCAGTATGCTCGTGTAGAATTCTCAAGCATTTGCCCGTCTTAACTGACCATAAACGCACAGTTGAGTCAGCAGAACCGCTAGCAATAATATCGCCATCCATACTCCAAGCTACAGAACATACCAAATCAGTATGTCCTTGTAAAATGTTAATACATTTACCAGTGCTTATATTCCAAAGGCGTACTGTTTTATCAGAACTACCAGTAGCAAGAATACATCCATCATGACTAAAAGCTACTGACATTACACGGTCAGTGTGTTCTTGAAAAATCTGTAAGCACTTGCCAGTTTTAACATCCCATACACGCACTGTTTTATCAGAGCTGCCACTAGCAAGAATACATCCATCAGGACTAAATGCTAATGACCGTACCCCACCTATATGTCCCTGTAGAGTTTTTCGGAATGAAGATGTTTTGACATTCCATAAATATATTATTTTATCTTTGCCGCCTGTAGCAAAAGTAGTGCAGTCTGGATGAAAAGTAATTGACGATGCCCAAGGGTTATGTCCCTTAATACTCAAAATTTCTTGCCCGTCTGCCAACCTCCACGCACGAATTTGACCTTTATCGTCTAAAGCTGCTAATAGCTTGCGGTCGGAGCTAAATGCGACTGAATTAATCCTGCCAAAAGTTTGAGTAAAAATGCAATCAGTAAAAGTTACTTCAGTAAAATTAGTCAGATTCAGGGCTGCATTAGAAAAATCAGCAGCCGCAATTACCGTATGAGAAAGATTTTTACCTTTTAAAGCCGTCTTATCAACATTCACTACTAATGTTGCCGCATTCCCCCCAACATACCTCACTTCACTCTCACTTTTCCCATGCGTCGCCTTAATGATACCAACGATAGACTCAAAAGCCTCCGCATTAATCATCGGCTTCATTAAATCCATCACCGCTTTTGTCAAAGGTGTCTTACCAAAAGTCTCTCGCAACTTCTCCAAAGACTCACTAATAAAACTCTTTAAGGGTGCCCTAGTAACACCCACATTTCTTTGAAAATACTCAGACCATGTATAAGAAAGCGGTGCCTCCCAAACTAAATTTACCTGTTCACGCGCTAACTCAGTAAAATCTTCAGCTAATGCTCCCAATTCTGCTGCAAATTTGTAAGCCACAAAGAACTCTAACAAAGAACGATGGGCTGGAGTGTAATCGCCATCAGCATTGCGGATAAGCATCGTCTGCCCCATCATGTCATAATGCCAGTGGTCTAAATCTTTTTCTTGACAGCCAAATAAACGCCTAATCCGGTCAGGGAAAAACTTATAATTGAGGCTCATCTGGTTAGTTGAGAGCATTTCCCAAGAGAGTTCGCACAAGAAGTAAAGCTTGTCTGCCAAAGAGGTAAAAGTGCGTTCTGCTTTAATATCCCGTTCCATCTTGTGACGCACGGCATACAAGTAAACTCGCGAGATATCTACAGGTAACCCGGCTTCGATATCTGGCAGTGCTTCTAGGATTAACTCCGTCATCACCGGACGACGGGCTAAATCTAACAGTTGGGGATTGCCCACCACTTGCTCTACTGTATCGGGGGAAGCTTGGAATGATAGGACTTGTTTGATTTGGTGGTCGTTAAATTTCTCTAGTTCTAAAACTTCAAACTGTGGTGTCTCTCCTGTTAAATTGGCAGTTGATGCTTGAAGTTCGGCATTAAGCAGTGCTCTCCCTTCCTTCGCTTCTGGAAAGTGTTCGGTACGGCAAGTCAAGATAACTTTAGAACCAGGAACAACGACCTTTGCTAACTCCCAAAAGTTGTTAATCATCTCCTGGCGGTCAACACGAGCTGCCATTTCATCAAATCCATCAAAAATCAGTAGCAGCTTGCCCATGCGGTTGAGTTGCTCGAATACCGAATAACCGGGCAAAGGAATTTCGTACTGTCGAAAGAAAAACTCAGAAAACAGTGACTCTACGCTGACTGCTTTGGCATAGTCACGCAAGGGAATGACCAAAGGCAAGCGAGGAAGCTCAGTTCCGCGTTTTTGAGCATCTTGATAGCGCTGCAATGCCACCCAAGCATAATGCAGAGCAAACCAAGTTTTACCAGTCCCGAATTCTCCTAATATGGAAATATGCTCCTTAGCAGGGTCATCTAACCAACGGTCAATATAACCGTCAATCCCACCGTCTTCCCCGTCATATCGGCTGGTTGCTATTTGGCGCTTGGTAACGGGGTCAATCTCTTCCTTGGTGCAAGCAAGAGGAACGTATTTTTGGTCTATTTTCCGACGTTTCACTTCTGCTTCTAACCATTCAAGATACCCGCTGAAGTCGGCATCTTGCGCTATGAGTTCATCAAAGGTGTAGCATCCCAGGTGTTGATTTTCTTCCTTTTGGACTTCGTTACGAGCCGCCCTTGAAATGCGACGGGCTGTAACCAACCAACCTTCATCCGTGCGTTGTTGTTCTACTGAAGAGCTTAACGCGATCGCATCACTGAGCTTTGCTTCTCCGGCAATCCCGCGTATGAGAATGCGGTCATATCGATTGCGTCTGACGGGAATGTTAATAATCCACTCAAAATAATCTTGTTCCCAAACCTCATACTTCTCGAAACGGTAACCCAGGGTTTCAAACCACCCCCGCATTTGTTGTGCAAGAGCTATAGCCCTACAATTGTTTTCTGGTATAGTGCTACCTGCTGGCAGTGCTGGGTAATTTTGGGAAGCCAACCTTGCCATCTCGGTGCGAATTCCTTCGAGAGTTGGCAGCCTGTCTAATTGTTCGGTAATAGCTGCAATTCTTTTGTGCAAAGAACCAATTTGCTGGCTTATAAGTGTATCGGATGGGGTACGGCTGCGCTTGGCAACTTCAATAAAAACAGTGGCAAATGCTGCAACTTCTCGTCTAATGTCAAGCCCCAGGGTTTTGATTTCATCCCCCAAAGCATAAGCACCTACAAATGTATCGACTTCAGAGAGGAGGATTGAGGGGTTGTTGTGGTCTAAGGCTTTGCGAAATGCTTGTTTTATTTGCTCGTGGCGGAAAAGTTCCAGGAAGGGTTTTGGTTTGCCAACACCGTACTCTACCAAGGCATAGGCGTAAACTCCACTAAAATCAGCAGGCGGATGCTCTGGAGCGAGGTTAAATTGATTGAGTAATTTGATAACAGTTTCATTGCGCTGCAACTTATCTTTAATCAGTGGACTGGCGATGCCAGAAATCGCATTAATAATAGCGTCAAGGTTAAGTGGTATCACAGAAATGCCCCGTTCGTTTCTCTAATTTACGTCTTTTTCGGTCAATTTGGCGTAAAAAAAGCTTAAGATATAGGCTGTCTTGTACGGAGTCAAAAGTTAAATTTCCAAGTAACTACATTGCTGTCTGGTAGGATTCCGGATTTTACTTGAAAAATTATGTTAAGTTACTTTAATGCGTATGTACTAGAGCGATAAGCCGCAAGATAAGGCAATAAGAGCAAATATTTCAGTGTCATGGCAAGCGATAAGCTTTGCGATAAGCACGCTTGTGCGGCTTGCGCTGTCATGCGATAAGCGCTCTTTCGGCTTGCGCTTCGCGATCGCACTTGTGGACAGATGCAATATGTTTTGTACTTCGTTATCAAAATGATATGGGAGGATGATAAGTAGAAATGTTACAGCAGATTTCAACTTGATGAAGTCACATCGAATCTGCCGACCTAATTCGCAAGCAAACGGTAGAGCCAGACGCACACAACTCTAGTTTTTTTGTTATTACCGACCAATGAAGGTGTAAGCTTTAACACCTGCTCTTATCAGAGTTATAAGTCATAATACGTCTGTTAAAACCATTTTGATAATAAGATGAATCGTTATCCACTTCTTCACAAACCTAAAGGCGATTTTAGAACCCTTCCACAGGTGGAAACCTCGGTTATTGGTGAAGGTCACTACATCCGTGCAGATGGCAATGGTTACGGACACGTTATTCTTCAGTTAGAACCGAATTCACATCAAGATGGATGTTTTATGCTGTGGTCGGTTACCCAAAACCAAAGCCCAAACATGAATTGTAAATGCTTAATTACAGAGTATTATTTGCAGTCTGTTTATCGGGGTTTGTGCGAAGCGATTGCTGAAGAAGTAGAGAATTATCGCTACACCCAATATGTACCCTTTCCCTACCAAAATACAAATGTGAGGATCGTAGGAGGCTCTTACCATCCCATTGATTCAAGAGCTTCTTCTTTCCAAAGAGCGGCTTATATTGCTTTAGCACAGGCCATTTCACAGTTGCCGGATAGCCCTTTGTACTTGTAAGAAATTCCCCGATCGCAACCGAGAAGGTGTGTCAATTGAGTTAGCACGAGCTTTACTCCAAGTCTTTTATTACTACTCCCTTTCCGATGTAAGATATGCAGAAGAACGCTCGATTCTACTAAACGAGCATAAGTATTTTTACTAGCTCGTAACTTCATCCAAGGTGTTAACAATTGTGTGTTTTTTAAGAACTTGGCGTAAAAATTCAAAAGCAGGCTTACACGTTCTCTACTCAAGAATTTACAAGCTCTTGTTGAATTAACTTTTTCATTCTCTTTCTTTGCTTTCTATAATTTTTTGATTTGAGAAAACTTCCCATTTTGGAGCGATCGCTGTTAAAGTGCATATGACTTTCTGCTAAGAACGAGCCTTGCTTTATCATCAATCCATTATATGGACACTCATCATATCCACAATTGTGTTTTGAATACTCTCCGAAATTTCTATGTTTTATCTTTTTCTCTTTCAGGATTTTTTCTTGATTGACTCGGATACCTTTCCATATTTCTTTTTCGTCTGCTACTGTCAGATTTTCTCCAAGCGTCTTTAGAGAAAAATATGTATAAGGGTCTTTCAACTGTAAAAATTCAAAACTCTTTTGAAATTGTTTATTAGCATAATCTCTAATTTCGATTTTCCGATCTATATCTAACTTTTGGGTTTCAACAAGAGAGCGAAATAATCCCAGTGTGTTCCAATCTGAAAACTTTTTATGGTTGTCTATTATATGTATATATTCACTGTAAGTAAGAAACGTGAATTTTTGCCCTATTTTCATCTCTAGAGTTTGTGGATTGATTTCAAGATAAATATTACCCGAGCTAAACTGGTAACTATCTACAAGTTAATAAATCGTCATTCCATAAATTTGTCCACGCTGCAGCAAAACATTTGCTATCCGTGTCTTAAACCTCAGTCTACAAGGCATCTATCTCCATCGCCTGCATAAAAGAAAACCTGTATATGCTTTGACATCCACAGGTAGCTTTCAGTATTGTGTAGCGTAAGTTACTCCAAATATTTATTAATAAAAGCTTGTTAAATTATGCTGTCAAGAGTGAAAAGCGATCTGCCGCTATGCTGTAGCGAAGCTATCGCTCTTCCCATCCTGCCCTCAGTGCGAAGAAAGCGCATAGCTCTTGGTAGCGAATGGTAACAACAGTCCTACAATCAAAACCAAACTAAGGGGATGCGGGGATAACCTGGAGACTTGAGGCAGAGTAGATGGAGAGAAATACTACGTCTTGGGTTCCCTCATTAACTGCACCGTGAACTTGCAATGGTTCGGCGATATCAATCTGTCCGGCGGAAATAATTGTCTTTTGTCCGTCGCCAAGATAGTAGGTTAATTCTCCCCTGATGACAATCCAAGTATCTTGTCCATCTGGATGAGTGTGGGCAGGTACTTCTTGACCGGGACGTACACCCCAGACAGCAATGCTCGAATGTGGCGTGATGACTATTTCTGTAACCGTTGCTTTCTCAGGTGAAAAGCGAACCAATTGTTCAACATCAAATGTGCGGTTTTGGGGTGCGGTTATGATATCGCTCATTGTCATCTCTATAAGATTTGCAGCTATTAACTTATCTCACTCATAGTATCTTGAATCCTCCAAGCCTGCTTTGGATTCTGATTTCTGGCGCTTATGCAAAGCATTCTTTGTAGAAAAGATGCGCTTGTCGATCGCACGTTGCGAGCTACCCAACCCTCCTTGCTTTGAACTAACTCAAATTTGACAGGCGTACCAGCTGATATGGTGCGGTAACCCTCTCCTGGGATAGCGGTGAAGTTAAAGAAGACATCCTCACCACCGTCATTTCGGCTCTTGCGTACTTAGCGTGCTAAAATTGTAAAAAAATAAGCTTAAAACTATTGCTGGGCTTGGCTTACAGCTATTATTAGTTTCAAAATGTTACTCCTTGTTAAAATTGAAATTATAAGTGCCTGTAAGCCTTGTAAATACAAGCATACTTGTAGATTTTAATGAAAATTTAGCACGCTATGTACGAAAGAACCATCAGTTCTCGTTTCTCGTCACATAGAAATGACACTTGTATCTTCAATGGTATCGTGTAAAAGAGCGCATTGAACTGCTAAATTACCGTCCCGTTCTGTTTCTACATTGAGAGCAGCAATGATTTCCATGCTGACAAAACTTAGGTGTTGAATGTAAGAGATTTCCGTACCCGGTACTTTTTGACCCAAGTGTGCGAGGGCAGCCAATCTATAGGTTTTGATATAAGTTTCTTGCAACCAGTTTTGTTTCATATATGATTTGGTGGAGCTACTACTATTATTGCTTACAACCTTTGTTTTCGGTGCGAGACGGATAGTATTGTCATCGAAAAACCAGCTTGCTCTTCAATTGTTGCGAAGTCAATCCAGAAACAGGCATTGACAATATTGTAACTAGACTCACAATTCCGATGGGTCTAGTTACAGGGCTAATTTTATTGTGGTAATGTTTGATTAAATAGACACGGAAGCTTCTTTGGTTTGCGCCAAATATAAAGTACCACCAACAGAAGTTATTACCGGAAGAAAGGCAGAGGCTTGGTTGCAGATGGCAGATGGAAAGATTTTTTATTTTTTAAACAAAGGTAAGTCATCTGTGCTCTGCCATATGGTTTAAAGGCACCATTATTTATTTATGGATAAAAATAAAAACGTAGTAACTTTATTAAATCCCCTAAATAAATTTATCTATGGGGATTCCATAAATGCCCTCTGCCCTCGTACTTCTGCCTTCTTAAGCACGAACATACAACTCAACCGCGATCTTATTGGCTGTGGCGTAGACTAGATTGAAATTAAAGTAGACGATGTAGATTGTTGGTTTGCTACTCGCTACTTGAGAAAGGCTGTTAAATCATCGAAAATAGTGTTTGTCAAGTTTTGATTCCAATAAGCAAGACTGTCAGCTTGCTCCTTGGCTGTGTGTGCTAACCCAAAAGATTGTGCTTGGGTGATGAGTAGCTCTTTCCATGTTACCTGAGTGACTATTTTTGCTACACCCATTTGAGAAAGTGCCAGAGCATTAAGTTGTTCTTCTAAATGCCTGGGTAACAATAGCTGGGGTATACCTGTCAACAAGCAGGCAATAGAAGTCGTTAAGCTTCCGTGATGAATTGCTAAAGATTTTCCTGCTAGTGCCTTGTCGAGAGGTTTAAACTCACATTCTGGTTGAAGAGTTTGCAATACCAACTGGCGGTAAGAATAATCATCACCCAAATAAGCCCAACAAGGACCGTCAGCACGATGCAAGTGATTGGGAATTGGTGTGATGTGAGAACTGACATACTGTTTGCGCTCGCGTAAGTACCTATAAGGATCTAACTCGGGAATACTGTAGATGAAACTGCTATCCCCATTCAACAATTGTCCGAGAGTCATATCTGAGTTGACGACTTTGCGAACGGTATCGCTTACCTGTTCTTGGCGTTGAAATGATTCGGGAGGTGCGGGAAATTGTAGGATGGGAAAAGTTTCAACTGGCGGTGGAACTGTAAACCCCCCTCCGATGACTACTGTTGGTATACTGTTGCGAGCGGCCAGCACTAGGCTAGGAGCATAATCAGCAACAATCAATTTCGGCTGAACCTCTTTGAAGATATTTTTCCAAGCCAGGATTTGCGATCGCAATCGGTCAATACTTCCAAAGCCAAATGTTTCTAAAATGTCTGCATAGGTATAAGAGCAAACTCGTCCGGAGAATGGTAGGGGTGGAATGGAAATTCCTACCCAAGGAAAGTCTATGCCCTTAACTTGATAGGACTTCAAAGCAAAGACGGGTGTCACTCCCATTGAAACGAGCATCTTAGCAAGTGCTGCTAAGCGATGAATGTGTGCTTGACCGCTACCTAGTTCCCATCCGAGCAATACTTTCATGTGCTTTTCATCTGCTTAACTCAGGAGAATTTTTTTCTTAGGAGAATTTTTTTTTTAGTGTAAACTAGCTTCAGTATCGATTCTAAATGAAGAAAGGGTCATGAATACTACCATTAGAAGAATTGGAATCGCAGTCACAGCAGGCAGCACAACACTTTTTCCCTTGGGATTTCTCCTGATACAAAGCCCTGCATATGCAGCACTACTTGAATTCAATTTTACAACACAACAGGGAGGAACTGGTTCTTTTGTTTTAGATACATCTGTGAGTGATACATCGCCCGATATTCTACGCGGTACATTTCCGAGTGCTATTTCTAACTTCACTTTTAGTGGGACTAGACCAGCAGCTTCTAGTGGGGGGCTAATAGTCACTACAACTGGTTTTCCAGATCCTGGTATTCAATTTAGAATAAGTTCAGCGGCTTACGGAGGACCTTTTGAACCTTCAGGAGGAGGCGGACCAGTATCACAACTTCTTCTTAATTTTTCCTCTCCTGACGATCCGAACTTTCTGCCCTCATCTCCAAACCAATACGTAATAGAATCTTCACAAATTGGTGCTATTCTATTTAATACTGGTGGCTCTCTTAGGGAAGACATTAGTAGCGTAACTATTCGTTCAAAATCCATTCCCGATCCAACGCCTACACTTGCTTTGTTGTCCCTTATGGCTCTAAATGCCATCTTTAGCTCTTCACAAAAAAAGGTCGTTAAAAACCGCCAAAAGTCACAAACTAAAATCTAAATGAATGATGTCATAACAACACCAAAAGAACTCGCTTAATTCTTTACCCAACCCCATACTCCCTCTCCAAAACTCCCAACAGCTTTTCTTCGACTGGAGTTAGGTAGGGGCGTTTAATTTCCCCCAACTGCTTCAAAACACTCAATGCCGCTTCCTCCAAGTTACCTTGGTTGCGAAGTCTTGTGAGGCGATCGCACAACACACCCATCTGCTGGCAATCCTCCTCCAAGTAATCGAAGGATTTGAGATGGTCCATCTTTACCACGTACTCTCCATCCCAAGCCCTTACCGTGCAGCTGAAGTTATTCACTTCAGTTACAATACACCAAGATTTGCCTTTCCCCCTTAATTCGGGATTGTCCTTTGGTAGGATTTGGCATACTTCTGAAATTTGATACGGATTTGGCACCTTTGTTCTTTCCATTATCTGTTCTACAATATCTTTTACAATTCTTGCAGATGGAACTTTCTTACCCGCCGCCTCTACGGAACGCTGCCATGCCTCCCACTGTTCTTCTGGATCTAGCTTAGTCAACGGTCGGACTTGACGTTCGTTGGTTGGCAAAATGCGATCCAATGGATCACATTTTTCAGAAAGATTGTCCACAATAGCGGCAGCTTCTATGAGCAGGTAAGGTTGACGGCGAGTGTTATAACCAAACCTATCCTTACAGTACTGCTCGAAACTCTTATGAGTAGAGCGATATAAACGGCGATCGCGCAACTCCTTCAACGCTTTACCCGCTTCATAGAACGACCTTTCTATCACCCGCTCTAAACGCAGCCGTTCTTGTTGCTCTTCAATTGTCAGTTCGTCATAAACAACCTCGACAGTTACGTTTTGTGGCTCAATGTGTTGGTCATCCCCAGGCGTTTGGTTTTTTAACGACTCTTGAGCAACACTTTTGGTTTGCCTTCGTTTGGAATTTTGTGTCATGCTTAAAATAACGATAAATAATTTGATTCCCCGTCCTGTCGTTGGTCGGGGTTTCTGTTTCTAAACAATTGAACTGATTGTACAAAGGAGATGCACACTATCTAACTCCAGAGCAGTTTTTATCGTGGTGAAGAGACTGTTTGATGCCGTTCCAGCCACATCAGAGCTGCATCCACAATCGGTTGCCCGCTCTCTTTAGCAAAATTAAGAGCACTTTGGATGGAAGTTAGTGCGCCAGAACGGTTGACGGCAGTCCCCACAGAAAAAGCAAAGTCAGCACACATATCGCAAACCAATTTTTCCAAGTCCTCTGGTGGCATCATTGCAGGACGGTCATAGCCGTAATGACCGCACTGAGCGTAGATCCAGTTGGGGTTGTGTCCGGTGATGGTTCTGACACGTTTAACGACGCCGTTGTTAGCAGGATATAAATCTGCTGTTGGTTGTTGCTGAACCTGTTGCGTTGTGCCAGTTTGTGGCTTGGTAAACGGACTTGGTTCGGTTTTCGGTTGTGGTTTGGGCTTAGAGGATGCTCCCGTACTTATCTTGTATTGCTGGATGAGGCGTTGCAGTTCCCCAAGCATTTGGTCATCCAGTTCTTGACGGCGTTCCCAAAGATAGCGGATCGTAAACTCCTGGTTTTCAATGTATCTTCCAATACCCCATACTTCTCCGCAATTTTTCAGAACTTTTGCCGCTAGTCTATCAGCCGCACTGCCTCTGGTCATCTCTTTGCCATTGCTGCTCAGTACCGAGATCGGTACGCAAGCCATCGCCTCTTTCCTCACCCCAAGTATCGTAATGCCTGCCCTGCAAATTGCATCATTGCCCAGATATTGGATTTCCGAATAATCGATAACCCACTCCGGACATACCTCATCCAGACGTTCTCGAAACAGCCGCCAAGGTAAGAACACCCACTTTTTCCCACCACCGGGGAGATCTCAGACTTCATGAACTTTGGCTGGAAAAGGCTTTTTTAATTCAGCTTGAATGCGTCTCAATTCTTCTCTTATCTCTGGTGTAATCATTGCAAAAACCTTTATATACAAGTGGCGAGCAGTTACGCTCGCCGATTGACTTTAAGCAGCTTGTTTAACTTCAGTTATTGAACGTTTTTTAAAAAGGAGAGAGCCGGAGTTTAGGCGTGTTGGATCTGGGTGATGGCAACATTTTTTACAGATTAAGGAGTTGCGATCGCCACAACACACTTGCCGACGGCTTCTAAAAATCATTCTGCAAACGCTACACTTTTTACCTCGAAACATATTTTTGGGACTCATAAAAAAACTCTACTTGTGTTAAAGGCGATCGCCAATTGACTTTGAAGCTGTTAGTGTTTATCTGTTGCCAACAAGGTAACCAGAGTTTAAAAATATGGGGTCGGGTTTGTGATGGCAGCATTTTCTGCAAACCAAGTAATTACTGTCGCCGCAGCACACTTGCCGACGACTTTTAACAACCTTGCTGCAAACACCGCATTTTCTACCGCTATACATATCTTTGGTACTCATTTAAAAACCTCCGTTTGTGTTGATAGCGAGCAAGGTTTGGTTGGAAACTGAAATGTAAATGGATTGTGACATGATGTATGTAAGTTATTTTTTGTTTGGTCGCCCTGTTGATAGCAGGGCTTTTTGTCTGTTGTAAGTTGTTTAAGAGTTGCGATGCCAATCTGGCGAAAAGCGCCACGCTCTTAAAGTGGCTGAACTTGAGAATCCCGAATTTTCCACATACGGACGAGCAGTTCGTTTAACAAATCTTCGCTCCGAATGTGGGCAAGGTATGCTTCGCTGTTTGTTCTCAGTCCCCATTCCCCGCCTGAGAAAGGACCATATTCGAGAATAAACGTAACAGAGCGATACTCAATGGAAGCATGGGGATAATAATTGGAAGACTTAGGGCGGACAATTGATAGCTCCATCGCTTGTTGATAATCGGTTGGAATAGCAGTATCCAACTTCAACTTGAAGCTTTGCATCAATTCATCAATTAATTGTTCTTCCTGCTTTCTCAAAGTTTCTTCTTTCGCTTTTAACTGGGCTGTGTAAAACTCGTACACTGTTGTGATGGCTTGCTCTAAGTCAATTTTATGAGTCATTTAGAAGAATCCTTTTGATGAAGGGTTTGATAGAAGGCGATTCGCAGATACAAACGGTAGATGAGGTGCGATCGCTCTGATTATGTTACCACAATGGTACAACAAAGTGCAACAAGTGGCAACAGTGTTGCACCAAGTTCACTAAAGATAGGACAAAATAGGTTAGAAGTTATTTGAACGACGTTGTATGACAAAACAAGAACTTTCAAAGGACGATCGGCTTGTAGTGAGGATAGATAAGCAGACAAAAGATGCATTTATGGCAAGGGTTGATGCTGAAGGGAAAAGTGCTAGTGAAGTTATTCTCAATTGGGTTATAGATTACCTAGCTCAGGAACCTCAGCAAAGACCTGATTTAGTCAAGATGTACGCGGATCTGGAGTCTTTGAAGCGGAAAGTTGCTCATTTAGAAGATGAAGTGACAAAAAAATCAGCAGCCTGAGGGAGGAGAATAGTTCTCTCAGGCAAACATATGACAAGATAGCGCAAGCTTTTCAATCCATCTCCATTCCAAAAGACCCGTCAGATACCTGACGGGTTTAGCTTTTATTGAGGGGTAACAAGTTCTTTTCTTTTTGTTGCAACAAGTACAAACACTGTGTTACTAATAAAAAGATAAATTTTTACAGGGATTTTTATTATCCTGTCCTCACTTTAAGCAAATAGAGGTTTAGATGAACGCGAGCGCACCAATAGAAAGCGACATAGCTGATGTCGCTCAGGTTTTGCTGCAAAAAAACATAAGTTGGTCAGAAGTATCCAAAACCAATCCCTGCCCCTTGTGTGGCAAATCAGATTGGTGTTGTATTTCAGAAAATGGTGAAGCTGTGGTTTGCGGTAGAACTGACACAGTACCGATGGGTTGGAAGTTCATTAAGTATGCCAAGGACGATCGCCCGATTTACGCTCGTGACAAAAGCATCACACCTCCTCGCCATCACGTAACTATCAAAAAACCAGCAGTTCATACCTTACCCATTCCAGAAGCAAAGTTACTGACTTTAAGTGCTCCAGTCAGCGACAGCCCACAACCAACTCAACTGCTTTATCCAGTTAAAGGTGTTCCACCTCATGCCACTGAAATTGTTTACTATTATTCACAAAATCAATGGGTAACGCGCTACGACTGGCTTGACCCAAGCCACGACAAAGGACGAGACAAAACTTGCCGCCAGTGGCATCGAGGAGAAGATGGTACGCCTTGTATGAAAAAAGGTAAGGACCCTTGGCTGGCGTACAGGCTTGAAGAAGTTTTAAGCGCAATCGAGGCGACACACCAAACAAGTGCAGTGTTGCTCCAAGAAGGGGAAAAAGTTGTAGAAATTGCCCGTGCTAATGGTTTGGCTAGTATCACCTTCTCTGGCAGCAGCTGGTCACATGAAAGCATTGAGCCATCATTACACCTCATTAAAGATTCCGGCCCCGGCACTCTCATTGTGTTTCTTCATGACACTGACACTGTTGGATTAAAGAAAGCCAAAACAGTGGCTGAATGCTGTGCCAAGGTGGGATTGCCTTGCCTGCTTGTCAATCCCCATCAAATCTGTCCTCAATTGGAGAATGACACCGATGACCTGGAACAAATTTTAGAGCATATGGCTATCCAAGAATTTACTGAGAAACTGGAAGCAGAAATTCAAGCAGATCGCGAGCAATCCACCCCACCAGTGTCTCCCGAACGATCGCAATTCTTTGAGTCTGAAGAACCGGAAAAATCAAACAACACTAAGAAAATTCCAGAGTTTACGCAAGTGGCATTCAACACTTTATATAGCGATCGCCCCTGGATTTGCGTTAGTAACAAATTGTACCAGTGGACAGATACGTATTACGAGCACAGCCCGGATGATGTTGAAATTAGAAGAATTGCTGAGTTCTGCGATCGCTATGCTGTAGCGCGGCAGGACGGTCGAATTCATTTTCCCTACGCCAATGCTGCTTCTGTTGAAAAGGTACTTAAGTGGGTGAAGATGAGGCTGACGGTTGACCCAAGACTGGTGAATCCCGCAGGGCTGAACTGCACGAATGGAGTGTTGCAGCTGCTGTGGGATGGAGACGTGCCGAGTTGGATTTTGGTGGACCACAATCCCGACTTCTACTACATTTATCCACCCATCGCCACCTACAAACCAGATGCCGACCCCATACATTGCGATCGCCTGCTTGAAGCTCTAGAACCAGCACAAAGAGACATTTTCCTCAAAACAATTGCGGCATCTCTAGATTTAACAACCGTGCGGAAATTTAAAGGTCGGGCTGTCCGTGCATTGCTATTAAAAGGAGATGGCAGCAATGGTAAAGATTCATTAAGAGAAGTGGTCAGTATGATGTACGGACGCCAGGGGATGACAGCGTGTACGTTAACGGACTTTGCCGCCTATGACACTGGGCGCAAGTTTCCACTCTCCAAACTCATCCGCTCTAGGGTGAATTGGGCAAGTGAAAATGCCAACACTTCTCGAATCGATAAAATCCAATGCTTGAAAACTTTTATTACTGGAGAAGAGCTAGAGTCCGAACGAAAAGGTGTGGATGCCCAAGAGTTCTTCCCAACGGGCATTGCTATATTTAACGTCAACGACACGCCCAATTTACAAGGGTCGCAGGAAGCGATCGCTTCTCGTTACGGAATATTGGAGTTTAACAAAACCTTTAAAATTGGTGCCAATCCCAAGTTGGGAGAATTGGAAGCAGACCCACGATTTAAGTACGATCCGATATTTCTGGCAAATCGAGTCGTGCCTGCCTTCCTCAATCGCGTACTGCAAGCACTGGTGGATTTGATGAAAGATGGCATTGACTACAGATGCACTTTAGAAACTTTAGAAAGCATCCAAGCTGAAAACTGTCACCTGTTCGGTTTTTGTAAGGAAGTGGGATTGGCTTACGACCCCAACAGTACGGTTACGGCAGGAGAAATCTGGACGGTATTGGAAAGATGGTATCAAGACAATGGAACATTAAGCTACGAACAAACTAACAGTGGCAAACAAAAAGCTATCTGGTCGGACCAGGTGAAGCCATCAGATAAGAACGTCAAAGCCGTAAACCAAGTCATTGCCCGCTTTCTACAACTGTTCCCCAAAGCCAAACGAGTGACTGTTGCTAAGGAGGGATGGGGCAAACCATTGCAAGCGATTTCAGGCATTGGATTTTTCAGCAGTGACTTGTCACAGACAAACAAAGACCTTCACCCAACAACTCAAGAACTTCACCCAAGTACTTCTGAGTTCAGCACCCAAAAAACCTTGGAAGATCGAGGTTCTTCACCCACTTCACCCAATTTTTCTGATAGCGGTGAGGCGAACCAATTGAGAGATAGCAACGATTTAACATCTCACACCGAAGTTAATACCGATAAAATTCTTACCCAAGTGAGTGAAGTTGATGAAAGTTCTGACTCCACAAATGATTCACAGGTATTGGATGAAGTAGAAATTGGGTGTAGCGAGCTACAACCGTCAACGGAATTGATATCCGAGTGGATGAGCGAGGAGAATCTACAGTCTATGACCGACGACCTGGAAGGATGTGAGGACATTGAGATGTTCCGCCTCATTAAAGAGGTTTATCATGCTGAAGCTTTAAAGGTGGCTGAGGGAAGGATTTCTCTGGGCAAGCAAAAACAAATAAGTTTGTGGGTGGCACAACTGGATGGGTAGTGGGGTGCGATCCATCGAGCGATCGCGGAGTACAGCCGTATCGCCTCCTTGGAATTTCTTGACGCCGTTGTATCTGTGATAGCATATAAGTCGAATTAACTATTTACACGAGTTCGATGAGAGCATCCATCCAACTATTCATGCGAAAAGCCTTTGTACCAAAGGTCATTGAGGGTGATGGTGCGCTCAAAGCCTCTAAATTTTCAGGAAAACCATGGTTAAACAAGAACGAACACTGGCCTAATTGTCAACATTGCGGTCAACCCATGCAATTGTTCGTGCAAATTAATCTCGACTCTTTGCCAGAATCTTTACAAGGAGAGTTTGGCACCGGACTACTCCAGTTGTTTTACTGTACAAATACCAATAGTGATTGTGAAGGTGAGTGCGCTGCTTGGTTGCCCTTTGCCAAAAGTATGCTTGTCCGAATTATTCAAGCTGATACAGAAGCGCTGGATATTGAAATACCAAACATAGAGGATTACTTTCCCCCAAAACAAATAGTAGGCTGGGAAGAAGTACAAGATTACCCGAATTCTAGTGAAGCCACAGAACTTGGGATTGATTTAACTGATGATGAATGGGATGAAATTGCCGAACAATATCCACAACCGGGCGACAAACTTTCAGGTTGGCCGTACTGGGTTCAAGGAATTGAGTATCCCGACTGCCCGATATGCAACCAAGGAATGCGATTGGTGTTTCAGCTAGACTCAGAGGACAATTTACCGTTTATGTTTGGCGACGCCGGGTGCGGTCATATTACACAGTGTAAAACGCATAAGACTCAAGTTGCCTTTGGTTGGGCTTGTAGTTGAGCGGGTGATGCTTTAAGAGACAATTATGCACGGGGTAATAATTACGAATTGGAGCAAAGCGACTTGACTTTCCCATTATCTCCTTGTTGGAGCGATCGCTCCAGATGAAATCCAGTGAACCCAGTCATATTAGAGGTATCCGGGAAGTTTGGGCTAAATACATATAAGCGATCGAGCCACATAATTCTGATGGCGCTTAGAGAACGCGATCGCCTCCACATTTGGCTGTGTACGTGAAATTTTAAAAATGCTTCCCGAAAAACCTGAGCGTAAGACTGGAGAATAAGTTTGATGTAAACAGGTGTCATCATGAGCAAGAAAACCCAAGAGACAGTTTATGGTATTGTAAGCAGTAAGAAGCTAGATGAATTGCAGCAAAACTTTGATACCACTCAAATTTTGGCAGCGGTGGACGCCATTGATGAAATTCGCTCGCGTATTTGTGAGCCAGATGGGATAAGACTTGAATTGCTACATCTCCATTCGATGGCTCACACAATCATCAATGGAGATTTCACAATGAATGCACCTATAGGGACGTGCATTTGGGAAGTCGCTCAAGAGTTAGAGCTAGAAATTGATGATTTCGCCAGCAAGTTAGATGCAATTGCGACACTACTTGGAAAGCTTGGGGAACTTGCTCCTGATGATGAATATGAAGATGAGGATGAGGATGATTTTGATTTTGATGAGTAGTTAGCACAAAAATCTGGAGTTCATCTAAACTATGCTATGGCTTGGGATTTGATTGATGTTCCACAATCAGATGAGCAATTCGATTAAGTCCCTGGCGCAAGGATTCTTGAGTCAAGGAGTAGCCACACCATCTGAAAAATGCCAAAATAGAGGTGGAGTGATAGCCCAAAGGAGCCGAATAGCGATCGCTTGCGTGCTGGCCATCCTATGTTCATATTATATTTTTCCAAATAGTTGTCCAAATAAGTGACAGTTCTTGCCGACTTCACAATTCGTTTTAGGGGAACGTGGGATATATTATTGATGTTACGTTGGGCTAATTTGAGGTGAACGCCTGATATATATGTTAGCCAATGCTCGTGAAGGAGCGAATTTAAAATGAGTCAATCTGTTAGTGAAGACTACCAAATCAGGAAAATACTCAGCATCGCCGACAAAAATGGCTTCATTTTGGACGCAGACAACTTAAATATTAACAAATCCGGAATGGACTTCATCACTACCTTTGCTACTGCCCTAGAGGATAATACCAAATGGGTATTGCGTTTTCCCAGAAGACTTGATGTTCTTGAGCGCATGTATTATGAAAGAGAAGTTCTTGAACTGGTTAAAAGCCAAGTCGATGTGAGCGTTCCCATGTGGAAAATTGTTTCGGATGAACTAGTTGCCTATCCGCTATTAAAGGGAATTCCTGCCGGAACCATCGATCCAGATATAGGCGATTATGTATGGTACATTAATCCGAAATCCCCACCGTCCGTATACATTTCTTCTGTGGCAAAAACACTGGCGCAACTCCACAGAACACGCATTGAGGTAGTGAAACAATTCAGTATCCGAGTTCAAACAGTGGATCGAGTGCGGCAATCTATGGCAGAGAATATGGAGAAGACCAGAGAACTGCTTGGTGTTTCTGATACACGCTGGGCACGTTGGCAGGACTGGATTGCCAATGATGCCTTGTGGCCTCAACATTCGGCTTTGATTCACGGAGACTTTCACCCCGGTCATACGCTTGTGGATAAAGACGGAAATTTGATGGGACTAATCGATTGGACAGAAGCCGCAGTCAGCGATCCTGCCAAGGATTTCGTCTGTTTCTATGCCGCTTTTGGTGAGCAAGTTCTCCAAGATGTGCTCGAGCATTACCAAACTGCTGGTGGGATCGTATGGTCTTATATGAAAGAACACATCATAGAACTCTGGAATGCTAATCCCGTAGAATACGCCTTATTCGCCTTGCTAACTGGAATGTTGAACATATAGCTGGGGCTCGAGCCTCTTTAGCTTGGAGTGGATGATATTGGTTCAATACCCAAGTCAGAAAATCTGTGAAGAAATGGCGACTTTATAAAGGCTGTCAATCAGGGCAAACGCACCTTAAACTGGCAGAATTAAGATTGACGTTTAAGTAAGAATGTGGAATTAATAATTTGAACTGTTGGAAAATTGAGAAATGACTCGGTTGCACCTTAATTAAATCACCACTATGTATCGAATTTTAATATTTGGCAATTCCGGTTCTGGAAAAAGCACTCTTGCAAATAAACTTGCTAAAAACTTCAGTATTCCAATTCTCGATCTCGATACTATCGTTTGGGAACCAAACCAAATTGCCATACGCCGCCCTCAAGAAGATTCATTGAAGGATCTACGGGACTTCATAGAAAATAATCTTTCTTGGGTAATTGAAGGCTGCTACAGTACGCTAATCAAAGCTGCTATCGAATTCTCAACTGAAATCTATTTTCTG
>NZ_WJFC01000006.1 GCF_009725235.1 Scytonema sp. UIC 10036
GGGCAAAGGGGGTAGGGAGTAGGGAGAACTCCGGAATGAATAACACCTACGCCGATAGCACATAATGCTCCAGTGAGGGCTGAACCCCAAACGTTTTCTGGACCTCTAGCACCAGAACGCTTTTCCGCTATACCTTCTGCTTCCTTTTGTGCCATACCGACACGGGTTACAAAAGAACCAACAAGAAAATAGAACATAACTACTACATATCCCTGCCAACCTAGTATTCCCCAAATCAGAGTCCCAAGTAACCATGCGTGAAAATATCCTGTCGGTGTTAGTAGCTTTTTAGGCGCAATCCAAGCCAAGCCAAGCAAGAAGGTGTTAAGTCCCACTCCAACCAACCAAGGATTTACAGAATTAAGTAAAGAAATCATTAACGTTTGATGTTTTCAAGTATTTTTGCCGAAGTACCAATAGGATATCTAATTTGGTGCATTTGCGGATTGCTTGCTGCAACCCCTAATTCTGTTAAAGCATTTAACTGACAACACACAAAAATTGTATAGAGTCAAGAAATATAGTATAAAAAAATACTTTATTTCTATCTCATAAGCAAGTTTAATGTGGGGATGTGTTGGTAGACACAAATAAATGTCTCTTTTAAGAATTTCTATCCAATTGCATAAATAGTCTTTAAAGTTCCAGTAAAATTTTCATTTTATTTTGATAAATTTATACACAAGGAGATTTTTTTTTGGGAAAAGAAAGATTGTGATGTAAGTAGATATCCCGTGCAGCATAGAGTATGTCCGTGACATTATCCCCAGATTCTCTAGAGACCAGTTGTAACTCGAATATTTTAAACAATGCGACCCACATTACAGATGCCGTAAATATACTTAGTAATGAATTATTCACAAAAAGTTGGTATAGTCGTAGTAGTTTTAAACACGACTTTTGTAATTTAAGCGATGATGTGGATGTAGACCCAAATCGATTTGAAAATGATAATGAAATTGATGTAGATGAAGCAATTAATGTTTCTCAACTTGGTAGTACAAGTCTTAAGTCAATTGACACAAAATTTGAAACAGGAAACGATCGCGATCGCGTTTATTCACATGAAAGTTTTGTTGCAGAATACACCCTAAGTATTTCAGCAACATCTACAGGTATTATTAGTAACACTTATGACACTTCTTCACCCATTGCAATTCATTCCTATACTGACAGCTTCAGCGATTGGGTAGAGAGTTTCGAGAGCGACTGCTATAAATTCAACCTTGAGTTCACTGGCAATCTTCAACTGGAACTCAACGATTTAAGTGCCAATGCTGATGTGGAGTTACAAGACATCAATGGTATCTCCCTTGGAAGTTCTAAAGGTGCAGGCAACACAGACAAAGCGAAAGCGACAAAGCTATCACCAGGCACGTATTACGTTAGGGTTTATGCAGACACTAACAGTAGTAAAACGTACTATACCCTAAGTATTTCAGCAACCCCTCTCAACGAAGATACATCTCCCATACCCACTTCTAGCGCTAGCAATACACAGTCAAATCCTACTGCTAGTAGCAACCCGCCAACACCTGCTACAGCAGTAACATCTCAAACTTCAAGCAACGGTACACGTATTGTCAGAGGAGATCTAGGAGCTAACACCTTTATTTATGAATCCAGTCCGGGAATCTCAGTATTCTTAGGTAATGGCAATGTTGACTTTGGTAGCGGACAGCGAGACTCGTTGCATTTATCAAACATTTCTTTCACAACAGTTTCTTTAAAACTTGCCAATACTAGCGGCGGAGGTGTACTTTATAACCCAGGTAACGGCACTCGTTTATTTGATGGCATTGAGTTGAGTGATGGCAGACAAATTCTTTTTGAAGGCATTGACTGCGTTGTATTTACAGACAAAGAGCTTAATTTGTCCGTAGAACCCAATGACCCTATGTTTAGTAAGCAATGGAACTTGCACATGATGGATGTGCAAGATGCTTGGCGTTTCACTCAAGGTAACTCAAATGTTCTTGTAGGAGTTCAGGATACAGGTCTACCTGTTCTCAATGGTAATACTCACTTAGATTTAGGAGTTACTACTTATATTCCAAATAACTACGTGGACGAGATGAGTACTAGCGGTGTCACTACTCATGGTCTTTCAACTCAATCAGTTATTAATGCCCAGATTAATAATGGTGTAGGAATGAGTGGTGTTGGAAATTTCGAGGTCTTTCACATTGATGTTCTGGGTGGCGACGCTCACGACTCTACTTTGGTAGATGCCACGCAAGAAATGATTCGTAAGGCAAATACAGAAAATCGGCGTTTGGTGATTAACTTTAGCTTAACTGGAGGATACTCGACCCTACTGGAGCAACTGGTTGTTAATAACCAAAACGTTTTATTTGTCTTTGCATCTGGTAACACTGGAGCAGACACTCTTACAGAACCGGCAATTTTAGCTCAATACAAAAACGCCATAGCAGTAGGTGCTTCTTGGGGACGTAAAGACTACTATGGTAATCCAAAAAACTTGGGAGAACGTATTTCCTACATTAACTGGTGGAGTTCTAATGGTGGCACAGAGCTAACCATTATGGCACCTGGTGAAGTCATTGCCGCTAATGGCACTCAACAAAGCACATCTTCTGCATTCGAGTTTGGTTTTAACTCCAACTTTAACGGAACTTCAGCCGCCGTACCACACGTGACTGGAATTGCTGGATTACTTTGGAGTGTTAACAAGAACCTGTCTGCTTTCCAAATCAAGGAAATTTTGTCGCAAACAGCTTACGATTTGGGTACTCCCGGTCATGACAAATATTACGGTCACGGTTTTGTGAATGCTGGTGCTGCGGTACGTAGAGCATTAGCTATTGGGATGGGTGCTTGACAATGACCAATGACCAATGACCAGTGACCACCGATCGGTGGTCACTGGTAAAAGTGTTTGTACTGAAAAGAAAAGATTTTTTTGTTAAAAAAAATACGTGCTTTTAGCGTGGCTGTTTTAAAGTTTCAACAAGCATTATTAAATAACATACCTTCAATCTCACGCATTAAGCTTTTTGTGAAACCTTAGCCTAGCTTAGGTTCTGATTGGTGTGTCTACCAAATCTCTGCGGCAATAGGACACATATATTTTATGCAAAACGATTTTACCAGTCATAGCCTTAACACGTCTTTAAGTATAAATCTTACTGCAAGCAACCAAACTTTTGCAGGCTCATTAGGTCGGCGCAATCCAGATGATTGCTATAGTTTTAGCCTCAGTGGTAGTAGTAGTCTGAGTCTAAGTCTTGATAGTCTTTCAGCAAATGCAGATTTACAGTTGCTCGATGGCAATGGTTCAACTATTGCAGGTTCACACAACCGTCACAACACGGATGAATCTTTAGGTATTACTGTAGGTGCAGGCACTTATTACATTCAAGTTTCTCGTGTTGGAAGTGCAAATACCAGTTATAACTTAAAAGCTTTTAAAAATGAAGCTCCACAATCCCTACAATTCAACACTTATAAAGGCTCTTATGAAGCTGGCGAGACAGTCAATCTCACCAATACTAGGGTTTTCGATCCTAACGGTGCAAATGACTTGGCACGAGTTGACTTTTGGTTGCAAAAAGATGGGAGTAATTGGCAAGATATTAGTGACGCCGTACAGTTTACTGTTGATAACGCTGACAGTCGTTACGGCAGTTTTACATACTCTCTGAATAGCCTATCTAGCGGTATTTACCAGTTACAAGCAAAAGCTTATGACAAACTGGGTAATAGCACTCAAAGTACGCAAACAACCTTCAAGGTTGGAGCAGCATCAGATTGGTTCGACCAAAATATTCAAGATGAAGTCATACGTTCGGCAACAAGGTCACGTTTTGGTGATGGTTTGTTAGATCGCAACGATATGGTCTCTATTCTTCGCGAGTCAAAAGATGGGAATGTGGTGGATGCCACTGAACTAGCAGATATCCGTACATTGATAGGTAATACCTCTTACATAAAAATATCCGAACACGTTAGAGTGTTATCTAACAAAGTTGCAAACAATGACACTGCTAATCAAAAGTATCAAGGAAATTCTTTAGGCAATTTGGTTGCTGGTAGTAGCGATGTTCAACTAGAAAACTTAATTAACAAGTGGTTTTATGGGAGCGATCGCCCGCAAACCTCTTACACCTATCAGTATGCAAGTGGCTCTTTGTTCCAAAATGGTGTTAGTTACGAGGACATAAAACAAGGCGGTATGAATGACTGCTATTTCCTAGCAGGGCTGGCATCAACAGCCTCTCGTACCCTCAATACAATAGAAAGCATGTTCATTGACAATGGTGACAATACCTTTACAATACGCTTTTGGCGAAATGGAGTTGCAGACTACGTTACAGTAGACAGATATTTACCCACTGATACCTCTGGAGCTTTTGTTTATGCAAGTAAAGGCAGTCACTACAGCAATGGTGGGAATGAATTATGGGTTGCTTTTGCGGAAAAAGCTTATGCTCAATTAAACGAATCGGGATGGATTTATCAAAACAATACCAATACTTACGAAGGTATTGGTAAAGGAGGGTACATGAGTGATGCTTTTGCACAAATCACTGGCAAAAAAGCTGCGCTGGGGAAAGCTATTGACTGTAACTCAATTATCAATGCCTTCAATTCCGGACAACTTGTTGGATTTGGTTCAAAAACTAATGGAGTGGCAGCAAATATAGTAGCCGGTCACGCTTACTCACTTGTAGGTTATGACGCTTCTACCCAAAAATTTACCCTTTTCAATCCTTGGGGGATGAACACAAACGCTTCCAAACCCGGTATTATCGAAGTCAGTTGGAGTGAAGTACAGTCAAACTTTAGTTACTGGGATACTACTGTGTAAGTGGTTAACAACCTTCTTATAACTTGGTTTCAAGAATCAAATAAGCATTACGAAAATAAGACAGTTGAGTAAGTAATTTTAACACCAATCTTACTAGCCAGGGCCAACGCTCTGGATATAGCTGATATAGAGACCAGACATTGACTAGATGCAATCCCATCGCTGTCACCTCTTGTTCATTCTTGACATACCACTGATGGGATGCTCCAATTTGACTAAAAACCTTACTACCCACCTTTGCATAATTGCCTAAAATGTCCAATACTAATGAAGCACCTGAAAACCGAGAACGCATTTGAGAGACTAAGTGCTGCACCTCATTGACCTTAAAGTAGGGCAGTAAGCCTTCTGCAATAAATAAAATGTTTTCAGGTGCTACATCGGGCACAGCACTCATCCAGTCAAAATCCATCACTGAAGCACTAATAAACTGGTGCTGCTGTGTCTGTGTATCTAACTTATGGCGTAGTTCAGTTACTACAGGCAAATCCAGTTCCAGCCAACGATAACTTTTCTCCCCGATGCGGTGAAACCGAGTAGATAATCCAGCCCCCAATTCCACGACAACAGGATTGGAATGATTAGCAATATGACGAGATGCTATTTGGTCATGATGGTAAGCTCGTACAGCAAAGCTAATTTGATTGAGCTTTGATTTGCTATAAATTGCTTCTAGCCCGTTATCCCAAGGCAAGAGTTTGCTCCACTCAACAGCTAGTGGGTCTTGAAAAAGAGGATGAGGATGAAGTTGTTCATCAGCTCGTCCCCTAAGGGTCAAGAGCATAGTGCTAGGCACACCAGTAAGTTCTGTAATGATTTGAGACATGAAAGTAATAGTCCGTTTATGCAGTCATACATCTGAAATGGAGAAGAGCTTAGATGAGTTACTGTTCATTGCTACTGAGAGCTTGCTCAATGCAGTCTTTTAGCTTCTGAGCGAGGATACTCACATTAGGTTGGTCAACCATATATTCGTGATAGCCTGGAATAACGTGTAACTCAATATTAGCGATCGCCTCTTCCCAACCCAAAGTTGGTTCCAACGCAGAAACATTTTGGGAGAAGCTCAACACTCCTTTTTCTGCCCGAAACAGAACGCTCCTACCTGAGTAAAGTGGTGGCGAGTAATTACGCATTGCTTCGCAGTTGAGCGATTGAACTCGTAGTAAACGTTCGACTTCAGAAGGAATCAGGTCTGCTTGTTTGAACTGCTCGCAAATCAAGACTGCTTGCTGCTTAATAGGCATTCTTCGTAACTCTTCCAACGAGATTGAAAGTGTTTCCCCTTCTATAACAACTTTTTGGGATAGTATTGACTGCTCGGGCAGATGAGACGGTGTATAAGTATCCAGCAATCCTAAAAAAGGGACCTGCTCGCCTTGGGTTTTCAGCTCGTGAGCCATTTGCAAAGCCACGATGCCACCGAAAGACCAGCCCATTAAGATGTATGGACCGTGGGGCTGGACTTCCCGTACAGCCCTTAGGTAAAGGGTAGCCATATCTTCCACCCGCGTGAGTGGCTCCTCTCCCTCTTCTATACCCAGCGATTTCAATCCGTAGAAGGGTCGATCGCTACCCAACAATCGGGCTAACTCATGGTAGCAAATAACTAGGCCAGTATAAGGGTGTACGCAAAAGATCGGCACCTTGGAGCCTCTCGACTGAATTGGAACCAGAGGAGAAGGGGAAACAACTCTCCTATTTTGATGCGGACTAGCAGTTAGCTGCTCCACATTTACGGAATCAACATTAAAAATATCTGGGCGATCGCGTAGCAACTCTAGGATTTCTGATTTGTGCTGCTTCAGTTGGGTTAATACTGAAGAAGTTAATTCTCCCTTGGAAGTGCGATAACGCAGCTTTTCACCCTCACTCCATAATTCCCAACCTTGGATGGCAAGATCCTGCAAAAACTCAATTAAATTCACAGTTCCCCTTCTAGAACATCTATACTTCCAAAAATTTTCGTAATTAAATGTTCGGCAAAGTCTTGAATATTGGAAAATTCAAACAAAACTGTTGCAGAAAGCACACAACCCAAATTGGTCTGTAGCAAATTCCTTAACTCTAAAGCCAGCAAAGAATCCATCCCCATATCAAAAAATCCTAGCTGTGGGTCTAGCATTTGAGAGTCAGGGAATCCTAATAACTGACCCACGACACCTTGGAGATAATTCGTCATAAGTTGGGGGCGATCGCTAGCCCGAGCTGCCTTTAGTTTTAGCAAAAACTCGTTGGTCTGAGTTTCTTTTGCTACAGACTGGGAATCAATAAATGCTTCCAATACAGGCATCTTCATCCCTGGTGGCAATTGTTTTGCAAACTGAGACCAGTTCACGGGAAATACCCCTACTAAAGTCGCTGATTGACCCAACAACCGATCCAAAATTTGCAAACCTTCCTCCGGCGGAATGCTACTCATACCCAGAGAGCGAATCCGGCTTTGGAACTGATCTGCCAAACGGGCTGCCATGCCTCCTTCTCCCCAAGCTCCCCAGTTCACGCTCAATCCGGGCAAACCTAGTGCCCGACGATGAGAAGCCAAGCCATCTAGAAAAGCGTTAGCCGCTGCATAATTACCTTGACCAGTGGAACCTAACAGAGATGCTGCTGAGGAGAAACACACAAAGAAGTCCAAAGGCAACTCTTGGGTTAATTGGTGCAGATGCCATGCTCCTTGAACTTTCGGAGCCATCACTTTCGTAAACCGTTCCCAGTTCATCTGCTGTAAAACCCCATCATCCAAAACTCCTGCTGCGTGAATCACACCTTGCAATGGCGGTAGGGATGCTTGAACCTTTTCCAAAATGCTGGCTGCATCTTGTTTGACAGAGACATCTCCCAACAGCACTGAGACTTCTACTCCGGCTTCCTCTAGTTGGGTGATGGTTTGTTGTGCTTTCTCTGAGGGTTTCCGTCGCCCAGTCAAGACCAAATGTTTAGCGCCCTTATCTGCTAGCCACTTAGCCAGCTGTAGTCCTAAAGCTCCCAGTCCACCAGTAATGAGGTAACTGCCTTCAGGGGTAATGATAATTTCTTGCTGCTGTTCGGTGGTTGTCTGCTTTTGTTGGCGCACAAGTCGCGCTACCCGACGTTCTCCCTGACGGTAAGCAATCTGGTTTTCGTCGTCTTTTGAGATAAGTTCTTGATATAGCAGTTGTACCAGTCCTTCTTCTTTGGTGTTTGGTTCCAAATCGAGTAACCGACATTGCAGTTCTGGATGTTCGAGAGCTACTACCCGACCTAATCCCCACACTGGTGTCTGTTGCACTTGCACTGCTTCATGGTCTGTACCTACACTCACCGCACCTTGGGTAACTACCCACAGAGGCGCTACCTGTTGCTGTTGGGTCTGTACCAAGGCTTGCACCAGATGCAGCAGACTGGCACAACCATATTCTATGGCTTTTTCTAACTGACTGTTAGTTGTTGGCACAGCCCACAGATGAACAATTCCCTGAAGTTGTGAGTTTTGAGAAGTGATTTCACCCAACAAACGTTTAAATTCTTCTGGAACAGTGGGGTTAAGTTGGTAGTGTTTGTTGTCTATCTGCTGATAACTTAAACCAGGAGATACTAAAATACATTCTTCACCCAATTTTTTCACTAATTCTTCTGCCACAGCACCAGGTTCTATAAACAGCAACCAGTTCCCTGTTGTCTGTTTTTGCTTTTGTTCTTCTGGAGTTGATTGTTTCTGGGGTTGCCATTCTAATTCGTAGAGCCAGCGCTGTGGTGTTACCTCTGAGTAAGATGACAGTTGAGCTAGCATTTGCTGATTCCACTCAGCAATTTTCTCTTTGGATAACTGCTGTTGCTTTTGCGCTGTTAGCAATACATAGCTGGCTATTCCCTTGCTGAGAACTTTCCCTAATTGATAGTAAGATTTGAACCCTGCTTTAACGTTTTCGTCGCGATTTTTTTGATACAACTGTTCCAAACGTTGCTCAAAGTCTGGATCGTACAAAAAGTTAGATATTTCCGGACTCACATCAATGGCTGCTACTAACTGGAGTTGATGTTGAGAGAGTAACTCTACCCACTCCGATTTAGTAATAAAGTAGGAAGATGTTTCTTGATGATCGATGGTAAATTCGCTGTTAGAGATGAAATCTGCTAACACCAAATATCCCTGTTGGTTTAAATGATTGCCGATATTAGTAAATAATGACTTTTTATCCAGAATGTGGTGGGCTACCTCAAACCCGAATACCAAATCATAGCGATCGGGAAATTCATCTTTGGCACTATCTCGATTAAAGATTTTTACTCGTTCTTGTAGTTGCTTTTCTGCTACTTTTGTGCTCCCCAGTTTTGCTTGTTCGCTGGAAATTGTGTATCCATTCAATTGCAGATGCTCATACTTTTGAGCTAGCTGAATTAAATCGGAAGCATATCCGCAGCCAAAGTCTAAAACTTTTTGACAAGATGAGAAATCTACTTGAGCAAACAATAATTTTCTCAAATCTTTTTGAGACTCAACAATCATCTGACGAGATTGTTCTTGATTCGCCTCTGTAAGACATTTAATCCAAGAAAAACCGGGAACTTTGTCCGGGAATAAACCAAAAGTTAAGAATGCTGATTCCGATCTTGCATCTGCCTGATTTCCTGCTTGCTCTTGACCCAAGATTGCTACGGCATTGTAATATTCGTGAACTATACCCCCTTTGAATTCCAGATAATTTTGCTGTCTTTTAACCAGAAGTTCGAGTAACTTTGGCAGTAATTGTCGCTCTTGTGCGGTCAGTTCCCCTGCTAGTTCTAATTCCTGAGCTAACTCCTCGGTTGCTCCTTGGTTCAGCAAGTTGACAATTGGTGTTGAAACAGTTTTATCGTTGTTTTCTTCCACTTCCCACCAATAGCGTTGCCTTTGAAACGGATAGGTTGGCAGTGCTACTTTACAACGGGGATAATCTCGGTCAAATCCTGACCAGTCTACTGCTACTCCTTGTGTGTATAATTGCCCTAAACTTGAAAGCATTTGTTGCCAATCTTGTTGAGGCGGACGTAACGAAGGCAGCCAGGTGCCTACGTCTTCTGGCAAACATTGACGACCCATTCCCAGGAGTGTTGGCTTTGGTCCAATTTCTAAAAACAGTTTATATCCTTCGCTATGCACGGTTTGCATACTCTGAGCAAAAAGCACGGGTTGCTGGACATGATCGATCCAATACTCTGGGGTAGCAATTTCAGGTGTTGCCTGTTGTCCGGTAACATTAGAAATTAACGGAATTCGCGGTTGAGTGTAGGTGATTTCTTTGGCTACGACTTCAAACTCCGCAAGCATGGGTTCCATGAGAGGGGAGTGGAAGGCATGAGACACTTGTAGGGGTTTGGTCTTGATTCCCATCTCTGCCAAACTGCTACAAATTGCTTGGATGGCTTCACCAACACCGGAAATCACAATGCTGTCGGGACCGTTGATGGCTGCGATTGCTACCTTGCCTGCATAAGATGCGATCGCCGAGCGCACCTGCGCCTCTGATGCTAACACTGACACCATCTCTCCGCCACTAGGCAACTGCTGCATTAACCTTCCCCTGGTCGCAATCAGTTTCAGCCCTTCTTCTAGGCTGAATACTCCTGCTACAGCTGCTGCCACATATTCACCTACACTATGACCCATGACCACGTCTGGTTTGATGCCCCAAGACTGCCACAACTGAGCCAAGGCATATTCTACTGCAAATAAGGCACTTTGAGTGTAGGCAGTTCGATCTAGAAGTGAGGTATTTTCTCCTTGTGCTGTTTCCTGTGGATAAAGCACTTCTAACAAGGGCTTGTCTAGTAGTGGTCGTAGAATTTCGTTGCATTGTTCTAGGGTTTTCCGAAAGGTGGGTTGAGTCTGGTACAACTCCAAACCCATGTTGACATACTGAGAACCCTGACCCGTAAAGAGAAAAGCTATTTTGGGCAAGCTCGTGCTGTTGGGGATTTGACCAGAAAATAGTCCTGTCACCTCTTTACATGCTGTCAGGTTGCTGAGTTTTGTAGCAAGTTCAGCTTTATCAGAGGTCATCAATGCTAGTCGATAATTAAAATGAGCTCGCCCTGTATTTGCGGTGTGGCAAATGTCTTCTAGTGCTAATTCTGGATAATTTTTTAGATGATTGGAATAACTATTAACGAGTTCTTCAAGAGCTTTTTGAGTTTTCGCTGAAAGCGCTAGTATGTGTGATGTACGCTCTAAAGACTTTTCAGTTTTGACTTGTTCTGGCGCTTCTTCTAGAATCATATGTACGTTTGTACCACTAATTCCGAAGGCACTGATACCTGCTTTCCTAGGTTGATTGCCTTGATGCCAGGGGATTGCTGAAGTGGGAACGACTAGAGGAAGTTGATGCCAAGGGATATGGGGATTGGGTTTTTTAAGGTGCAAATGGGGCGGTATTTCTTGATTCTGAAGCGATAAAACCACCTTAATCAAAGCTGAGATTCCTGCTGCTGCTTCCAAATGCCCGACATTTGTTTTTACTGAACCAACTACCAAGGGTTGATTGTGAGGACGGTTTTTACCATAAACTGCTGCTAAAGACTCTAGCTCAATGGGGTCTCCAAGGGATGTTCCTGTCCCGTGAGCTTCGACGTAGCTCACCTGATTCGGCTCTACTCTGGCATTTTGTAGTGCTTGCTGAATCACTTCTTTCTGAGCCATCTTGTTGGGAACTGTCAGACCGCTACTAGGTCCGTCGTGGTTGGTAGCCGAACCTCGAATCACCGCTAAAATTGAATCCCCATCTGCTATGGCATCACTGAGACGCTTTAGGACTACCATCCCACATCCTTCCCCCTGCCCGTAACCATCTGCTGCGGCATCAAAAGTTTTGCAGCGACCATCTGGAGCTAATGCTTTCAAGCTGCAACGACCGATAGTGCTTAATGGCGATAGAATCAGATTGACTCCGCCTGCGAGGGCGAGATTGCATTCTTTTAAACGCAAACTCTGGCAAGCTAGATGTACGGTTAATAAAGAAGAGGAACAAGCAGTATCTAACTGAATATTTGGTCCTTGTAAGCCAAGGAAGTGAGAAATGCGACCTACAGCCATACTGCGGGAGTTACCCGTGCCAGAATGGACATCCATTGAGGAGAGTTTCTCAAAATCTTGAAACCGTTGGCCATAGTCGTCTGTGCAAATGCCCACATATACACCTGTTTGACTGTGCCTGAGTTTTGCTGGTGTTTGTCCTGCGTTTTCTAGGGCTTCCCAGGTGACTTCTAAAAGCAGTCTTTGTTGGGGGTCTAAACTCGCTGTTTCCCTGGGGGAAATACCAAAAAATAAGGGATCGAACCGATCCACTTGTTGGATGAAGCCACCTTGTTTGGTGTAGGTTTTCCCTTGAGCTTCAGGGTTTGGATCGTAGTAGGCATCAACATCCCATCGACCAGAAGGTACTTCTGTTACAGCATCGAGCCCTTCGTGTAATAAACGCCAGAATGAGGAAGGGTCATTTGCATTACCAGGAAACCGACAACCTATACCAATAATAGCGATTGGTTCAGTTTTTTCTTTGTTGACTGCTTCAAGTCTATTTCGCATCTCTTTAATAGTTTGAAGCACTTCTTGAGAGGAAACCGCTTGTTGTTCTGTTTGTGAAATATTGGTCATTTTAGATTTCTTGGTTAAGTAGAAGTTGAATTTCTTTAAGTTCGTCTTGAAGAGCCGTTGCAATTAATTCCTCTTTAATGGCATTCGCGATCGCATCTTCACATAGTGGTTTGAGTTCAGTCTCTACAATAGTTTGTTTCTTCTCATATTTATCAATTTCATATTTTTCCTCTAGTTCCCCTACAAAAATTTTTGTTATTAAATACTTAGCCAGATCTTGAATGTTATAGTGCTCAGATAATGTTGTGACTGAAATTGAACAGCCGAAACTTCTCTCTAACAGATTCTTGAGTTCCAGCATCATCGTATGGTTCATGCCCATATCAAAGAACCCCAACTGTGAATCTGGGATTTGGGAGTCATCAAACCCTAACAGTTCACCAACTACACCTTGTAGGTAATGTAGCATTAGTTGCAGGCGTTCTCTGGTTGGAGTTTTCTCAAGTTGCTGTAAAATGCCTGAGTATTGTTCTGAAGATTGACCAAATTTTTGAGTTCGAGTCGTTAAAATTTTCAAAAGTTTAGGTAGCAATTTTTGCTCTTGTTCTGTCAATTCTTCCGAAAAGTTTAGCTCCTCTAGCAACTTATCTGTATCAATTTGACTCAGTATTTCAGCTATTGGATTTAGGCTATTTTCTAGGATACCTTTTTGATGTCCATTTGCACAAGCTTCCAGTCGGTAGCGTTGTCTTTGAAATGGATAAGTAGGCAGTGCTACTTTATAACGGGGATAATCTTGGTCAAACCTTGACCAATCCACCTTCACCCCTTTCACATACAACTGCCCTAAACTGGAGAGCATCTGTTGCCAATCTTCTTGAGGCGGGTTTAATGAAGGCAACCATAATCCCACATTCTCTGGCAACAATTGACGAACCATTTCCAAGAGTATTGGCTTTGGTCCTATTTCCAAGAACAGTTCATATCCTGACTGATGCAGGATTTGCATACTTTGAGCAAAATACACGGGTTGCCCGACATGGTCTATCCAATATTCAGGGGTGGCGATTTCTGGTGTTGCCTTTTGTCCAGTAAAATTAGAGATTATGGGTATCTGAGGCTGATTGTAGGTGACTTCTTTGGCTACGGCTTCAAACTCCCCTGGCATAGATTCCATTTGCCTTCCCCTAGTGGCAACCAGTTTCAGACCATCTTCTAAGCTGAATACTCCTGCGACGGTTGCTGCCACATATTCTCCAACACCATAACCCATAACCACATCTGGTTTGATGCCCCAAGATTGCCACAACTGAGCCAAGGCATATTCTATTGCCAACAGAGCCGATTGACTGTAAGTGCTTCGATTTAGAAGTGAGGAATTTTCTGTAAGTTCTGTTGATTGTGGATAAAGCACTGATAATAAGGGTGTCTCTAGTAATGGTCGCAGAATGCGATCGCATTCCTCTAAAGTTTGACGAAAAGTGGGTTGAGTTTGGTATAACTGCCAACCCATATTGACATCCTGGGAACCCTCACCCGTAAAGATAAAAGCTACTTTTGGACTTTCGCCTCTTGCTTGTCCTCTCACCAGTCCATTTATCCGATCGACCTTCATGAAAGCTGTCAGTTGTTTGTGCAATTCAACGTTAGATTCAGCGACTACCGCTAATCTTTGTTCAAAATGGGCACGCCCCGTATTGGCTGTGAAGCAAATATTTGCCGTTGATGCTTCTTGATGTGACTGCAAATATCCTTGATATTTTTTGACCAGTTCCCCCAAAGCCAACTCATTCTTTGCCGAAAGAGTTAAGATGTGTAAGGGTCGCTCAACTTCTGTTACCCTTTGAGTTTTTGGCTCTGGTGCCTCTTCAAGAACCACATGAGCATTAACACCCCCAACTCCAAAGGAGCTTACACCAGCTCTCCGAGGTACGACTTCCCCATCTGGCGTTTTTAACTGTTGCCATTCTTGGGTTTCAGAGACTATATAAAAGGGGCTATTCTCTAACTGAATACGCGGATTTAATTGCTGAAAATTTAGAATCTTGGGCAATTTTTTGTGCTTCATTGCCAAGAGAACCTTAATCACCCCAGCAATTCCTGCTGCTCCTTCCAAATGTCCAATATTTGTTTTAACTGTCCCTAGACCACAATAGTGTTTTGCAGACCTTGGCAGTTTATACTCTTGATAGAGTTGTTTGAAACTTCGTTTCAGAGCATTAATTTCAATTGGGTCTCCCAAGGGAGTCCCAGTGCCATGAGCTTCAATATAGGAAACTGTATTAGGGGGGACATTGGCTTTGCTATACGCAGCACGTACCACTTGGGCTTGGGCATAAATACTGGGAGAAGTCAAAGTTCTTGATTTTCCGCCATGATTCACAGCCATCCCTTTAATCACACCATAGATCTGGTCTCGATCCTCAATAGCTTTTGCCAGAGGTTTTAATAAAATTATCCCTGCTCCTTCCCCTCTAACATACCCATCTGCATGGCTGTCAAAACTATGGCATTGTCCTGTTGGAGACAACATCCCTAATTGGCTCATTTGGATGTATACTGTTGGTAAATTCATAACACTAATTCCACCCACCAGTGCTATTTCACATTCTTTTTCTTTTAGAGCATTGATGGCTAGATGGAGCGCTACTAGTGAACTGGAGCAAGCTGTGTCCACAGGAACACTTGGACCGCGAAAATCAAAGAAGTAAGAAATTCGGTTAGGAATCATGCAAGTCCAAGTTCCTGTTCCAATATGTCCCTCTATGTTTTCTCTATCTTGGTTCAAAAAAAGGATTGAATCGTAATTACAAGCTCCAATAAAAACACCAACGGAACTTCCTGATAGTTGAGATGGTGAATACCCAGCGTCTTCCAAACAAGACCAACTCAATTCGAGCATCAACCTCTGCTGCGGGTCGATCGCTTTAGCTTCACGAGGAGAGATTCCAAAAAATTGGGGATCGAACTCGTCTGAAGCCTCTATCAGTCCAGACCATTTACTAATACTTTTATTGCGCTCTTGAGGATTGAGAGAATAATACTTCTGCACATCCCACCTTTCGGGAGGAATTTCGTTAATGCTATTGACTCCTTGTTCCAGGTTGAACCAGAATTGTTCGCAGTCATTAGCTCCTGGAAAGCGACAACTAATACCGATAACAGCGATCGCTTGACTCTTGTGTTGTTTTGTCTCTTCGTTTTGGGTGCTTGCTTGCTTTTGTACTTCAACTTCCTCTTGGTTGGAAGAAAAAGACTCCTTGTCTGGTTGGAAATTTTGATTCATCTTAAAACTTCGCTTGAGTTCGTAAACCTTAGCTTCTTTAAAAAAGGATAATGTACAACATGAGTGATTTTAATCGCTGCCGAGTTATGGAGAACGAATTGTCAGATTTCGACTGATAATCGTTTGTAAAATATTAGCTTATCTGGTCTAAAATTTTGTTGAATTAACGCTTTCAAAGTATTTGCCGTTTAATCAACAGCTTAAGATAATAATAAGATAATATTGTATTGCTTGCAATCCTTCCTGCAATAATTATCTAAGCAGTGTTGATAAAACATAAGAAGCAGCTTTAGCATACTTTATACTGAGTCTAAACACTTACCCTATAAATCTAACACATAAACAGAGCGGTGAGGAAGGCGAGTTCGGTGACTTTTACTACTAAGGCAAACGCATTAAAATTCGGCAAGAACAAGCGTAAAAGGGAACAGGCAACGCTTAACAGGGAGGAACGACCTGTTAAGCGTTGCCTTGTTGTTGAATCTTTCGACTACATTAGTTTATACATATACAATTGAAGATTATACGCATCTTTTGGGGGGGTTAAAATTTTAATGCGTTTACCCTGATGTATAAAATTGGTACAGATGTTTTCTGAAGCTTTATAAAATACTTTTTCCTTCATATTCCTTTTGCTCCAAAATAACCGAACAAACTGATAAGGTTCGGAGAAACAATATCATGGCTATAAAGATCAAAATCCATTCTAGGTATGGTATTGACGGTAACTGTCTGGCAACTTCATCAAACAGTCGATTATGAATGAGTTTAATGCTTTCAAAATGATGCTGAAATAAGAAAGAATACCCTAAGACAACTCCGCAGACCAATGTGGCAAATGAGAACATACGTAAACCGAACGCCAGAGCAAGACCAAACTTGTTATTTTTCCCTTCAAAAGGTAACGTTCGCTCCCGTAATTTGGGAAGAATCAAAGTGTTATATTCATCCACAGTTTCAAAAAAGTCCCTCATGGATGCCACAATACTCTCAATACGAATCCTCTGAATGAAAGCACGGCGCTCCGCCTGTTTATTATACGTCCTAATAGTTTTTAAGTAATTAAAATCTGGTGTGAGGTACTGCAGGGAGCCATCCAATGTTAAAAGAGATCTGCTTAGCTTCAAAAATCCCCAGTTGCTTGGTAAATTATATTTAGAAGCTACTTTTGCAATTTCACTAGTAACTCCATCCAAGGATTTTTCCTTATATGACAACCCATCGAGCCGGGATTTATCTGCCCAAGTTTCAATTCCACGAGCCATTTCCGCACGTAATCTCGGTATGTCTACTCTGGGAACATCTATGGCAAAGCGGATGAAATAGTCAGCTGCTTTCACGTAATCCTCTTTCCCTATTGCATTAGTGTAGTTTGAGTAGTTAGTCCTCAAATCTTTGTCTAGAGAACCAATGCTTCCAAAGTCAATCATCACAAACTTGCTATTACGCACTAAAAATATATTACCAGGATGTAGATCTGCATGATATAAATTATCTTCAAATATTTGTCGAAATAAGGATAAAACTAATTTTTTTCCCAACTTTTCGCGGTTAAAATTATTTTCCTCATCCCATTTTCTCGCTCTTTCAGGATCGTTATTTAAAGTGTTGATGTAATCAGCCATCAATACACCCGGAATGTACTCCATAACCAAAACTCGACGTTTGGAATATTTTTTATATACTGACGGACTGTAAACACCGTGGTTTCTGAGAGTCTTTTTCATCCGACGCATATTAGATGCTTCATAGCGGTAATCTAGCTCCTCAGTAAAAATTTTTTCCAGTGATACTACAGCTTCATCCAAACGCAAATAATTGCCAATATTCAACGTTTTCAGCAAATTGATCAAAAGTTTAATGATATCCAAATCCCGCTTGAAAGACTCCTCTAAGCCGGGACGTTGTACTTTGACCACTACAGGGGTTTTGTTTTTGGACAAAACTGCAGTGTGAATTTGAGCAATAGAGGCAGCTGCTAGCGGTTCTCGATCGAAATCAGCAAAGATTTCATCAATTGGAGCACCCAATTCCGATTCAATAGTTGAGCGTACTAACTCTATTGGAAATCCAAGAGCACCATATTGCAGGCGTGTTAATTCGTCGCATATTTCTTGGGGAAAGATGTCTGTTCTTAATGCTAGTAACTGGCCTGTTTTAACCCATAGACCACCTAACTCTTCAAATATTGCTCGCAACTCGTTTGCTGTTTTTTGTATATCCTGCTTTTTGACCAATCTGGCAAATAATATGCCTAAAAAATAAATGATAAATCGCCATATTACGTAAATGAGTGAAAACCGCCGAGTGTTAAGTTTCTCAACTATTTTTACTTTTTTTCGTTGTTTTTTTTCAATAATTGGTGTAGGAATATATTTTTCCTTAAGCATTTGTTCAAGCAGACGTAAATTATCAACCAGTCTAGAAATACTAGCAGCGAATACAGGCAAAAGGCAAAAAATCCCAGGATATGCCAGAAAAATAAATTCCCTAATATTTTAGTTCTTTTGGTGCATCAGTCCTAGATATATTGAACAACCCCGCCAAGGCTTAGCCAAAAGGCGGGGATTCTATTTTAATGAGCTTGTCCGATTGGCACAAGATTGATTAATGTGGTGGACTAATAGTCCAAGATTGTCTTTCTAGATTTTTTTTGCCTAACAATAGCAATCACCGGCTGTACATCATCATCTATTTCCCCTGATTTACGCATAAGAGAAATCGTCTTTTTTACTTTTTTCAAAAGCCGACCCCTACCTTGCAGAAAATTGTGGATATCATCCTTCTTTTGGCTGCCGAATTCAAGAACAATAGTGTCTGCTTTTTTCCGTTTACCTTCTTTCTTCTCAATTTTTCTTCTTTCTTCTCAATTTTTTCTTCTTTACTCTCAATTTTTTCTTCTTTCTTTTCCTTTTTTTCTTTCTTTTCCTTTTGTTTACTTTCTTGAGTGTTGATTTCTTGACTCTTCTTTAATAGCAACCGCAAACAATCGATCCAATGGGAACCAGTACCCCTATCTGTTACGATCGTCAGTGTATGCTCCCCTTGAGCCAGCGCACCCAAAGGAATTTGGTTTTGTTTGAGTTTCCCTTCCCCCTCCCCTAAAATTTGAATCAAGTTCTTTCCATCTAGGAACAAGGTATCTATTTCCGAGCCAAAGAAATCGTAGAAGAGTATCAGTTCCCCTTCGTCATAATTGCGCTCCAGCACAAAGCGAATATTCAGCTTATCGGTTGAAGGAATGGGTTTCCCTTCGCGCTCGGGTTTTGGAGTTAGCCCCGGTTTTACTAGAAGGAATGGCATACTAGATTCATTTACCGGATCGCGATCGACTCCGACGGTATAGGTAAACTCCTGTTGCCAGCCACCTGCTGGCACAAAATCTTTACCACACTTACCAGGTTTGCCGATTTGCCAAAGCGTTTGTGTTTGAGAGCTTCCTGTTAGTTCTGATGAAGAAAGTGTATTTGTCTTGTCACTAACCGCAACAGCAATCAGCCCTTGCCCGGTTGTATGAGTGAGGAGAATTTGATTAGTTTGAGACGCTGGATCTAAATCAACAATGGAGTTGCCATTATTTTGATAAATAGCTTTCACGCCTGCAAAAATTGGATGAGAACTATTAACGGGTTGATTACCACTAATTTCGTTATATACACCCAAAAGTTTTAAACCAAAAGCATTGAGAAAAGTATTCCAACGGTCGGCTTCCTGCTGAGGTCCACCCGCACCTGTTCCTGCACCTAAATAAACGTTACCTCCAGCTTTGACATAATCAATTAACACTTGATTATCAGCCAAATCTCCACACAGAAAGATACCATCATAGGTTAACAAAGTTGGCAGATCGAATTTAATAATTTTGCCAGTAGTCCACGTGTAACCTGCTTTAGCTATTGTCTGTGCTAACACAGATTCGGTCAATCCAAAATTAGTGGAGTAGGCATGGAATTTCCCCGTGCTACGCCCCCCAGTAAACCATTTAGCAATGTTGGTGACAAACGTCGCCGTGTCAGGAGCTTGTGTAAACCCCGTATTACTTAAAGTCCATTCGTCTGCGTTGACAACTATCTTACCAATTTGAACATTATTCAAAGGCGTTTGTGTTTGAGAGCTTTCTGTTGGTTTTGATGAAAGTGTACTTGTCTTTTCACTAACCGTAACGGCAATCAGCCCTTGTCCGGTTGTATGAGTGAGGAGCAGCTCGGTAGTTTCAGACGCTGGATCTAAATCAACAATGGAGTTGCCATTATTTTGATAAATAGCTTTCACGCCTGCAAAAATTGGATGAGAACTATTAACGGGTTGATTACCACTAATTTCGTTATATACACCCAAAAGTTTTAAACCAAAAGCATTGAGAAAAGTATTCCAACGGTCGGCTTCCTGCTGAGGTCCACCCGCACCTGTTCCTGCACCTAAATAAACGTTACCTCCAGCTTTGACATAATCAATTAACACTTGATTATCAGCCAAATCTCCACACAGAAAGATACCATCATAGGTTAACAAAGTTGGCAGATCGAATTTAATAATTTTGCCAGTAGTCCACGTGTAACCTGCTTTAGCTATTGTCTGTGCTAACACAGATTCGGTCAATCCAAAATTAGTGGAGTAGGCATGGAATTTCCCCGTGCTACGCCCCCCAGTAAACCATTTAGCAATGTTGGTGACAAACGTCGCCGTGTCAGGAGCTTGTGTAAACCCCGTATTACTTAAAGTCCATTCGTCTGCGTTGACAACTATCTTACCAATTTGAACATTATTCAAAGGCGTTTGTGTTTGAGAGCTTTCTGTTGGTTTTGATGAAAGTGTACTTGTCTTTTCACTAACCGTAACGGCAATCAGCCCTTGTCCGGTTGTATGAGTGAGGAGCAGCTCGGTAGTTTCAGACGCTGGATCTAAATCAACAATGGAGTTGCCATTATTTTGATAAATAGCTTTCACGCCTGCAAAAATTGGATGAGAACTATTAACGGGTTGATTACCACTAATTTCGTTATATACACCCAAAAGTTTTAAACCAAAAGCATTGAGAAAAGTATTCCAACGGTCGGCTTCCTGCTGAGGTCCACCCGCACCTGTTCCTGCACCTAAATAAACGTTACCTCCAGCTTTGACATAATCAATTAACACTTGATTATCAGCCAAATCTCCACACAGAAAGATACCATCATAGGTTAACAAAGTTGGCAGATCGAATTTAATAATTTTGCCAGTAGTCCACGTGTAACCTGCTTTAGCTATTGTCTGTGCTAACACAGATTCGGTCAATCCAAAATTAGTGGAGTAGGCATGGAATTTCCCCGTGCTACGCCCCCCAGTAAACCATTTAGCAATGTTGGTGACAAACGTCGCCGTGTCAGGAGCTTGTGTAAACCCCGTATTACTTAAAGTCCATTCGTCTGCGTTAACAACTATCTTACCGATTTGAGATGTTTGAGAGCTTTCTGGTGAAGGTGCTTGAGTACTGGTTCCTTGTCCTTGCCCTGAGAAAGCTTCAATGATAGCATCTTTGCGTTCGCTCTCAGGCTGGAAGATTCCCAAACATCCTCCTTGTTCATCGGTAACCACCCAAGGATGATGAACATAAGTTGATTGTGTGTACGACTCTCCTGATTTTAAATCTTTGTATAATTGGCGCTGTCCTTGGTAGTTAATCCAGTAAACTTTCACTAAAGCGCTGGTTTTGTTAACGAAATTTACGCTGGTAGCAGCTCCTCCCTCGAGGGAACGAAGCTGACTTTCATTCTCGCAAGCCTGCTTTGACAATTGATTTGTCTGGTTAACGGTTGTCATGGTTTTAACTTTTGATTTTCAGCGTTGGATGTGTTAAAAAGAGCGGAGCCTTCCCTACGTTCTGCTCAAAATGAGCTGAATTTTTAGAATTGCTCATTAACATAGAATAAACAGTTCTATGCTGAGTCTGGTGAAGTCAGTTAACCGAATTACTTCAATTAACTACGAATTCCTTCGTTTTGCCTACTTCTCAAGTCAGTACTGTATCTTTAGGATCGTCTAACAAAATTCTATTGCTCCTGCGGTCGTCTGCCAAAATCTTCAAAATATCTGAAGCAACTCGAGACCAGCTATAGTAAACCTCACTCAGGTAACGCCCCCTCCGACCCATTTCTTCAGCTAAATCTGGTCTAGACAAAAGGTAGTTGATCTGAGTAGCAAAAGCATGAGGGTTTTGGTAATCATTAATGATGAGACCATTTTGGTCTGGAACGATCACCTCAGCGTTACCACCCCTAGCAGTGGTAACGATCGATAACCCCGTTGCCATCCCTTCATAGTGGACTCGAGCTAATGGCTCCTGCCATTGAGAGGCGCAAACAAATATATCCCCTAGCAGGAAGTAATCTGGAATGTTAACTGGTGGAATGAAACCACTGAAGCGTACAGAGTCACCCAAGCTTTTTGCTTGCTCCTTGAGTTCAAGAACGTAGCTATCTTCTTCATTCTTTCCATACCATTTACTGCCAACTAGCAAGAGTACTGCAGACGGATGTTGCTCAATGACTTCAGGGAAAGCAGATATCAAAATATGAGGTCCCTTTTTCTTAGACAGACGCCCTACGCTTAGCACCACTTTTCTGTCCTTCAACCCATGTGCAGCTAGCAGCTCCGCTCGTCGCTCAGCAGCATCTGGTGCCCATCGCGGTTGGAAGCGCTTTAGGTTTACTCCAGCATAAACTGGTTGTAGCTTGTGTCGGTATTCAGGAAAGAGATTGGCAATTCCATGTGCAATAAACTCACTAACCGTAACCACCCTCTCAACTCTCTGTAGGCAATGCCGAGCTTCATCAGGAGCAATCTTGCCATCTTCAAACATCTCGTTATGCATGCTGAGTAGAAAACGACTCTTCGGAGTCGCTGCTGCAACCATTGGGAGATATTTAGGTCGATTGTAAATAATCACCCAATCAAACATCTCCCCAGCAACAAAATTGGCTACCGCCTGATAGTACTCTTCAACATCGCCAGCAGCCCGTTCGTAGCGAATTCCATCCCGAACTTCACGGTCGGGCAGATCTGGGTCAGACACCGAGAAAACTGTGATTTTATGTTCTCGACTCAAATAAGGCAATATCTCATCAATGTAAGTCTGAATAGCCCCACCTCGGATAAAAGGAACAGGTAACTTTTCTGTACAGACTAATAAGATCTTCACGTTATTGATTTGACCTCTTACGTTGATTTTGCAAACAGTGATTCAAGAAAATGCTCCGTATAAATCTTTGTCCCTTTCCCTTCTACCCTAACCCTAATACCCTATTTACAAGTCAGTCAGTCTTCTTCACCCCCTTTTTCCCACCTGCTGAATGCTAGTGGGCGCTTATAACTGTTCCATCAACGTTCTGAGTCGCTTACATATCTTCGCAGACTTGGTTCCAAACGCTGGCTTTTGACCACCGAAACCGTGTTGCTATACTCTCCCACAGACCATAGCGTTCTCACATATCCCGCCACGGTGCTCCAGTTCTTAATGTCCATAAACACAGATCGGTGATAACCGTGCGGGGGTCATTATTTGGGTTGCCTGTTCGCGGTAAACATGGTTGTAAAAACTAGGTTTGCCACTAGGGTGTTGATTCTAATGGTTTTTAGGCGATAATTTTTGATACGGAATCCGTGTTCCAAGGCGCGAGGAGAAAGACTTAGATTTAATGAGGGACTTCTCCCTACTTGAGCACTCAAAAGCTACATAAAATGCCTTGGGCACATTTCTTGCAAAATCAACACCCTAGTTGACTACTTAGAAAGCTGAGTTAAAAGTTGCTTTAAGAGATTAAAGCAACTACGTATCTAAATTTTATTGTGTTGTGGTTATAGTTTTAAAACAAATCCTAGTCCCACAGTCCTTTACTAGAAGATCTTTTCTGCTTGACAATCACAATAACTGGCTGCACAGAATCGCCTACTTCCCCTGCCTTCTGTAGCTCAGAAATCGTCCTTGCTACTTTCTTGAAGAGCCGCCCCCTACCTTCTCGAAGGTCGCGGATTCGATTCTTTTTTTGGCGACCGAATTCAAGAATAATAGTATTTGCTTCCTTTGATTTACTACTTTCACTCTTAGTTTCTGCCATTAGCTTACCTCGCTGTTCTTTGCTATATTTTATACGACTACACAATCCCTCAATCCGCTGACTGTCATCGTTTCACGGAGGGTTGTGATTTATCAATGTTTCGAGAAATCAAGGTGATTTTTTTCACTCAAAACCAAGACTTATTGTCGCGACTTACTTTTTTAAGAGGATGGCTTAAAAGTCACAGAAGGCACTGTTTTCCGTTTCTAAGTAGAGTCAGTTACATCAAAAACCTAGGTTTGGTCTATGTATTGACATACTTTGCTCTACTAACATATGAAAACAAAGTGCCCTAGAAAAACATCCTCATAAGGGAAGATAAGCCTCCTTAATGGCGGCTACTTTTTTCTACGTCTTGGGAATACTGCTTGCAGAGGAAACTAATATAGGTCTAGTTTGTATATACTATATAGACCTCCCATCTTAGACAAAGACTTGCTCACATTTTTATTTAAATCACGAAGCCAGCCGTTTTTCTTCTTTCTATTCGATCTTTCGTGCCGATCTAGGTAAGTTTTAGTTGCTTTGACTTGATTTCTAGCCATACGCCTGACGTTCTTCTCCCAAGGGCTCAAAAGTTTCGATTGCTTCTTTTTCTTCTTTCTCTTTCTCTTTACACTCTTACCGTAGACAGTTTCTGGATAACCACCAATGGAAGAATCCTCGCTATGGAGGACTACAACTCGTTTAAGATCTACTTTGTCGCTCATGTCTGTTGTTTTTTGACAAAATTAGTTTTACGGTTCATGTAAACTCTAACATAGATAATAGCTCAAAATAAAACAAAAATAAGTATCTCAGCAGAAGAAAACTGATGTTTTGTTTTCAACCCAGTTGGCAACCGCAAAAAGGCTTTTTTCAAGGTATGCTTATACCCTATGCCCCCTAATTTATTGCCATCCTAAATTATTCATAAGAAATTGATAACTGCTAGGGGAGAATATAATTTGCGACTATACAACAAAGTCCACCTAAGTGGACTTTACTAGAATAACATGCGCCTGTCTGGCTTTATCTGTACGATCGCGATTTCTAATAGCCAAGGCTAAATTAAATTTGACATGGATATATGATAATATTTCTACGTATTTTCTCTCAAAACATTTAGGATTGCTATACAAGTAGGGTTTTGGAGTTGAGGTAAAGGGTAAGGGGCAAAGGAACAAAGCTACTTACACTCATGGTGGTGAAATGATTTGCATTGGCTTGGGTTAAGCGGAGAGCATACCTACATTTAACTAATTCATCCCGCATTTACGCAACGCCTTTTTCCTCACCTGAGAGAAATCCGGGAGTAAACTGCAACTATGGCGCAGGATGTGAAGTTTGTTTACCACGTGGCTAAAATTGGTTGATTTTTACCCACTAATTAATAAGCAAACCTTATAATTTATCCCAGAGCGTCAGCTTCTGTAAATTTCCCAAAAAATGGTCTTTTTCCTCAAACCTTTAGAAACCACGGGACTTGGCGATGCAATTAACAACTTTCTCAGTCGCGTAAAGCGATCGCCAGAAGAAGTCGTCGGAGAGTAATTCTCAGAAACGGTCATTTGATTTCCTCCAAATCGCTGCTTGTCAATCGATTGAAACACTGGAAAATTTCTACATAATAAACTCTCCTATAATCTGTAAAAATTCAATGACAGTTAAGACACTTAAGAAGTCAAGTTAAAAAATTTTTGGGACAGTTAAGACATTTAAGACAGTTAAGATAGTTAAGATAGTTAAGATAGTTAACAGCAGTTCTTAATCGAATGTAACAGGGCGATCGTCAAGATACGCGCAAAAAGAGACACTTTAATAAACTCTTATAAAGATAATTGCTGAAACCCCTTGATTTACCGTTGTTTTATTGCCAAACTGTAAAATGGAAATATTGGGCTAATACCAACAGTCTTCTCTTTATCTTGCAGCAAGCAGCACTACTCAAGCCTACCCCCAAGACCAACCACTTTTGACCACACCCGTTGAATGTTAAGTAATATTTCCCCAACAGTATTCGTATTCCCCTTGGTGTAATTATGTATGAGGAAGTAATTGCTGTACGTTCGCTTATTTTTAAATCTGAAGGGGAATTAAAGCCTTAGCTCAAAAGGGAAAAAGCTATTTTTAAGTAAACCGTTATTTATAAGTAAAATTTATGATTATTACAGAAGGCTACTAGAGGCTATTATTGAAAAGGGTGTTTATAAATAAAAAATAAAGAGCACCTCAATCATTCCCCAGGACAAATATTTTGGGAAAGACAGTCGTCGTATTTGAGTCGAGTGCCATGAGTCGAAAGCTTTATCTCACAGACATTTCAGAATTAAATCTTGCTCTAAAAAATGAGCGAACCTACAGTCATTGGTTGTATTTGTGGATTAGTTCGTTTACAGGTGTAGTATGCTTAAAATGTGACGTTTAAAGGTTTGGTATGTCTATTTTTCCTATTTTTGAAGATGCCAAATAATCAAGAAAACCAAGCGATAAATTCCAGTCACTATTTAATTGCTTTGTCGCCGAAGAATGAAAATAGTAAAGCATATAGCCGACTTTGTTGACGGCAAGACTAACGTCCGTGCAGAGATGCCGTCAATCCTGTCGCGTATCGGATGTGAAAACAATACTCAAAAGCTCCGATGTTATCTAATCGGAGAGGGAACATTATTACTTTCATGCAGTGAATATCTTATTGAACAAGGGCACGAAATTTGTGGTATCATCTCCGGAAACCCGTTAATTGCTCAATGGGCGGGGGAGCAAAAAATCGCTCTGACCGATCCAAGCGAGAATTGGATAGAGGCGTTAAAAAAGGCTCCTTTCGATTATTTATTTAGTATCTACAGCTTTTCCTTAATCCCCGATGAGGTTTTGTCGTTACCGAGTAGACAATCCGTTAATTTTCACGACTCTTTACTACCTAAGTACGCTGGTTTTCATGCGACCTCATGGGCCATTATGAAAGGGGAAAAGCAGCATGGAGTGAGTTGGCATGTGATGACACCAAAGGCGGATGCCGGAGGAATTCTCAAACAACATATCATTGATATTGACAAAAATGAAACGGCACTTGAAATTAATATGAAGTGCTATCAGGCTGGTATCCGATCCTTCGCGGAACTAATTGATGATTTTGTTCGTGGAACTGTAGATATTAAGGAGCAAAATCTAGATCGGAGAAGCTATTTTCCCCGCTATAAACGTCCGCCAGACGGGGGTGTTGTTTCATGGAAGACAAACGCAGAGGAAATTCATAATTTAGTCCGGGCTTTGGACTTGGGACCTTACCCCAATTCCCTCGGCGTCGCCAAGTTCCTTGTAAAGGAAGAGTTTTTTATTATAAAAGCCTGTTCCCTCCTTCCGCCAAAGAAGAAGGCGCAGCCCGGAGAAGTTGTCAATATAGGCGATCGCACGATCCAAGTCGCTGCAGAGAATGGGGACATTTTGCTCGAACAAATCCTGACAATTGAGGGGGAAACATTATCCATAGGAGATTTCGTCGAACGTGTTGGTCTCCATAAGGGGACTATCCTTACGGAATTAGACACCCGAATTGCTAAGAAGATAGATGTTTTTCTTAAGAAGATTGCGCCGCATGAAGCTGCTTGGCTAAAACAATGGGAGGATTATCAGCCTTTGAGGCTAAATTGGCGTTCTCCTGAAAATACACCCATTAATCTTAGCGATCGCACCATCTTTTATGAAACTTTACCCCTAAAAATTCCCCCAAAATTATCGGCTTTTTTCGAGAATCATAAATCCGAAAATTATTGTGATTTTTTGGCGGCTGCCTTCTTTTACCACCTTGTTAATATCACCCAACAACCATGTTTTGATATCGGGTATGGAGATCGAGGGCTGATTGAAACCTTTGATGAATCGATGGGTTTCTTCGCCCCCTATGTGCCCCTCCGGGTAGACATGAAGTTTGGCAAAACCTTTGCGGAATTTCTTTCCTATTGTCAGAAAACCCTAGAATCGACGAGGCAAAAGCATACTCACGCACGAGATCTTTGGAGCCGATATCCCTCTGTTCAGTCTCAAACAGCCGGAAAATCATTGGCTTTCCCTGTTGTTGCGCTACAAATAGACAATCCGGAAGATTATAAACCGGAGGGAGGAGATGTTATTTTTCTTATCGGAAATAAAAAACTCTCTTGTTATTTAAAGTTCAATTCCAAAGTGTTGGAGCGATCCAAAGCGGAAGAATTTGTTCGGAATTTTGAATCGTTTCTCATGACGCTGGAAATAACCACTGGCTCCGGAGACAATGATGTTTCGCTTCTCAACAACGCATCCGAAGAAAGAAGGAACTCGGATAAGGATCGAGTCGAGCAATGGAGGTTTGTTTACGATCGAGTCTATGAGGAAGACAGAAAAGACCCAGGACAAGACCCATTCTTTAACATAAAGTGTTGGCAGAATAGTTATACCGGAAATAGGATGTCCAATGACGAGATGAGAGAATGGGTTGATTCTACGGTTCGAAGAATCAAAGAAGAATGTAAGCCCTCGCGGATATTGGAGATTGGTTGTGGGACAGGGCTTCTTTTGTCTCGTCTTCTTCCTAACGCTCTCTATTACTATGGAACGGATTTTTCCGAAAATGCCCTCGCCTATATTAAAGAATCCTACAATCAATGCGGGGAAAATATTAAGCAGTTAGAACTCTCGCACAGGTCGGCTGACGATTTTTCTTCATGGCCGGAACAAAGCTTTGACACCGCGATTTTAAATTCCGTTATTCAATACTTCCCCAGTCTTGCTTATTTAAAGAAAGTCATAAAAGGGGTGGTGGAAAAACTGGATCCAGGGGGAACCTGTTTTATTGGCGATGTCCGCAATGCCCTTTTATTGCCAATCTATCATTCTTCTGTCGCTTTATTTAAAGCGTCAAAGGAAACTTCTTTGGAGCAATTGCGGAAACAAGTACGGATGCGCGAAACTCAGGAAGAGGAACTCTGTGTTGCTCCGGAATTTTTTCTGAAAATCGGTGAGGAGTTCCCCGAAGTTAATAACGTCGAAGTTTTGTTAAAGGAAGGAAACACTTCCAATGAGTTAACCAAGTTTCGGTATGACGTTATTTTACACCTGGGAGAGAAAAAGACAAGATCGGTTGAGATTCCCTGGCTCGATTGGCGAAAGGAAAACGTAAATCGGGAAAGAGTTCAGAAAATCCTGCGTCACGAACGACCACAGTATTTGGGAATTGTCGGTGTTCCCAATCGTCGTGTTTCAAAGGACGTAATGGCGTTGGATTATATAAAATCGGGGGGAAGCGATGAAACTGTTGAATATCTACGTAGCCTGCTAAAGGAACGGGAGACGATCGGCGAATCCCCCCAAGACTGGCAGCTTCTTGCTAAAGAAGAAGGTTATGCTGTGGCTATAAGTTGGTTGGGGTGCAATGCTATAGGCGACTTTGACGTAATTTTTAGATTACCTTCGGTAGAAAAAATCACTCTCGATAATTTCAGCACAGGATCTCAGCGCTTCGCTACTTCAGAGGAAACAACGATGTATTCTGTAGAAAAATATACTATTCCTGTCGCCTATTCCCGAGAAAAAAGGATGGTGGATTTGTTCTTCGAACAAGCTCGAAAAACACCAAATGCTACGGCACTGGTTTACAAGAGCCAGAGGTTGACTTATCAAGAGTTGGCTGAACAGACTGAGCGGTTGGTGACTTATATACGCAGTCAGGGAGTAAAAGAAGGGGACTTGGTCGGCCTTTTTGTTCAACCTTCGCCGGAAATGCTGATATCCTTGCTTGGTGTGATGAAAGCCGGAGCTGCATACTTGCCATTGGACCCCTCTTACCCTCGGGAACGGATCGCTTATATACTTGAGGATGCCCGAGTACTCTGGGTAATTACTCAAAAAGAAATTGCGGAAAATTTACCCCCAGGCAACAGAAAAACTTTATACGTAGAAGATAGAGACAGAACGGAGCAAATCGAGCAGCAGCTCGAACGGGAAGGAGAAAAGGAAGAGAATCCGCTCTGCGATCGCGGAGATTCCCTGGCTTATGTTATTTATACGTCCGGGTCTACCGGCAAACCAAAAGGAGTTGCTATTGAGCACCATAGTTTGACCAATTTTTTATGCTCAATGGCGGCTGAATTCAATTGCGGGCAGGACGATTATTTGTTGGCGCTGACTACCTTTTGTTTTGATATCTCGGCGCTGGAGCTATATTTGCCCCTCATTACCGGAGGTTGTGTGGAAGTCCTCCCTAGCGAAGTCACGCGGGATGGCTTGCTCTTACGAGAAAAAATAGAGAGCAATGACTCCATTACTATCATGCAGGCAACGCCGGCTACTTGGCAGATGTTGCTGGCGGCGGGATGGGAACCAAAAAAATCACTCAAACTTTTGTGTGGTGGGGAAGCTCTGAGCGAAGAATTAGCGCAGCGGCTATTGAAGAAAGAAATACAACTGTGGAACCTATATGGACCTACGGAAACAACGATTTGGTCTACCGTAACCAAGATAAATTCTGGCGATCGAGTCACGATTGGTCGCCCCATCGCAAATACCCAATGTTATATCCTTGATGAGAACCAAAATCCCGTTCCTGAGGGGGAATTGGGGGAATTGTATATTGGTGGCGAAGGGGTAGCTAGGGGATACTTGGGACGAACAGAAGAAACCAAGAAGAAATTTGTGAGCAATCCCTTTACTCCAGAAGGTTTGCCACGCTTGTATCGAACCGGCGATCTAGTAAAACGTTTGCCCGATGGACGGATGATCTATGCCGGACGCATCGATTTTCAAGTCAAGTTGAGAGGGTTCCGGATTGAATTAGGGGAGATCGAAAGCGCCCTGAGAAAATTGGAAAATGTAGACGAAGCGGTGGTCGTGTTGAGGGAAGATGGACTCGATAAGCGACTGGTGGCATTCATTCTTTACAAACAAGGATACCTCTTACCCCATGCAAGGGAATGGGCGGAAGAATTAAAAGACTGGTTGCCCCAGTATATGATTCCCTCAACCTTCATTGGTTTGCGAACCTTCCCACAAACGCTGAATCGAAAGATAGATCGGAAATGCTTGTCTACAGCTCCCCTCAATAAGCTGAAAGAAGATTATGGCCTTCCGGAAAGGTCTTTTAGTCAAATATTGGAACGAGACCTGCGTCAAATGGTTGCCAAGGTTTTAAAGCTTGACAATACATCCTTGGACGTAAATTTAAATATCGGAGAGTATGGATATAATTCATTACGTTTTACCAGTTTGAGTGTGGAACTGAATAGAACGTATGGTATTAAAACAAATCCGACGATGTTTTATCAACATTCGTCGCTCAAAAAAATTGCCAAATATCTAGAGGATAATTTTCGAGAAACCCTAACAGAATATTATCACCAAGAACTGAAAACATTGTCTTCTGACTCAGAACAATCTGGAAAAGAAAAGCAGGTTTTACCATTGTCTCAAGAGTACCGGAAGCCGACTCCAAATAAAGCGGACGACGATGCGATCGCAATTGTAGGGATAGGTGGCATTCTACCAGGGGGAAATACATTGGCAGCCTTCTGGGATTCCTTACTCCAGGGAAAAGATGTTGTCCGAGAATTGCCGCCAGACAGATACGATGGTGATTATTATCGCCAGAAAATGCGAGAAGTTGGGGTAAAACAGGTTTTAGGAGGCTTTATTGACAATGTCGATAAATTTGATGCTTCTTTCTTTGGATTGTCACCAAGAGAAGCTGAGTTGATGGACCCGCGCCAGCGGCTTTTGTTGCAAACGGTATGGGAAGCCATTGAAGACTCAGGTCATAAACCTTCGGATTTTGCTGCCAAAGAAGTAGGAGTGTTTATCGGCGCGACTGGCTCAGATTATTGGGAATTGCAGCAACAACGGAACCAACAAATAGATGGTTACACCCTGTCTGGCTATTCGACTGCGGTGATTGCCAACCGGATTTCTTATTTGTTGAACTTCAAAGGACCGAGCTTTGTGGTGGACACTGCGTGTTCGAGCTCCCTGGTTGCAGTCCATCGGGCCATACAGGCGCTCAAGACAAAGTCTTGTGAACTGGCGCTGGCGGGAGGAGTCAACCTCATGCTCAGCCCCCTGTTTCACATGGCATTGAAGAAAGGAGGTTACTTGAGTGAGGATGGTCGATGTAAAACATTTGACAGTTCGGCTAACGGATACGTTCGAGGAGAAGGGGTTGGAATTGTTTTACTTCGTCCCCTGAGTCAGGCGCTGGCAGATGGAGACCCGGTGTATGCTGTGATTCGCAGCTCGGCAGAGAACCACAGTGGTCGTACTAATTCTTTAACCGCGCCAAGTGTAGACTCCCAAAAAGAATTGTTAGTAGCAGCATATGATGAGGCAAACATCGATCCTGATACCTTGGGTTATATCGAGGTTCACGGCACAGGCACGAGTTTAGGCGACCCCATAGAAATCAATGCGCTGAAGGAAGCATTTCAAACCATTTATAAAAAATGGGGGAAAGAGGGAGCACTTAAGAATCATCACTGTGGTTTAGGAGCGTTAAAAACAAATATTGGACACCTGGAAAGCGCTGCTGGGATTTCTAGCTTGCTTAAGGTTGTTTTGGCTATGAAATATGGCTGTCTTCCTAAATCGCTGCATTTTAAGGAACAAAATCCCTATATCGACTTACAGCACAGCCCATTTCGTATCATTAAAGACCGTGAAAATTGGCAACGCCTACGAGATGATGCGGGTCGAGAATTGCCCAGACGAGCAGGGTTGAGTTCTTTTGGCTTTGGAGGAGCAAATGTTCATCTTGTCCTTGAGGAATATGTCTACGAACAGTCCGAAGCCAGAAACTCGAAACCCGTCAGCAATGATTCTCACTCCTACTTGGCGGTGTTGTCGGCAAAAAATGAGCAGCAACTCAAAGCATATGCCAAAAAATTACGCGACTTCCTCAAGAACCAAACTGAGAACCATCACTTAGACGCGATCGCTTTCAGAGACATAACATACACATTGCAAGTAGGGCGCGAGTCGATGGAAGAAAAGGTCGCCTGGGTTGTATCGGGAATAGAAGATTTCATCGTTCGGCTTTCCGCTTATGTTCAAGGGCGACAGGAAGATCTTCTTTGTATTCGGGGAAGATCTGATCCCGGTAAAAGAGTCCCGGCATTGGAGGGACAAGAAGGAGCCACCTTTATTCAAAGTTTGGCTAAAAACCAATGTTGGCAAGATATAGCCAGCCTATGGGTTATGGGATGCAAAATCAAGTGGGAAGCTTTATATCCTCCAGAAAATTATCCGCAACGTTTACATTTACCCACTTATCCCTTTGCAGAAGAGAGCTACTGGTTGCCAGATGTACAGCCGGAAAATATCAAACCAGAAAGTATAAAACCGGAAAGTATAAAACCGGAAAATGGCAAAGCAAAGAATATAAACTTGATACGGAACAATCCTGAGTTCCACCCCTTAATTCAACGACAGGTTTCAGCAAACGGGAGACAGGTTTTTACAAGTCTATTGAGAGCCGACGCTTTTTATTTAAGCGACCATATTGTTGATGGAGAAAAAGTGTTGCCTGGGGTTGCCACCATAGAAATGGCACGTGCCGCAGCAGAGATGGCTGAAGGAAAAAAAGTGCGGAAAATCCGACAAATAACTTGGGCACGTCCGATTCGGGTCAACAATTCCAGTTTGAATGTAGAATTACATTTGCGACGGACTGATAAAGCTGTCACCTTTGAGATTCGTGATGAACAAGGAACGGATAGGAACTCGATTTATACCCAGGGGAAAGTGGTTTATGAGGAAGAACTTGCAGATTCAAACCACGCTCGAATAATAGATATCGATTCGATTAAACAAGGCTGTTCAAAACATATAACAGGTGAGGAAATATACGCTCGAATACGCGTTTTCGGTCTCGACTTAGGGAACGGATTTCAACCCCTCAAAGAGCTATTTAGTAGTGACACGGAAGCTTTGTCTTTGCTCGAATTAACTCCTGCCTTACAAGAGGATGCCAACCAATTCATGCTTCATCCTTCTTTAATGGATGGCGCTTTGCAAACAGTGCTTGGCGGGCCTTGGGGTTTGACTTCTTCTTCATTACACATTCCTTATACGATTGGTGAGGTTGAAATTTTAGGTCAAGTTGCCCAATCCTGTTATGCATATGCGGTTTCTTCAGACAAAGGGACAGATGCGAATAACCGGGGGCTTGGGGGTCGCTATGATGCCTATATTCTGGATAAAACGGGCAAGGAACTTGTTAGAATAAAAAATTTCCTGTTACGACCTTTTCATCACAAAAATCAGCCGCCAGTGGAAGCGTCCTATGTTCTAGATGACCAAACTTTATTTGACTCGACGCTCAATGATTTGGTTGGGATGGCTGCTGCTATTTTGAAGATGCCGAAGGAAGCGGTTGTCGCGACAAGAAATATGAGCGATTATGGCTTTGATTCCATCAGTTTTATGGAATTGGTCAATCCGATTAACGAAACATTTGGTATTGAAATTACCCCCGACCTTTTCTTCGAGCATTCTTCATTGGAAAAACTGGCAAATTATTTGTGTCAGACTTTCCGGAGCCAATTAATTGAACATTACGAGCTTATTTTGTCAACGGAGGTTACCGCACCCGAGCGTGTAAATAAAAAGACCGATTGGGAGCCAGTTAACCATAAAAGCATTGAATTGAAAAACCCGGATGAAGCGATCGCCATCATTGGTATGAGCGGTATATTTGCCGATGCTCGAGATTTGGAATCTTTTTGGGAAGGTCTTATAGAGGGGAAAGATTGGATTGTTGAAGTCCCTCCAAGCCGCTGGGATTGGAAGACCTATTATGGCGACCCCATGACAGAGGACAATAAGACTAAGTCCAAATGGGGCGGATTCATGACGGAGGTAGATACTTTTGACGCTTCCTTCTTCGGTATTTCACCACACGAAGCAAGATTGATGGACCCACAACAGAGGTTTTTCTTACAGGCTGTATGGAAAACGGTCGAAAATGCTGGGTTGCAGATGTCCGCTTTAGCAGGTACAAAAACTGGGGTTTTTGTGGGTGTGGCAAATACCGATTACGGCGATTTGCTAAAACAAAATGCTCCTACGGTTGAAGCCCATACATCAACGGGAACTTGTCCTTCTGTTCTGGCTAACCGCATTTCTTATTTGTTCGATTTACGCGGACCTAGTCTACCCGTGGACACAGCCTGTTCTAGTTCGTTGGTAGCCGTGAATTATGCTGTTGAAGCTATTCGTAACGGGAGTTGCGATATGGCGATCGCCGGAGGAGTCAATATTATCCTCACACCCCACTTCACCCTCTCCTTTAGTAAGTCCGGAATGCTGAGCGAAGATGGCCGCTGCAAAACCTTCGACAGTAGGGCGGACGGCTATGCTCGCGGAGAGGGGGTTGGGGCGATTTTGTTAAAACCGTTAAAGCAGGCACAAGCAGATGGCGATATCATCCATGCTGTCATTCGCAGCACAGCCATAAATCATGGGGGCCATGCCAATTCACTAACCGCGCCCGATCCCAACTCCCAAGCTGAGGTACTGATTGAGGCCTATGAAAAAGCGGGTATCGATCCTTTCACCGTAAGTTATATCGAAGCTCATGGCACTGGCACCAGTTTAGGAGATCCAATTGAAATCAATGGTTTGAAAAAGTCATTTGCCCAATTGCAAAAGCAGTGGGGAACACCAAAGCCGAATGAAGTCTATTGCGGAATTGGTTCTGTGAAGACTCAAATCGGTCATTTGGAAGCAGCAGCAGGCATCGCGGGGCTCTTAAAAGTTGTTCTTTCTATAAAACACGGGAAATTACCCGCTATTCTTCATTTCAAAAAACTCAATCCTTACATTAACCTGGAAAACAGCCCGTTTTATATTGTTGACCGGACAAAAACCTGGGAACCTCTACGCAATGCTGACGGACAGCCAATACTTCGGCGGGCGGGAGTCAGTTCTTTTGGCTTTGGCGGAGTGAACGCTCACGTCGTTTTGGAAGAGTATCAAGAGAAAAAGCCCTCTGGCGCTCTCACACATCCGTACCGAAATCAAGATTATTTAATCGTGCTTTCGGCAAAAAGCAAAGAGCGCTTGGGAGAAGTGGTCAACAATCTCTTTAATTATCTGGAAAACAAACTTCACACTCGCCAAAGGGTTGCCATAGCTGATGTCGCTTATACACTCCAGGTTGGTAGGGAAGCCATGCAGGAACGATTGGCTTTGGTCGTGTCGAGTATTGAGGATTCGCTCGAAAAATTAGATGCCTGGAAGAGGGGAGTTTCACCAATAGCTGGAGTCTTCTACGGCAGTGCAAAGCTGTCACAAACAAAACTTGATAGACACTCAGAAAAAGCAACCAACAACACTTTAGTTCAGCAGGCTGTCCGGCAACAAGCACTGGAAAAGGTGGCTCAACTGTGGATTTCGGGTGGTTGGATTGATTGGAATTTATTGTATTCGGAATCTCCAAAACGGATTGAACTGCCAACGTATCCCTTTGCCAAAACTCGTTATTGGCTTCCTACCAATCGTCAAGAAGAAAATAAATCTCCGGCTGCCACAATAGACACTAAAGCTGTCGAAAACAAGACTTTGGATGGTGAGACGCGCTTTTTGGAGCTGTATCGACCGGAATGGGTGCCACAACCTCTAGGGATTCAACAATTAAAAGAAACCAAATCTTATCAGGTTACCACAAAAAAAGTACTCGTGGTGACTCCGCCCGGAGGTGTGTGGCTCGAACGCCTGCTGACCAAAGCCCACGCTCAAGATGAGGTTCTGTCCATAACATCAGAGGACATTCAAAACCCTCAAGGGTGGTTGACCAGTCTCGGTCGTCTTGACGATCTCGATACTATCTATTTCCTCGGCGGTATACAACACTTTCAAGATGACGATGGTGATAACATAGACCAATTGGAGCGCAGCCAAGAGTTAGGAGTGTTTTCTTTATTCCGGCTGCTTAAGGCATTGCACAAGCGGTTACTGGGAGGAGCGGCTCTGTCTTTGAAAGTGATGACTTGTGGTGTTCACTGCATTGTACCCGAGACTAGGGTATATCCCTTCGGAGCCAGTTTGAATGGGATGAGTATTACTCTTGCTAAAGAATATCCGTTACTTAAGGTCACTTGTTTTGATATCGACCCCGATGCCCTGGATGAACATTATCCCCAGCAACAAAAAGAATTTCTCATCAAATCGATTTTGGAAGAGTCGGCACACGATCGCGGACAGGAGATAGTGCTGAGGGCAGGGCAACGGTTTGTACATGCACTCCACCCACTGGTGCTTCCTCAACCTCCACAAGATCATCTCCGAACAAACGGTGTGTATGTCATTCTGGGCGGAATGGGAGGAATCGGATTAACGTTAAGTCGATATTTAGCAGAAAACTATCAAGCCCGGTTGATTTTGATAGGCAGGAGCAAGCTGGATGATAAGAAAAAAGACCAGATTGCCGATATTGAATCCAGAGGGGGTAGCGTATTTTACGGTCAAGCGGATGCTACGGACTTCGATAGTATGCAACAAGTGATTGTCCGGGCTAAAGCTCGATTCGGCTCGATTCATGGGGTTTTCCATTCAGCTCTGGTGTTAGAGGATAAGAGCTTGGCTACTATGGATGAAACTGCTTTCCGTGTTGCCTTAGCTCCTAAGGTCAAAGGAAGTGTCGTTTTACACCAGGTAGTCAAAGAGGAAGATTTGGATTTTATCATGTTTTTCTCTTCCATTCAGACCTTTATGGGCAACCCAGGACAGAGTAATTATGGTGCAGCCTGTGCGTTTAAGGATGCCTATGCTCACTATCTGAATGTTACAAAAACCTGCCCGGTTTATATCATTAATTGGGGATATTGGGGAAGTGTCGGAATAGTAGCCCAAAAATCCTATCAGCAGCGTTTGGCTAAACAGGGCATATATTCCATTGAACCTGAAGAAGGGATGGAAGTTATCCGGCGGATATTTGGTTCTCCAGCAAATCAAGCGATCGCGATGAAGACTGACGTTGCATTTCAGGAGAGTCTGGGTGTAAACCGCCAATACCAAGTAGAGGTTTTGCCCGAGTCCAAATCCACCCTGCCTTTAATTGAAACGCTGGCAACAAAAATCAAACAATCTGTCACCCTCGCACCGGAGGTGCTAAGATTCCGAGAAGCTCTCACACAATTGGAACAGTGGGGCGCAAGATTTCTACTTAAAGTCATGCAAGAGATGGGAGGGCTGGATAAAGAAACGCTGCAGATTTTACCCCAGTATTCTCGTTTATGTGACTGTATACTAGATATCCTAACTCGAGCGGGTTTTACACAACCCGATCGTCAAGGCAACATTGCTTTCATAGAGAATAAGCAACAGGGCGAATTCTACGATGTTGAAAAAGAAAAACAACGATTGTTGTCCACTTATCCCAATCTCAAAGCACATATACGCTTGTTGGAAAAATGTCTGAGCCAATTCCATGAAATTTTGACAGGAAGGTGTTTGGCAACTGACGTCATGTTTCCCCATTCCTCTGTGGAGTTGGTAGAGGGCATTTATAAAGGAAATCCAATTGCAAATCATTTTAATGAATTGGTTGCCGACAGTGTAGTTTCCTATGTTCAGGCTCGTCTCGCACAAAGAAAGGGGGATGAGAAAATCACAATCCTCGAAATAGGAGCGGGAACTGGTGGAACTAGCGCAAATGTACTTAAGGCGCTCTTACCCTACGGTAATTTTATTCACTACATATACACGGACATTTCTTTAGCTTTTGTAAACTATGGAAGAGAACAGTTCGGAGCAAGCTATCCTTTTGTAGAGTTCCGGGTTCTCAACATTGAAAAGGAGGTGTCGGCTCAGGGCTTTAACGAAGGAAACGTCGATGTCGTTTTGGCGACAAACGTGCTGCACGCTACCCAAAATATTCGTCGGACTCTTGCCCATGCTAAGGTTCTGTTAAAGAAAAATGGTTGGCTCGTACTGAATGAAGCTACTGCCGTTCAGGATTTTGCTACCCTGACTTTCGGGTTATTATCAGGTTGGTGGCTTTATGAAGACGAAACATTTAGATTGCCGGGAGCGCCATTACTCAGCACGAGGATGTGGGAAAATGCCTTGCAGAAAGAGGGTTTTCAAAAATGTGTTTTCCTCAAGGATAAGGAGGATTTTGCTAACCTGCGCCAGCATGTCATTATTTCCGAAAGTAACGGTTTAGTAAAACAACGGATTTCTCATGAAGTGGAGGGGAATAATAGAGTTGAATTTATCCCTACTAGGGCAGAAACGGAGCGATCGATAACTCAATCCTTAACCAAGAAGAAACAGCCAGTAAAAGAGGTACAAGAACAAGAAAATTTCCCCAGCAAAAATGACAATGAGTCTTCGGATTTGTCCGAAAGAACAGAGGGATTCTTGAAACAGATGATGGCTGAAATTCTGAAAATGCCCCTGGATGAAATCGATGCTGACACAGACTTTGTGTATTACGGTATGGATTCGATTTTGCTCAACCGTTTCAACCACGTTTTAGAGCAACAAATCGGGAATTTGTCGAAAAGCCTGCTTTTGGAATACCAGACGGTGAGGGAATTGACAAATTATTTGTTATCGCATCGCCGGACGGAAGTTGTAAAAGCAATAGGTGGCTCAAATCAAGATCTGGAAGAGAAAAACCCTCAGACAAAAACTCTGGCGATCGCAAACAATAACGTGGGGGATATTCCCAAGCAAAATGCAGTCACTGGAGAGGACATTGCCATTGTGGGGCTCTACGGGCGTTATCCACAAGCGGAAAATCCCGACCAATTCTGGGAGAATCTGAAGTCCGATACCAGTTCCATTACTGAGATTCCGAAAGAACGTTGGGATTATCGGGATTTTTACGATTCCCAAAAGGGGCGTGAAAATAAAATGTACTGCATACGCGGAGGCTTTTTAACAGATATAGACAAATTTGACCCCATTTTCTTTGGGATAACACCCTTGGAAGCAAAAACCATGAATCCGGAAGAGCGGATTATGCTGGAAGTGGTGTGGTCAACCCTGGAAGACGCTGGTTACTCTCGGCAAGCACTGAGCCAGCAAAAAGTTGGTGTATATTTAGGAGCAAATGCCTTTGGGTATCCACTGACAAAAATCAATGGAAATATCAACACTCCCATCGACTTTACCACGTATAATTTACCAAACAGAATTTCTTATTTCTTCAATTTCACTGGTCCCAGCATGGCAATAGATACGTCTTGTTCCTCCTCGCTGGCGGCAGTGCATTTAGCTTGTGAGAGTATCAAACGCGGAGAGTGCGACACGGCAATTGCAGGAGGAATCAATTTATATTTGCATCCATCGAAGTACTTGGTATTAAGCAAATTTAGACTGTTATCATCCCAACCGTCTTACAGTTTGTTTTCCAAGGATGGAGATGGGTTTATTCCTGGAGAAGGTGCTGGGGCAGTTTTATTAAAATCGTTACGACAAGCCGAACAAGACAAAGACCATATTTATGGTGTCATTAAGGCTTCTGCAATGCTTCATAAAGGTCGAAGCAATGATTTTCTTCTGCCTTCACCCCATGCACAAGAATTGTTGGTGAAAGAGGTGACCAAAAATGCGGGGCTCGATGTAGATAGCATCAGTTACTTTGAAAGTCAAGCTATGGGCTCTGCCGTGGTAGACTCTGCCGAATGGGCGGGTATCAGTCGGGCTTATCGTTCCTTAACTGATAAAACAAACTTCTGTGCCTACGGCTCATTAAAACCAAATATCGGTCATTTGGAGACAGCTTCCGGTATAGCGCAATTAACCAAAGTCCTGCTTCAGATGAAACACGGCCAATTATTACCAACCCGCTTTTCATCGAAACTCGATCCAGCGATCGAATTGGAAGGTTCTCCTTTCTATCTCCAACGAGAACTCAGCCCTTGGGAGAGAATTCGAGTCAAGAACAACGGCTCTTGGAAGGAATTTCCTAGGCGTGCTGCTATCAGTTCTGGTGGCGGCGGTGGAATGCTGTCCCATCTTATCGTGGAGGAATACAATCCGCTTTAGAGAAATTCAGGCATATAAGGGCATATAAGGAGAAAGAGCGTGGGTGAAGAACTGATTGTAGTTTCGGCTAGAACAGAAGAACAACTGAGGGTTTATCTCAAGACTTTAAGAGATTATTTGTTGTCTCAAACTTCGGTCTCTTTGGCTGATATTGCTTTCACCTTGCAGAGAGGTAGAGAGAGCCTTGACGAGCGATTTGCGGTAGTCGTAAAAACCCAATCAGAACTTTTAGATCTGCTCGCTCTTTACCTGGAGTCAGGGGTGACTTCTTCCATTTTTAGAGGAGGAAAGAAAGAATCTCGGGAGCGCTTAAAAGTGAACCCTGAGGAACAAAAACAGCTATACAGAAATAAAGATTTGCGGATAGCGGCAGCCTGGTGGACACAACATATTGATGTTGATTGGGAACAACTGAATAAACATCCGAATGCCAGACGCATTTCCCTGCCAACTTATCCATTTGAACGAAAGCGTTGTTGGGTAGATAGTGAAACCTTATCTCAACCCGATAAACCAATGGAAACAGGAGAATTGGTCGCCAATTTTTATAATAAAATGACTCCTTATATGAAGGAGTTATTAGGGACAGAAGATTCCCATTTAATCTTTTCTCCTCTAGCGGAAAAAATAGAAGGGTTTTCCTGGTTATTGATTTATAACGAACCAGAAAAACATCCCGAATATGCGGCGATTATAGCTTCCAAACAAAAAGAAGCAAAACGGATTCTTTATCATGGAGTCGATTTTTCCAAAGTCCACAACGTCATGGATATTGGATGTGGCTTTGCGACAGATTTAATAGATTTGTCCTTGGCTTATCCGCATATAATCGGCGACGGTTTTACGATCGCATCCAACCAAGCAGAAGAGGGGGCTAACCGAGTCCGCAACAAAGGCTTGGACAATCGCCTGCGTATTTTCTGTAAAGACAGTAGCAAAGACCCCTTTCCAGGTTTTTATGACCTGTTTATTGGCTTTGAAGTTTTCCCCCATATCGAACACAAACAAAAAACCTTTGAAAATATTTATCGACATCTCAACCAGGACGGTCGTATTCTGTTGGCAGATTGTGTCGCCAATACGGTGACCGAAATCAATATGCCTCAATTGGCGATGTTTACCAGCACCGCCCCCCAGTACAGTAAAATTCTCAGCGATGTGGGGCTGAAACTTATCGAGTGTGTAGACATCAGCGTTGAAATTTCCAATTTCCTCGACGATCCTCAATTTGAAAGTAATTTTGCTTATTTGTGTTCCGTTAATCCTGTTATTAAACAATTTGAACAAGAATACCGTGGCTGGTATAGCTTTGGGCAAGGAATAAAGAAAAAAGTTTTACGTTATCTTCTCTTAACTATCGGAAAGGCGGCTCCTAACGAAACTACGAAGGAGTTGCTCGAATTCAACCAGCGTCAATTCGATTATCCCGTGTTTTATAAAGAGGCAAGCGATCGCCTCCCGGACGCACAGAGGAAACCAATTGCACTACAGCCTGCCCTTTTACAGACTCCTCCCTTAGAAGAAGAGAGCCCCATTACAACTGCACCCGATGGAATCGATCGCAAGTCTCTTGAGAAGAAACTGGTGGAGATAACCAGCCGAGAGATGGAAATGAAACCGGAGGAGATCGATGTCACGGCTCGATTTGCCGATTACGGAGTGGGCTCCTTGCAGGGTGTGTTACTCATAGACGCCATCAACCGGGAGTTTGACCTGAAATTAAAAATTCAAGCCATCTATGATTATTCAAGCATCACAGACCTCAGCCAGTTGATTGTCGATCGCTATGGTAAAACACTGAAAACCACTCTCCTGAAAAGCGCTCCCCCGAATAAAGTTGCAGAGAAAATCCCATCCCAAGTCGCGGCGAAGCCTCCTGAAAGCGCTCCCCCGAATAAAGTTGCAGCAAAAATCCCCGCCCAAGTCGCGGCGAAGCCTCCCGAAGCAAAAAACACAACAGATATTGCCGTGATTGGGATGTCCGGACGTTTTCCGGGCGCAGATAACCTATCGGAGTTCTGGGAAAATCTCCGACAAGGTGTAGATTCTATCACAGAGGTTCCCCCAAGTCGTTGGGACTTGCAAAAATATTATGACCCCGATCCGCAGAAACCAAATTGCAGCTATAGCAAATGGGGTGGATTCCTTCGGGATGTTGATAAATTCGATCCCCTGTTTTTTAACCTTTCGCCCGTGGAAGCGGAGGTGATGGACCCACAACAACGTCTTTTTCTGGAAACCTGTTGGCATACCCTCGAAGATGCTGGGTATGTGGGGCAGCGGCTAAATAGCGTGAAATGTGGCGTATTTGCAGGGGTTATTTATAACGATTATAAAGCGCTTCTATACAAACACGGTCAAATCAAGAGTCTCGGGCAAGTCATGCTGGGCAATGCCAACTCGATTCTTGCCTCTCGCGTTGCCTACTTTTTAAACTTGAGAGGACCGGTCATGACCGTAGACACCGCATGTTCTTCCTCTTTGATGGCGGTTCACTTGGCTTGCAAAAGTCTCCGCGACGGAGAAGCGGATATCATGCTAGCCGGTGGCGTGACACTTTACCTGTCGGAACAACTTTATGTTGAAATGAGTAAGGCAGGGATGGTTTCGCCGACAGGTAAGTGCAGGGCTTTTGATAACGATGCTGATGGGATTGTTGTCGGCGAGGCTGTTGCTGTGGTCGCCCTGAAACGTTTGGATCGGGCTATAGCAGATGGAGATACAATCTACGGAGTTATCAAGGGAACGGGTACCAATCAGGATGGAAAGACCAACGGAATTACCGCTCCCAGTGGCAAGTCCCAATCAGAATTGGAATTGGCGGTCTACCAACAGTACGGTATTCACCCTGAAAGTATTTCCTATGTTGAAGCCCACGGAACGGGTACTAAGTTAGGCGATCCTATCGAAGTGGAGGCGCTGACAGAGGCATTCCGTACTTATACCGCGAAAAAGCAGTACTGTGCCCTTGCCTCGGTTAAGAGTAATATCGGACACACCTCTGCGCCTGCGGGGGTGGTGAGTTTGATTAAAGTGCTCCTTTCGTTACGTCACAAAATGATTCCTCCCACTCTTTATGTGGAAAAGGAGAATACCCATAATGATTTTGCTGAAAGCCCCTTCTATGTAAACAAAACTTTGCGTGATTGGCAGCCGAATTTCCCTTATCCTAGGAGAGCAGCAATCAATTCCTTTGGGTTTAGCGGATCGAATTGTCATATCGTTGTTGAAGAATATCAAGAGGAGTTGGCTCCTAGTTCCCCTTCTTGGAGAAAGGGAGAACCCGTACTTATTGTCCTATCCGCTAGGAACAAAGAGCGGCTCAAAGAAATGGCGGAAAATTTCTGCCATTATCTTGATGATGCAAATAATGTAGACCTATCGCGTTTAGCCTACACGCTTCAGATCGGGCGGCTGGCTATGGAAGAACGCCTGTCTTTCGTTGTGTCCAGTCATGAAGAATTCAGAGAAAAGTTGCGGGGCTATATTGAAGGTCGCGAGAACCAAGCCCATGTTTATCGCGGAACTATAAAAGCAGAGGTCGTCTCGTCCTTATCAGGAGAAGAAATCCAAAAAGACTCTCTGTCTTCACTTGACAAATTGGCAAAATTGTGGGTAGAGGGAGTGAAGTTCGATTGGTTGGCGCTGTACCCTGATTCGACTCCCAAAATCATGTCTTTGCCCACCTACCCCTTCGCGAGAGAACGGTACTGGATTCCGGGAGAGTTGCACACTCCGGGGGAAGAAGCAACGGCTACTAGGGAGGAAAAAACCCAAGACAAAGGGGAGAAAGACAACCCATCCGGCGATCGCGAAACTTCAAAAAATTTAGAGAATTTTCGTCAAGAAATTGAGAGTTATCTAAAAGAGATTCTGTCAAAAGCCCTCAAAATTCCTGTAGGCAAAATTCAAGCCTCAGCGCCTTTTGAAAGATACGGAATTGATTCGGTTGCGATTTTAAGCTTAAATCAGGAATTGGAATCCCATTTCGGGGAATTGCCTAAAACCCTATTCTTTGAGCGACAAAATCTGTCCGAGCTAACTGAATATTTTATCGAACACCATCAAACCCTATTGCTCAAGAATTGGGAAAAGGTAGCGACTGAAGAAAAATCGAATACCGGAGCGAGAGCCGTCAACAGTTCCGATTCTGCCACAAAAAAGCTGGATGTCGATCTGCAGCCAACATCTGCGGTTAAAGCTGTTAGCAGCAAACAGCCTGACCAACAATGCCAGGAAATTGCGATTATAGGCATCAGCGGTCGCTATCCACAGGCAGACGACTTGGAAACCTTTTGGGAAAACCTGAAGACAGGAAAAAACTGTGTTACCGAAATCCCTCGGGAACGTTGGGATTACCGTCAGTATTATGACCCAGAGAAGAATAAAAGAGGAAAAAGCTATTGTAAGTGGGGAGGGTTCATCAACAATGTCGATCGCTTCGACCCCCTGTTTTTTAACATAGCTCCCAAAGAAGCCCAAATTATGGATCCACAGGAACGCCTGTTTTTACAGGTAGCCTGGGAAACCATCGAAGATAGCAGCTATACGAGGGCTAAACTTCAAACAGAAAAAGTCGGCGTTTTTGTTGGAGCGCTTTACCTGGAATACCAGTTGCTGGGAGTCGAAGAAACCGCCAAGGGTAAGCCGATGTTCCTCGGTTACTCTCTCTCCTCCATTGCTAACCGGGTATCCTACTTCTTTAACTTTAGCGGCCCAAGTCTGGCTGTAGATACCATGTGCTCTTCCTCCCTAACTGCTATCCATCTCGCATGCGAATCCATCAAACGCGGGGACTGTGATTTAGCTTTGGCTGGCGGAGTTAATTTATCTCTTCACCCAAATAAATATCTGCAATTGGGTCAAAATGGATTTGCTGCCAGTGACGGACGTTGTCGTAGCTTTGGTGAGGGAGGCGATGGTTACGTACCGGGGGAAGGCATAGGGGCAATTCTGCTGAAGCCATTAGATAAGGCAATCAGGGATGAAGACCATATTTATGCCGTTATTAAAGGAAGTTCCCTCAATCACGGAGGCAAGACTAACGGCTACACCGTGCCCAATCCCAACGCGCAGGGTGCGTTGATTAAGGAGGTTCTGGAAAAAGCAAATGTCAACGCCCGCACTATTAGTTATATAGAGGCACACGGTACCGGCACGGAGTTAGGCGATCCTATTGAAATTTCTGGTTTAGTACAAGCTTACCAACAAGACACTAAGGAGACACAATTTTGCAGCATCGGTTCTGCAAAGGCTAATATCGGTCATTTGGAAGCCGCTGCCGGTATAGCAGCCGTGAGCAAGGTCGTTCTACAGCTGAAACACAAACAACTCCCACCCTCAATCCACTCAGAAACCGTAAATCCGAACATCCGTTTTGAGCAGTCTCCCTTTTATCTACAGCAGCAACTCGAAACATGGGAAAGGCCAGTTATTAAGGAAGGGGATAGTGAAAAGACTTATCCTCTCAGAGCAGGTATTAGTTCCTTTGGAGCGGGTGGGGCAAACGCACACCTCATCTTGGAGGAATATATAGAAAGGAGAAACAACGAAAAGCAAAGCGCGGAGATAAACGGGCAGCCCGTCTTGATTCTCTTGTCTGCGAAGAATGAAAATTCCCTGAAGGAATACGCTAGGAAGCTTGCTGAGTTCATCCCTGTTTCCGCCGCCGCCGATGTTCATCCGTCGCTGCAGAGCATTGCCTATACTTTACAAGTGGGTCGTGAGGCGATGGAGGAACGATTAGCCTTGATTGCATCCAGTCTGGAAGAACTTCGGGAAAAATTGTTGCAGTATTACCAAGGATTGGCAGAGAGGGAACACTGTTACCGAGGTAGCGTGCAAACCACAGACACAGAGATTGAAACACTCCTTCAAGGAGAAATCGGAGAAACTTTTGTCCGGCAATTGCTCCACGGTCAAGAGCTAGGTAAATTAGCTGCACTGTGGACTAAAGGTGTAAGCATTGATTGGCAGCTCCTGTACGGCGAATCTCAGCCACAACGTTCTTCTTTGCCAACTTATCCCTTCGCTCAGAAACGCTATTGGATTCCTGAAGTGGGGATATCTCAAGACACAAAATCCCAGATCGTTTCCTCTCATCCTTTACTAGATGGATTTGATGTTCGAGAGAGTGCAGGCGTTGGAGCCGTATTTCACAAGACTTTGTCCGATACGGATTGGATTGTGAGCGACCATCAAGTGAAAAATCAGCCCGTTCTCCCAGGGGTGGGAATTCTTGAAATTGCGATCGCAGCTTTTTCCTCGGTTCGACCAAATGAACAATACGATATTGCCAAAGTTCTCTGGCTACAGCCCGTGATTATACCCGAAGAAGGAAAAAAAATCAATATCGTCATTACCCAAAAGGACAAAGAGTTCGGTTTTGAAATTCGTTGCGGAGATACTATCCACGCCCAAGGTGAGTTCGTTTTGGTTAAGGAAAAAGAGGTTACTCAAGAACCACCACTTTCCATAGAAGATATCAAAACACGTTGCTCCCGCAGGACAATAGACAAACCAACTCATTACACCATTTGCCGGGAAAAGGGTGTTGATTATGGAATTCAGTTCCAAGGGCTCGAACAAATCTGGGGAAACGATGAAGAAGCCATCGGTTTGCTTCAGTTACCGACTGCTTGCGAAAGCGACTTTAAACGATACGAACTGCATCCCACTATAGTAGATAGCGCTCTCCAGGTCATCGGTGGTCTTTTCGACCCTCTTCAAACAAGAAGCGGACAACCGATGCTACCTTATGCTGTCGAGAAGGTGGAGCGGATTCGCCCGTTACCACCCCGTGGTTATGCATATGTCAAAAATCTGGGCAAATCGCGGTATAATGTAATACTTACAGATGAACGGGGTCAGGTGTGCCTCAAGCTGAGTGACGTTGTCCTAAGAAAACTCAAAGACCCCTTAGCTGAATTTTTCTATGCCCCTAGTTGGACGCTGCAAGAAAACGATCGCCCTTCCCTGCCAACCTCAACCGAAGAAAGCTGTTTGTTGGTGTATCCCCTGTCTTGTTTGCCTTTGGCAGATGCTCTTGCCAGTGCCCACAGCAGTCATAAATGTTTTCGGGTTCAATTGGGCTTAGGGTCTGGAAGACTGGGGGAAAACCTTTGGGAGGTAAAAGCCGACGATCCGCTTGCCTGGAATAACTGCATCCCCGCTTTAATAGAAAAGGTCGGATCGTCTCCTCTCACCATCTACTTTTTGAGTGGGAACCAAACAAAATGGGGTGATGACGATCTTGAAATTCTCGAACAAAGCCAGCAACAGGGCACAATATCACTCTTTCGACTCTTTAAAGGAATTACTTCGCACAACTTTACCGCTCGTCTGCGCTTGAAAGTACTCACAAACCGAGTGTATCAAATAAAACCGGAAGAAGCGCTCGATCCTTGCACTGCCAGCTTACAGGGTTTTACCTCTTCCCTGGCTAGAGAATACCCCCAACTGGAAGTGAGTTGCTTGGATATCGACCTTGACGATTTTGCAGTTGCGGTAACAGAGGAAACACGACGGTTGTGGGTAGCCCCTATCTTGACCGAACCACCTCATCCTCAAGGTGAAGCCGTAGCGTTGCGTAGAGGAAGACGTTATGTACGCAAATTGCTTCCTATCAACTTGCCTTCCGTTCCAAAAATGCCTTTCCGCACAAAAGGTGTCTATTTCATTCTAGGAGGGGCAGGTGGTATCGGCTTAGAACTTTGTCGTTATCTCACGGAAACCGTCCAAGCCAAAGTTATTCTTGTGGGCAGAAGCGAATTAGACGCACAAAGGCAAGAAACAATCCGAACCATAGAATCTAAAGGTGGCGAGATCCTGTACTTAAAAGCCAATGCCACCGATTTGGATAGTATGAAAAAGGTGGTGACACAGGTTCGCGCCCGATACGGAAAGATTCATGGAGTTTTTCATTCGGCTATTATCTTAAAGGATAAGACCCTGGAAAACATGGATGAGCCCACTTTACGTATGGCTTTGGATATCAAAGTACGGGGCAGTGTTATCTTACATAAAGCCTTTGAGGGGGAATCTCTTGACTTTATGTTGTTCTTCTCATCGGCAATCTCCTTTTCGGGCAACGCAGGTCAAGCGAATTACACGGCAGGTTGTACCTTCAAAGATGCCTATGCTCACAGCCTAGCTAAGAAAGAAGATTTTCCTGTCAAGGTGATAAACTGGGGTTACTGGGGAACTGTAGGAATTGTCGCCTCCGAGGACTTTAACAAAAAGCTGGCTGCTGCCGGTCTCTACTCGATTCAACCAGAACAGGGGATGGAGTCGATTACCAGAGTTCTGTCCCATCCGTTGAATCAGGTGATGCCCATAAACGCGAATGAAAAATTTCTCACAGGGATTAATGTTGACTTCAGCCAAGAGTTATCCTTCTCTCCGGAAGAAACTCCTCCTACCCTAAATACCCTTATAGACCGCACCCTAGGGGGATTTAACGAATCGGAAAAAACTAAGCAGTGTTTTGTTGAGATCGATCGCCTGGGGTTACACCTCACCCTGCTGTGTTTTCATAAGGCAGGGGTATTCCGAAATGCTTATGAGGAATACGACAAACAACAGATGAGAACAAGGTTATCCGTTATACCTGACTATTGGCGTCTATTCGATGAATTACTGAACATTCTCTCTCGTGCCGGATGGATTTGGATTCAAGGACAAAAAGTTGTGTCTACCACCGCAGTGGAGAGTGCTTCGGTGCGGGAAGCAATTAAACGTGTTGAAGAAGAAAAGAATCAATTGCTTTCCTCTTACCCTGAAATGAAAACTCATATCAACCTGGTATGGGTTTGTATGCATTCCTGTTTGGACGTACTTCGTGGGGAAATCGCCGGGACAGACGTTATGTTTCCGAATTCCTCAATGGAGAGGGTTGAGGGTATTTACAAAGGGAACGCCCAGGTAGACCATTACAACCGATGTGTAGCACGTAACGTCGCTGCCTATGTTCGTCACCATATTCCAAAGTTAGGCAAAAACGGAAAAATCAAGATTCTTGAAGTGGGTGCAGGAACCGGCTCTACAAGTACTATGGTTTTTGATGCGGTGCGGGGATACGGCGAACATCTCTCTTATGTCTATACCGATATTTCTCCGGGCTTGATTAATTATGGCAGGAAGACTTTTGAGGCAGACAATCCTTTTGTGGATTTCAAAATACTGGATGTCGAAAAGGATGTGGAAACTCAAGGTTACGAACTTTTCGATTTTGATATCGTTATTGCCACCAATGTATTCCATGCAACACGCAGAATAAATAATACCCTTCGTTATACCAAAGCCCTTCTCAAGACTAATGGCTGGCTTATCATTAATGAGGGGGTGAAAAATCTGGACTTCTTGACCTACACCTTCGGGTTACTGAAGGGCTGGTGGCTCTACGATGATGAAGAGGGACGGCTGCCCGGTGGTCCCACCCTCAGCTTAGCTATGTGGAGAGATGTTTTACATGCGGAAGGTTTCCGCTCTATTTTAAACCTCAACGAATCTTCTCAGGCGCGTTTGGATTTTGGGCAAGATGTCATTATTACAGAGAGTAACGGTATAATCAGACGCTATCGAAAGTCGGCAGAAACGACAACCGTAACAAAAGCTAACCCGGTGAAGTCGCGATCGCCATTAATTCGGCAGGCTAAACCTGAAAGAGTACGAAAAGAAACGGATCTCAAAACCTATATTGAGGAGAAGATTGCCGAAAACCTTGTCCAAGCATTAGACGTGAGCCAGGAAGAGATCAATATCAAAAAACCACTCTCCGATTACGGGGTAGATTCTATTACCGGGGTAGATCTCATCAACAGGATTAATAAAACTCTTAAACTTCAGCTAAGAACGACAGCACTCTTCGATCACGCCAATATAGAAGGTTTTTCCAATGCCATTCTCGATGAATACGGCGAACAGATTAAGGCATTGTTAGAATTTGAACACTCAGATCCCCCGGAATATTTGGAACAATCAGCTCCCGTAGAATCTCCAGAAACCATGGAATCTGGGAAAAGTGTGGAATACTCGAAACATTCAGAAGTCTCAATGTCTGTGTCCCATAACACCTGGGAGACTGTTGATTCATTCGAGGTCAATAACACGCAGGTAGAGAAAATTGAAGAGGAGGAGCGATCGCCTTCGCCATATCAGGCGGTTTTTGTGACAAAACCGGGTTCCCCTGAAGATTTAGAAATTCGTGCCATCCAACCCACCGCGCCCGGTGAGGGAGAAGTAGAAATCGAGGTCAGAGCTTTCTCTCTCAATTTTGCAGATGTGCTATGCGTGCGTGGGTTATACCCCAATATGCCGCCTTATCCATTTACGCCGGGAGCGGAAGTCTCCGGTGTGGTTTTGCGTACTGGGGCAAAGGTACGGCGTTTTCAACCTGGAGATGAAGCGATCGCTGTAATGGGGACATCTATGGGAGGGCACTCCGGGCTAGTCGTAGTCCGGGAAGAGAATGCAGTCAAAAAACCTTCCGGTTTAACCCACGAAGAGGCGTGTTCTTTCCCCGTAGCCTTTTTAACCATGAACCACGCCTTTAACTTAGCCAACGTGAAACCGGGTGAAAAGGTTCTCATTCAAACGGCTGCGGGGGGCGTAGGATTGATTGGGATTCAATTAGCCTTGTTGAAAGGAGCGGAGATTTATGCTACAGCTGGTTCCTCGGCAAAATTGGAATACTTGAAAAAGAAAGGCGTTCGCAATCTTATCAACTATCGTAAGGAGGATTTTGCCCAAAGAATTTTAGAGATGACCAACGGACAAGGTGTTGATGTAGTTTTTAATACCTTGTCAGATGAAGCAATCCAGAAGGGTTTAAATCTTCTTGCTCCCGGTGGACGCTATATCGAAATTGCTATGGCTGGGCTGAGGAATTCTCGGCAGCTTGACTTGTCCCACTTGGTAGATAATCAGACTTTCCAGTCCATTGACATGAGCAGATTGTATACCAAGCAGCCAAAACTTCTGACGGAACACTTAGCACTTATGGCACAAGCACTTGCGGAAAGAAAGATAGTGCCAACCTTAAGCCACAGTTTCTCCTTCGATGGCATTCGCGATGCCTATTACTGTCTGCAACAACGGGAAAACATTGGCAAAGTTGTTGTGACGGTTCCTCCCAAAACAAAGCAGTTTATTCCGCCAGCGCCTCCCAAACAAAAGCAGTCTGTTTCGGCGATCGCTGTCATAGGTATGTCCGGACGTTTTCCGGGAGCTTCCAATGTCGAGGGATTTTGGAATAACCTGGCTAACGGTAAAAATAGCATCACCGAAGTTCCTTCCGAGCGATGGGACATCAACGCATACTACGACTCGAATCCACAGCATCTCGATAAAACCTACTGCAAATGGGGAGGATTTTTAACCGATATCGATAAATTTGACGCGCTCTTTTTTAAACTGTCCGGCAGAGAAGCGGAACTCACCGATCCACAACAGCGGCTCTTTTTAGAAGAAGCATGGAAAGCCCTAGAAGATGCCGGTTATGCCAATGCATCCATCTCTAACACAAAATGTGGTGTTTTTGTTGGTGCAGACCCTGGCGATTATCGCATGAAAATGCGGGAAGCAGGAGTTCCGTATGAGCCCCAATCCTTTTGGGGGAATGCTGGTTCGCTGATTGCTGCACGCATTTCTTATTTCTTAAACCTCAAAGGACCGAGTATTACAGTTGACACCGCCTGTTCGTCATCGCTGGTGGCGATACACCTGGGTTGTCAGAGTATCCTTCAGGGTGAAAGCGATATGGCGATCGCTGGCGGTGTCTATATTGGTACAACCCCTCATTTCCATATTGTGGCCAGTAATGCGAGGATGCTGGCACCGGATGGAAAATGTAAAACATTTGATGATAGAGCGGATGGGTTTGTTCCTGGGGAAGGAGTCGGGGCTGTGGTCTTAAAGCCCCTTGAAGCGGCTCGCAAAGATGGCGACCATATCTATGGGGTCATCCTGGGGTCGGGCTGCAATCAAGATGGACGGACTTATGGTATCACTGCTCCTAGCGTTGCTTCCCAGTGTGAATTAGAACAAAGTGTATACCAGTATGCAAACCTCGACCCAGCTACAATCGGTTACGTTGAAGCACACGGTACGGGGACAAAATTGGGTGACCCTATCGAAATCGATGCTCTGACGAAAGCCTTTCGAGCTTACACTGATAAAAAACGCTACTGTGCTATAGGGTCGGTTAAAAGCAACATCGGTCATGCAGCTACAGCAGCTGGAATTATGGGTTTTATTAAGGTCTTGTTATGTTTGCAGCACCGCAAATTAGTGCCATCGTTGAATTTTGAAAAGAGCAACGAACATATTGATTTTGAGAACAGCCCCTTTTATGTCAATACGGAACTCAAGGATTGGTCTGTTGGGGAAGGAGAGATGAGGCGATCTGCTATTAGCAGTTTTGGCTTTAGCGGAACCAATGCACATATTGTGGTTGAAGAGTATGGAGCACAGGATGAAAAACAGTACGCAGGAACAACGGAAGAAGGAGCAGCTTTAATTCTCCTATCGGCAAAAAGTAAGGAGCGGCTCAAGGAAGTTGCCAAAAATCTCTATCGTTTTATGCTAGATGCACCATCCTATGCTCTTTCCGACATAGCATATACTCTACAGGTGGGACGCGAAGCGATGGAAAAACGGGTGGCTTTTATCGTAGATACGAAAGATGCTTTAAAGCAAAAATTGTCTGATTTTCTGGCAGACAAGACGAATGATGGGAATTTTTACTTGGGTGAGGTTAAGGAAGGAGAAGTGAAATCTTCTACGGTTTCTGCCGATGAGGTGTTGACTGCCCTGAACAATCGGGAACTGGAGAAACTTGCTCGGGCGTGGGTATCGGGTTTGACTCTGGATTGGACTCAATTACCGAGGGCGGTGAAACCCCAGCGAGTTCCTTTACCCACCTATCCTTTTTCTAAAGACCGTTACTGGTTTGATTCATCCGTTCCAGTGGAGGTTTCTCAACCCCGAAAAAGCTATGTTTTCAAAAAAGTCTTAAAATCCACAGAACCGCTTTTGGCGCAACACACTATTGATGGCAAACCTGTTTTTCCAGCTGTGGGTTTCCTAGACATGGTGTTGACTGGTTTAAACGAGATTGTGCCCAATAAAGTTGCCGTTTTACAAGATTTATTCTGGCTTACTCCACTTTATGTTCTTGATGAATGCCCCGTTCAACTGGTGGTGGAAGTAGAACAGAATACTTTTAAATACCGGGTCATCGGTGGTGAAACGGATGAAAACACGATTTATTGTCGTGGCAATGGCTATTGGACGCAGACTTTGGAACCACCCAAAGCGCTGGATATCAATCGCTTGAAAAGCACCATGCTCAAACAAGAGTTGCCGGAAGAACCATACCGATCGCTTGAAACAAACCAGGTTGTGGGAACTCTTTATCAAGGGGCGACAGAAGCTTGGGCTGGAGAAAGGGAAGCACTCATAGCCATTGATAGACCAGTTCCACAGAACGCCGAATACCTTTTCCATCCAGCAGCTTTTGTTGCAGCTTTGCTTGCCTGTCGTTGGATTGATTCCTCTCAACAAGGAGCCGGAATTCCCTTTTTCGTGCAAAAAGTAGAACGATGGGATGATGCGGAGCAACCAGCCTATGCCTATGTCGTGGAAGGAGCGCAGAAGGAACTCGACGTGCAAATTTTAGACCGATGGGGTCAGGTGGCGGTTCGTTACAGTGGTATTAAACTCAAAACCTTGAAGAAGGCAAGCTTGGAAAAACTGCTTTATGTTCCGGTTTGGCAGCGTTTGGCTCATGAGAATACAACTTCTCAGGAACGGCAGGCTGAGGGCACAAGCTTGCTAGTATACCATGAAGAAAACGCATCAGAGGCTCAAAGGCTGTTGAAAATTTATCGCCAGCAGAAACGTGAGATTCTCTCTGTTTGTTTTCCATACGCGGAGAGTCTTCAGTCCGATGACTTGGGAAATCAATTAAAGCAACTTACGTCGTCGGTGTGCAATGTTTGTTTTCTCGCGACTTCAAATGAAACATTCCTTCTATCCCAAAATGGTTTCCGGAAAACTGTTCGCGAGCCTTGGTACGTGATGGGTTTACTAGCTTTGGTGAGAAGATTGGAGCAGTTGGGTTATGCTGAGAAGCCCTTGCAATGGATATTGTTTACGAATGATGCCTATGCCTTGCACGAAGAAGACCGAATCGACCCCTATGCATCTGTCATCGTAGGATTGGCCACTTCTTTGGCTCAGGAACACGTTCACTGGCAGGTTAATCTCTACGATCGCCAAAATATATCGCCGTCTTCTGGAAGCACGGGGGATTCTCTGTTTCCTCCCTTGTTGGCGCAAAATGGCGATCGCCAAAGTTTAAATGTGGTTGTGGAACGAAACGGGAATGCTTACACCAGAAAACTGGAGCGGTTGGATTTACCTCGCCCAGTACGCAGTCGCCTACGCAACAAAGGAATTTACGTAGTAGCTGGCGGAGCGGGACACGTAGGTAGTCTCCTGACTCGATACCTGGTACAAACTTATCAGGCAGAGGTTATATGGGTGGGGAGACGGGAGCGGGATGAGCGGATAGACAAAAAAATAGAAGCGATCGCTGCGTTGGGTTCTCGCCCCCGATACATGACTTTGAAAAATTGGTCTGAGGAAGAAACCAGAGCGGTGTTTGATGAGATTAAAAAAGAAAAGAAAAACATTCACGGTGTATTTAACCTGGTGATGGTTCCTCAAGGCGTGCCCATAGGCAGTCTTAGTGAAGAGCAGTTCCGCGCTGGCTCGTTTGATGGCAAAGTGAAATCTGCTCTGGCTCTTTACTCCGTGCTCAAAAACGAACCGCTGGATTTTCTGGTGTTTTTCTCCTCCATGCAAAGTTTTGCTCAACGCTTAAAATTTATGTCAGCAAATATGAGTAGTTACATAGCGGGGTGTATGTTTCAAGATGCCTTTGCCCGTGAAATGAACAGGCAGGTGGCCTATCCCGTAAAAACTATAAACTGGGGTTATTGGTCGCACAAGCAACAAGCCGATTTCGAGAGTACACACGAACAGTACGAAGCTTATCTCAGAAAGAAAGGAATTTACAGCCTTAATGCTGAGGAAGGAATGGAATCTTTAGAACGAATATTGGCTCACGAATCAGAACAAGTGGTTGTGACTAAGGCATCGGATGAAATTTTGAAAAATTTGGGGGTTGCGCCGAGCGAAAATACTCTGATTGCTTCATTGCCAGATCGTTCTTCTATGCTAAACCGCTTATTGACCGAGGCTGACAAGTTTTAGACCCTCTCAGCCCATAAAGGGAGATAAGTAAAATGTCAAACAGCTCCACAAATCACCGCGTATAAAGCTTATGTTGATGCCTTATTTATTACCAAATTTCTGTCATGATTCCTAATTGACAAAAGTAACGTTGTCTTAACTTGTCACCAATGGTCGTACTCTGTAGAATGACAAAAAATGACCTTTATTTAGGATGAAGTTTTATGAATAATAAATTGCCTTTGCTTACTGATGAACAAATTACTCAGTTTCGTGAAGATGGGTTTTTAGTTGTGGAAAACCTGCTTGACGAAGAATTAGTTAATCGTCTAATTAATCGGTTTGAACCTATATTTTCAGGTGAGTTTGAGACTGGAATTTACCCCGATGATTTGACTTGGAACCCCAATTCAGGAATTCCTAATTCTACTAGGCAAGTGGTAGGAGTTTGGAGAAGCGATCTGACTTGTGCATCGGTTGTTCTTTCCGAAAAGCTCGGTCAGATGACGAGCATGCTTGGAGGCTGGAATGGAGCGCGTTTTTTAGGAGATAGCATTTATCTAAAACCTTACGGAGCTAGTGAAACAGTCTTACATCAGGATTTAATATACCCCTTCTATCCCTTCTATCATCAACCCCTTGAATTTGTGGGTTGCTGGATTGCCCTCAGTGATGCCATTCCAGGTGCAAGCACAATTGAATATGTTAAGGGTTCTCATCGATGGCTATCCACAGATAATGGACCAGTATATTATGTTCCAGGTGAAGGCTATCTTTGGTACATGGAACAAGCTGCTAAGCAAGCAGGTGTTGAGCATCCAGAAGTGTCGCAAATACAACTAAAGCCAGGAAGTTGTACATTTCATCATTGTCGTGTTTGGCATGGCTCGGGTAGAAACGTTATGCCCAACACCATTAGGCGTTGTCTTGCGTTTGCTCACATTCCTGCTGAATCTCGATTTAGATCGACTGGGGAAGAAAGTTATATCCCAAACAGTTTTCACGCCGGACGCTATAAGCGTTACGGAGATGACTCAATTGATGAGAGCTTTTTCCCGATTGTCTGGCGGCAAGATGGCTACCGTAGCTCTTTCCTAGCTGATTATTGTGATGATGCACTAGCAAAAACTGCTACTTTTATAGGAGGTTAAGCTAATGGTACATCAACCAGTCCAATTAAGTGATGAACTTGTTCATCAGTTCCGCGAGCAAGGGTTTTTGATTCTCGATAAATTCTTGGATTTGGAGCTAGTAGATCAAATCAATACTAGGCTAGATCTCATTTCTGGAAGTCAGTATGAAACAGGTACTTGTCCAGATGAGTTTCATGGACGAACAGGATCGAGTCAACCTAATGCAGTTCAACAAATAACCAATGTGTGGCGATGCGATCGCACCATTGCCAGCTTTTCATTTTCAGCAGAGATTGCTCGGTTAAATGCCACCTTGGGAGGTTGGGTTGGTGCTCGCTTTGCCCTAGATAACTGCTGGGTTAAACCACCAGGCTCCTCAGAAGTCGCGTTTCATCGCAATCGCGCTTATGTGTCTTGTATCGATCCATCTTCGGTGATAACTTGCTGGATTGCGCTGACAGACTTGATTCCAGAAGCAGGGACTTTAGAGGTGGCAAGTCAATCTCATCAATGGGTCTGTTCTGACCAGGTAAGATTTCTGCATGCACCTGTGGAAGATTATCGCCAACCTTTGCGGACAGCTGCTTTTCAAGCAGGTGTGAAGCATCCGGAAATTATCCAACTCACAATTCCAAGGGGAGGATGTGTATTTATACACGGGGATTTATGGCGTGGTTTAGGGAAAAACACAACTCAAGAACAAAAAAGCCGTAGCTTTGCAGTCAGCAGCTTCCCAATGCATGCTCAGTTTCAACCGCCTGGAGTTGGATATGGATATATTTTTGAGCGCTATAGAATGATTGGTAGCCTTGAGATGGATGAAAGCTTTTTTCCCATTCTCTGGACTCCTAACGGTTATCGAACTCCAATGGTGGAAGTTTATTGTCAGGATGCACTTGTTCCTTCGGTAGCATTCACATCTTCAATCTAACCCTGTTTTTTCACTCTCGGAAAACAATAATCGAAGCCAATTTCTTAAATTTTGACTTAATCCAGGTTTGAGGCTTTGTTTTCTCACAAAAACTAAAATTTATAATCCTGCCTTGGAATACACAAGGGTACTTCGAGTAACAAGTTTGTGGATAGACCCTGTTGCGCTCGCTTGTGCGAGCGCAACAGTATACCAGAGACGTCGGCTGAAAACTTCATTCTTGCGTTACCTGGCAAAAGTTTTCGGTCTACTGAAAATGCCAAAACAATTATTACGACGAGCAGCTTAATAGATCGATGGTCACATATATGGATATAATCAAGAACAATACACATTTTTTCATCACAATGGTAAACTGCTAATTTGACTTTCTACCATTTTCTTGTGCTTGAATTATATTTTGGACGAGTCTAAAGGAATTTTTACGACCCATTGTTTTTGCCAAATCTCAGAGAAAAGGGAGTTAGTAGTGAAAGCATCATCAACTCACCCTCGTAAATTGGTAGAAGAATTGATCGTTCATGGAATTTTCAAAACCCTAAAGACGCTTGGTGTTTTGGAGTCCATGACGAATTTGTGCGATCTTGAAGAGATGAGAAAGCAACTCGATATCCCGGACAAGTATCGTCGTTTATGGGGTGAACTCGTTCGGATTCTCATTCAGGCAGAGAAAATTGAAGATCGCGGTTCACAACAAATTCTGTTAAAAGAAAAATCTGACGTCATTGAGAAACAAATTCGCTCCATCGATATAGATTGGGAAGCAGATCGGTTGCGTGAATCTTATCCCCTATTAAAGCCGCAACTGGATATCCTTGTGCCCTGCCTAAAGGAACTGCCGGAAATTTTGACTGGTCATAAACCAGCCACAGAAGTTATATTCGCCCATTCCTCGATGGAACGGGTGGAAGCAATTTATAAGGAGCATCCCTCCGCTGAATATTTTAACCTACGCGTAGCCGACGTTGTGACGGCTGCCGTAGAACAGGCGCTGCCAAACCTTAGTGTGGGGGAAAAAATACGCATTTTGGAAATAGGCGCGGGTACTGGTGGCACTAGTGCATTCTTGTTTAAAGCACTTAATGTGTATTCAGATCGGTTGCGCTATATTTATACCGATATATCAAAACGCTTCCTGATTCACGCTAACGAAACCTTCTGTGAGCAGTATTCATTTATAGAGACGCAATTGTTGAATATCGAACAAGCTGTTACCGAACAAGGGTTCGATCCCGCTAGTATCGATATTGTGGTAGCAGCCAACGTCTTGCACGCCACACGCAACATTAGCAGAACCTTACAAAATGTTAAAACATTACTCAAGTGCGATGGACTCCTGGTATTAAATGAGTTGACAGAAGTTTCGCCTTTTCTCACGGTAACCTTTGGTTTGTTGGATGGCTGGTGGTTGTATGATGACGAAACCATTCGTCTGCCAGGAGCGCCTGCTCTGTCAGCAAAAAATTGGCAGTTAATGCTGGAAAAACAGCATTTTCACCACGTCATCCTGTTGGATGAAGAAGCTCGGGCGTTGGGACAGCAAATTATCATCGCGCAAAGCGATGGTAAAATCGGAGATGCGCCTCCGATTACACGCAAGGTAGCCACCTCAATGAATCCTCTCAGGCAAGAGGAAACAGCGACGCTCTCATCAACGGAAATCGCCGCCTCAGTCGAAGCCAGCCTGATGATACAATTGAGCCTGTGCATAAAGATCGAACAAAATCGGCTTAACATCCATACCACGTTTTCAGATTATGGCGTGGATTCAATTCTCATGCTCGATTTTGTCGATAAAATTAATGAGGCGCTGGGGATTAAGTTAAACCCCTCAGAGTTATTTAATTATACTACTGTAGAACGTCTTACCGAATTTATTGTCGATCGCTATAAAAACGAGCTATCTGCACTAAAACAAACACCAGAAAAACAAGCGGTTCAGATTCAGGAAAACAAAAGCGAAATAAAGGAAATAAGGGAGGACAATAACAAGAGCGATAGGGATCTTCGTGACATCGCGATTATTGGCATATCAGGTCAGTTTCCGGGTGCGACAAACACCCAGCAATTTTGGCAAAATCTGAAAGTAGGCATCCATAGTGTGGACGAACTGCCCGAAAGCCGTCTGAATCGTCAAATGTACAGCCCGCAGCCAGAGGCAGGAAAATGTTATTGCAAGTGGGGCGGTATTTTAGAAGAACAGGCCTATTTTGACCCCTTGTTTTTTGAAATCTCTCCTAAAGAAGCCGCCGAGATGAATCCTTCTCAGCGGGTATTTATGCAGGAAGCCTATCGAGCACTAGAAGATGCTGGTCTTGTGAATGAAAACATTTCACAATTGCGTTGCGGCATCTATGTCGGTTGCGAGCCAAACGGCTACAGCCAACAGGGTTTCACTGGCTCCTCTGAAGCCCTTGTTGCTTCCAGAATCTCCTATTTTCTCAATTTGCAGGGACCAGCTATGGTGATTAATTCCGGCTGTTCCTCTTCTTTAGTTGCCATTCATCTGGCTTGTGAGAGCCTTCGTCATGGCGAGAACGATATCGCCTTGGCTGGAGGAGTGTTTACCAATCTTAATAGTGACTTACTAGTCTGTCTGTCATCCATTGAAATGCTCTCATCTTCTGGCGAATGTCGTGCCTTTGACGAAGCTGCCAATGGTACCGTTCTAGGGGAAGGTGTTAGCGTTCTGGTGTTAAAAAAATTACAGAACGCCCTGGATGATGGCGATCTGATTTATGGTGTTATCAAAGGCAGTGGCATTAATCAGGACGGAAGAAGCAACGGCATTACCGCACCCAACGGTCTCGCGCAAGAAAAACTTATAAAGCGAATCTATCAAGAATATAATATTGATGCTAGCAAAATTACCTATATTGAAGCCCACGGCACGGGAACCAAATTGGGCGATCCGGTTGAGGCGAATGCGCTGAAGAAAGTATTTTCTTCAATCAGCGCAGACTCAGGCTGGCGTTGCGGAGTAGGTTCAGTTAAATCAAGTATAGGACATACGGCGGCGGCGGCGGGTGCTATAGGTTTGATTAAGATTTTGTTGTGCATGAAACACCGCCAGTTGCCCGGTCTGGTGCATTTTAACAAACTCAACCCTCTGATCGATTTTAACGACACAGGTCTGTATATCGTCGAGCAATTGCAGGACTGGGAAGCCAAGCCAGGTGAGCCGTTAATGGCGGCTATAAACTCTTTTGGTCACAGCGGAACCAATGCCCACCTCGTTGTTCAAGAAGCGCCCGTGCAGCCAATTGCTGACAGTAACAAAGCATTTCATTTAATCTGTTTATCAGCCAAAACTGATGAAGCACTAAAACTTAAAATAAAGGATTTAAGTGAGTATTTGGCACGCAACGAAAAGCGGGGAACTTTAGGAGCGATCGCTTATACCTTGAATATCGGTCGTGCCCATTTTAAAAAACGCTGTGCTTTCGTCGTCGATTCAATAGAGGCTTTGCAAAATGCCCTGAAGGGAAATTTAGATGGTCTCATTAGCAACGCGGAAAAATTGAGCCGACAAGAACAGGCATTTTGCAAGAAAGTTTTTGATTTGACAGTGGCAGAGCTTCACAATACAGAAAACCTGGAAAGTGGAGGCGATCGCACCACCTATAAAGATAACCTCATGGCTCTGGCTGGTCTTTATCTCAAAGGTTTTGATTTAGACTGGCAGCAGATTTACGAAGGTCAGGTTTATCACCGAGTATCCCTTCCGCCCTATCCCTTTGCCAAAGAAGTATACTGGATTAAAGAGCAAAAAAAAATTAACTTCACCGAACCCGTTGCCCGCAAACCTGAAACCGTTAGCGACAGCCATCAGCCAAATCAAAAAGCAACCCTAGGTGGACAGTTTTATTTGCCCCAATGGAAACGCCTCGAACCAACGCGATCCAGTGCCAGCGATCGTGCGAAGCCAGCAATCGCTTCTGGCACCGTTGTTATTTTTTATCCACCGACAATGTCCGGTGTAAAAGATGATATTAAAAAGTGCCACGAGCAACCACCCGCAACCCAAGTCCTAAGCTTTGAGCTTGGCGACAATCCTTCGTCTGAGTTAAATGTTCGCGATCCCAATGCTTTTAAACTTGCCCTCGCATCCCCCCAACTGGCATTGGAAGCGTTGATCGAGCAAGGCAAAGCTTTAACACTCTACTTTATAATGCCCGCTCCCGATGAAGCCCTTGGTTTAGAGTTAAACCTCGAACGCCTTGAGAATAACCAGTCGCTGGGTTTAATCGCACTTTTGGGCTTGATTCAGGCACTGTTGACCTACCACTGCTATTCCAGCAAACTGACCCTTAAAGTCGTGACTCAGCAAACACAGGCGTGCAAAGCCTCTGAGCGGATTGCCCCCTATGGTGCAGATGTGGTTGGTTTTGTTCAGTCGTTAACGAAAGAATACGAGCTGTGGCAGGTAAGCTGCGTAGATATCAATCGGCAGACATTGCAGACATCCGAGCAAAGCAAAAAGTTTGCTTCGGCGCTGACTGCGCTAAAGCCACCGACGGACGGGCGCGTCCTGTGCTGGCGAGAAGGGCATTTTTATGACAATGTTTTAACCCTGGCAAATCTACACAGTACACAAGGAAGTTCCTTCAAGACTCGGGGCGTATACCTGATTATTGGCGGTGCTGGAGGTTTGGGTTTGGTGCTCAGCCAGTATCTGCTTGAAAACGTTCAAGCGAAACTGGTATGGGTTGGACGGCGTAGCGTCGAGGCTTTGGCACCGGAGGCGCTACAGCTATTAAAAGACCAAAGCGCCGACGTGTTGTACCAGCAAGCGGATCTTTGCGATCTTGAGGCTATGCAGCGAGTGGTGCAGCAAGCCAAAGCACATTTTGGACGTATTGACGGCGTTATCCATTCGGCTTTAGTTTTGGAAGACCGAGCGATCGCCGATATGGATGAGAAAACGCTACACAAAGTACTTGCTCCCAAAGTAAAGGGCAATGTGGTACTTCAGCAAGCCCTAGCCAATGAGCCTTTGGACTTCCTGTTGTTTTTCTCTGCCGGACAGTCCTTTATGAGTCATGCCGGACAGAGCAATTACGCTTCTGCCTGTACCTTTGAAGATGCTTGGGCGCGGTACCAGGAGCGGCAGCAAAACTATCCGGTAAAAATTATCAACTGGGGCTATTGGGGCGAGGTTGGCATTGTCGCTACCGACGATTACCGTCAAAGAATGGCCAAACAGGGCGTGCTATCCATTAATCCCCAAGAGGGGATGGAAGTGGTTGAGCGCTGTCTGGCGTCTTACGCCACACAAGTCGCTTATTTTAAAGCGCAACCGAGTGCCTTGAGCCGTTTTGGCTTAAACGATACAGGAATAATGTACGCGTGTCAGAAAAGTGCTTCACCTGCGCTGATTCATTCCGTAATGACTGCAACCCAACATCCATCAATTTCGCTGCAAGACAGACAGCGCCATCAGCAAGCCCTTCAACAGTTGGATCGTCTTGCTTGTTATTTACTTCTGCGTGCATTCCAGACAATGGGTGTGTTTTGTCAGCCCGGTGAGCGCTACGAGCAACAGGCGCTGGCAACTAGATTAGCTATTCCAGAAAGCTATCACCAGCTCTACAAAGAATGGCTGAACTTGCTGCACAAGGCAGGCTTTATTGAGGTGAATGGTTTGCACATTGAAGTGAAAAACACTTTACCAAAAGATAACGACGAACATCAGAACTGGTTAAAACCCTATCCCGAACTGGCATGCCACGAAAAACTGTTGCGAATTTGCCTGCAGGCTTACCCGGATATTATCCGGGGATCTGTTGCAGCGACGGATGTTATTTTTCCAGAAGCGTCGATGGAACTGGTTGAAGGTGTTTATCAGGGGAATACCGCCGATGCGCTGAATGCTAAAGCGAGAGATGCTGCAGTTGCCTGCGTAAAAGCACGCTTAGCCGAGTGTCAAAAAGATTCGGGCACGTTCTTGCAGGAAAAAATTATCTTTTTAGAAGTCGGGGCGGGAATCGGCGGTATGACCGGCGAGGTGTTGAAAGGTCTGGCACCCTATGGACAATATATAGAATATTATTACACCGATATCTCCGAGCATTTTGTTCAGTACGGTCGCCGTCGTTATGGCAAGGATTACCCCTTTGTCCAATTTCAACGTTTAGACATTGAGCAGGAGCGTGAAGCGCTAAGCGATGTTTTGCCTAGTGCCTGCGATGTCGTATTAGCTGCAAATGTACTGCATGCAACCCAATCCATTCGCAACACAATACAACACGTTAAAGCCCTACTAAAACGGCACGGATTGTTAATTTTAAATGAAGCTACGACCCTTACAAGCTTTGCCACGTTGACTTTCGGGTTATTAGAGGGCTGGTGGCTCTATCAGGATGCTGGAGTGCGTATGTCTGGCGGGCCTTTATTAAGTGCGCCCATGTGGCATAGTTTGCTCGAAGAGGAAGGTTTTGACAACGTTGTGTCCCTGGGCGAGCAAGGCGAAGGTGAAATGTTGGGACAGCACATTATTGTTGGTCGAAGTGATGGCTGGAGCTTGCGTAAAAACGCGATCGACCATCAAACACGGGAAAATTGGGACATGGAGGAAAAGCAAACCGAGCCGAAAATCTCAGACTCGGCAAGCACTGTTACTACCAGCATTGTTACCCAAGTCAAGAACGCCTACAGCCCCGCACAGCTTGTCAAAAAAGTCGAAGCGCAGATTGTGGAAATCCTTTCAGAAGCACTGGATATAGTAGGGACTCGTGTGGAACTTGATGTGCCGTTTTCTGAGTACGGTGTGGACTCGATTCTGTCTGTTTCGATTATTAACCAATTAAACGAGCGCCTGGGGATTCGTCTTAAACGTCCCGATCTCTTTAATTACACTACCATTGAAAGCATGGCGGCGCATATTGTTGAAACTTTAGCGATCGCCTGACGGAGTCTTAGCAGACAGGTAGACAAGTAGACAAGGATAGACAAGGTAGACAAGGTAGACAAGGTAGAAAGGTAGACAAGGCGGACAAGGTAGACAAGGTAGACAAGGCGACAAGCAGAAAAACAGCGCCAGATGATTCCGATCAAAAAACTCAAAGCAAGCCTCAAACACCTCAAGGCACTTTACAAACACACCAGGAACCGATTGCTGTGATAGGAATGTCTGCCTGCGTGCCCGGTGCTGATAATGTACATAAGTTCTGGGACAACCTGGTGGCAGGTAAAAATTCCGTGTCCCGGATTTCACGCGATCGCTGGCAACGGGAGTCAGTGAATGATTTACCTGGCGGGCTGGATACCTCCCAGCGGCAAGGCGGATTCATGGATAATATTGCCGAATTCGATCCGCTGTTTTTTGCCATTTCTCCTCAAGAGGCGCAGTGGATGGACCCGGCACAAAGGCTATTTCTACAGCAGGCTTGGTCTGCTTTGGAAGATGCCGGATATAATCCGCGATCGTTAGAGGGCACTTCATGCGCTGTTTTTGTTGGCTGCTCTGCAACAAACTATGGTGTAAAAGAAGGCGAGCGTGCGGGTTATGTGCCCTATGCAATGACCAATAGCGAAGCCATATTACCCGCAAGAGTCTCATATTTTCTAGATTTGAAAGGGCCGAGCATTCCCATTAACACCGCCTGTTCCTCGTCTCTGGTTGCTGTTCATCTTGCCTGCGAACACCTTCGTTCCGGGCAGAGTGACATGGCTTTGGCTGGCGGTGCTTCCACGCTGATTGGTTCTGCTTTACACATCGGTTTGAAAGGTGCCGGGATGTTATCTCCCGACGGCGTATGCAGAGCATTCGATCGCGAGGCTAATGGTTTTGTTCTTGGCGAAGCGGTTGGCGTTGTCGTTCTCAAACCTCTGTCCTCAGCATTAGCCGACGGGGATTCAATATATGGTTTAATTATTGGTTCGGCTATTAACCAGGACGGCAAAACCAATGGTATCATGGCACCGAATGGTCCGTCTCAAACCGCATTAATTGAGTCGGTATACCGCAAATTCCAAATAGATCCCAATACAATTGGCTATATTGAAGCTCATGGTACCGGCACGCAACTAGGTGACCCGATAGAAGTCAACGCCCTTGCTGCCGCCTATAAAACATTCACCACCCAAACACAGTACTGTGCCATAGGCTCGGTAAAAACTAATATCGGGCATACCACCACTGCTGCTGGTGTATGCGGATTAATTAAGTCCTTGCTGTGTTTAAAAAATAAAAAACTTGTACCATCCCTAAATTATAACGAGCCCAACGAAAACATTGAGTTTTCACAAACTCCTTTTTATGTCAATACCCAGGTAAAAGATTGGTCGGATAATAAGGTCAGTGTACGACGTGCGGCTGTGAGTTCCTTTGGCTACAGTGGCACTAACGCACATATGGTGGTGGAAGAGTTTGTTGACACCAGAACGAGCACTGCCGGACACCAGAGTCCTGCACTTATTGTATTGTCGGCAAGAAATGAGGCGTGTCTCAAAAATTTGGCTGGCAATCTAAGGGCTTATCTGAACAGACATGGCTTGAGTAAAGATAGCCAGTTGCAGCTTGCAGATGTGGCTTACACGCTTCAGGTTGGCAGACAGGCAATGTCAGAGCGTTTGGCTTTTGTTGCCAACAGTGTGACTGATGTGGTAAAATGCCTGACCGATTTTCTTGACGGCAAGGCAAATAGTCAGGATTTATACCGGGGTAAGGTTAAATCGACAGGCGACAGAAACGATTTGCTTTTGGAGGGTGATGCCGGACAAGCCTTTATCGACGCCATTTTCAAGCAACAGGATTACCGCAAGCTAGCCGCATTATGGGTGGTTGGCACGGGCTTGGACTGGAATTTACTCTATGGTGAAAACCGTCCCCGCCGCATCTCGCTGCCCAGCTATCCTTTTGCCAGAGAAAGTTATTGGTTGGATGAAGTTGTAGAAGCAAAGGCAGAGAATTTCACAACAGAGAAGGTAAAAGGAGAGACTGTCACCGCTCACATCGAACCAAGCACCGAGCTAATGACTTTTGAGGAAGTTTGGCAGGAGAAGCCTTTGAGCGACGCTTTTAATTCTGTCAGCTACAAAAACGTTATTTATTTTCTTTCCAAGTCAGAAAATCAGCAGGCAATGCTTGAGGCAATGCAAGCCATTGACCCGATAATTAATGTTATTTTCATTGCCCGAGGTGATGCTTATGCAAAACACTCGTCTCATACTTATACGGTTGACCCGACCGATATCCAGAGCTATCGTGAAGTTTTTACAGACATTGGTCAGAATCACGGCAAAGTAGACGCGCTGCTTTATCTATGGCCGACTGAGGATTCGCGTTGCTTGTACGATCCATCCGCCATCGTTCATATTTTGCAGGCATTAGCCAACAGCACGCTAAAACCTTCCCGGTTCTTGCTTGTGGCTTCTTTTGCTACTGCCCTGGAGCGTTGTTATCTTGAATCCTGGCTTGGCTTTGAACGCTCTTTAAAGCTAATTATGCCTGGAATTCAGGTTGCTGGGCTCTATCAGGAAAATGCAGGGCAAGGTCAAACTATCTCTATGGCAGAATGGAGTCAACGCATTTTCTCTGAACTTAAAACGCCTAAAGCCCAGACGGTGCTGATACAAAAGCAGCGACGCTACGTCTGTCAGATTCAAGAAACCATGCTGGCAACCCAGGGCGCTTCTGTAGCATCGGCAATCAAACCTGGTGGTACTTACCTAATTACCGGTGGCTGTGGGGGCTTGGGTTTTTTGGTTGCACAACACCTGGCACAACATTTTAAGCAACCTACCTCTGTACCGGGCAAAGCCGTTAATTTAATTCTGACAGGGCGATCGCCTCTGGATGAAAAGATACAGAGCAAACTAACGCGACTGGAAAAACTGGGAGCAAAGATTGAATATATTCAAGCAGATGTATCCGATTCGGTAGCCATGAGAAATGGCATTGACCGGGCTAAAAACCGCTTTGGCGACATACACGGTATTTTTCATATCGCTGGGATTGCAGGCAGTGCAACTATCCTCGACAAAAATATCGACGCCTTTCAAAAGGTGCTTAGCCCTAAAATTGCGGGAACGTTGCTGCTTGACGATTTGTGCCTTGATGAGCCACTTGATTTTGTCTGCTATTTTTCCTCTTCTGCGGCTATATTGGGGGACTTTGGGACTTGCGACTACGCCATTGGCAATCGTTTTCAAATGGCCTATGCCACCTATCGCAATCAATTGCAACAGCAAGGTATGCGCCAAGGTAAGGCGCTGGCAATCAATTGGCCGCTGTGGCAGGAAGGCGGAATGGGCTTTAATACAGACGAAAATACTAAGATGTATTTGCGCTCCAGCGGTCAGCGTGCTCTGGAAACTCAGGAAGGTCTGGCGGTTTTGGATAAAATCCTCAGCCAAAACAAAACACAGCATTTGGTATTGGTCGGGCAGCCAAGCCGGATTTATGGCTTTTTAGGGCTGACTCAAGCCCCCTTAAATCCATCACTCGAGCAATCACCTGTGAAGCCATCACCTGTGAATCAAGTATTGATGCGGCCAGAGCTAAGAGGCTTAAGTCTGGAAGAGTCGGTATTATGGGATTTAAGAAATATTATCGCCCAACAACTCAAAGTGCCTTGGGAACAGCTCGAGCGAGAAACCAACTTAGCTGATTTTGGTTTTGATTCAATTAGCTTATTGAGCTTTGCCACGCGCCTCAGCGAGCATTATCAACTTGAAATAACACCCGCCCTGTTTTTTGGGTATTCGACTCTGGAGCAGCTGACGCAGTATTTTTTAAGCGAACATAGCGACTTTATCCAAGCCTTTTATCAGGAGCAGGGGAAAACAGAAGTGCATTTAGCGGAGGTTCCCGCTCAAGAAAACGCTTTTAGCGAAAGCTTGCCTGAAGAAAGCGATTCTATCCAAAGCTTGTCCGAAGAAGTGCGATCGCAAACAACGGATGACGCGATAAACGAAGAACCCATCGCCATTATTGGCATGAGTGGCAGATTTCCCAAAGCCTACGATATCGAACAAATGTGGAATATTCTGGCAGAGGGCAAATGTGCGGTAGAAGAAATTCCCCAAAATTATTTTGACTGGCGCAGGTATTATGGAGACCCAAGTCAGGACGCCAACAAAACCAACGGAAAATGGTGCGCCTGTATTCCTGGCGTTGCAGAATTCGACCCACTGTTTTTCCAGATTTCCCCGCGAGAAGCGCCAAACATAGATCCCCGCCAACGGCACCTGTTACAAGAGTCCTGGAATGCTTTGGAAAATGCTGGATACGGACCGCATCATATTAATAACCAAAAAATTGGCACTTTTGTCGGCGCTGAAGAAGGGGATTATTATCTGCGCGTCAAAGAGGGCAACATCACCTCCAATCACTCGGGTATTCTAGCTGCCCGTCTGGCCTATTTCTTAAATTTGAAAGGGCCAACAATGACGATTAATACCGCGTGTTCCTCCTCCCTAGTGGCGGCCCATCAAGCTTGCTTGAGTTTGCGGCAGCGCGAATGCGATACGGCAATAGTGGCGGGCGTGAATCTTATGCTCACTCCCTATGGCTATATCGGCATGGCGCAAGCAGGTATGCTGTCCAATGATGGTCGCTGTTATGCCTTCGATCGCCGTGCTAATGGCTTAGTACCTGGTGAAGCAGTGGTGGTGGTTGTGCTTAAGCGCTTAAGTCGGGCGCTTGCTGACGGCGATCCCATTCATGCGTTGATATTGGGTAGCGGCGTTAACTATGATGGAAAAACCAATGGCATCACTGCACCCAGCGGCGTTTCCCAAACCGAGTTGGTTAAGGATGTTTATCGACGAGCCAGGGTTAGCCCGCAGAATATTGATTACATTGTGACTCACGGTACCGGTACCAAGTTAGGCGATCCGGTCGAGATCAACGCACTTAGCGAAGTCTTTAAGGGCAGCGAACACCCCTGCGCTATCAGTTCCAGCAAGACCAATTTTGGCCATACTTTTTCGGCTTCGGGTCTTGTCAGTCTTGTCAGCTTGGTGCAGGCGCTTCGTCATGAAACCCTGCCTAAAAGCCTGAATTTTGCTCAGCCAAACGATTTTATTTCGTGGGATAAAAGTCTTCTCTATGTTAATACGACAAATCAGCCCTGGCACGATTTACCAGGTAAAAAGCGCATTGGCGCGGTGAGTGCTTTTGGGATGAGTGGCACAAATGCCCATATGCTCGTTCAGAGTTACCGACTCAGCAAAAAAGAACAGCGCGTAACCCCACCTTATTCGCTGCTTGTTTTGTCAGCAAAAACTGAAGAAGCGCTGCAACTCAGAGTCAAAGCCATGATTCAGTTCTTGCAAGAGGGGCTTGGGGATAATGTCACACTAGACGATATCAGTTATACCTTGTTTGAAGGTCGCCACCACTTTCAATACCGTCTGGCGATCGTGGTTCAGGATGTCGCTGATGCTATTTACAGTTGGACACAGTCAGGGCATCCAGATAAGAAACCCAATATCTTTCAGGGTAAAGTGCCTACCGAATTTAACGGTCAAAAGGTCATCCGGAATTATATCAATGAATTACTTCAAAAAATTCGCCTCTCGTCCGGCGATGAGAACTTGTACCGGGAAAACCTCTTGGGTTTAGCCGATTTTTATTGTCAGGGCTATGATATTCCCTGGTCTACGCTGTATGGCGATACACCTCCACGTCGTATTAATCTTCCTGGCTATCCGTTTTCCCAACAGCATTTCTGGTTGGATTTCTCTCCACAGTCAGATGACGAGCAGGTTCCTACCGAAATATCTGTTGCTGAGCCGCAAAGAAAAACAGTCAATGAGCAAAAACCACTCAAGGAACTTAGCTATCTTTTAAAATGGGAGCAGCAAACACAAATCAAAACTGAGATAAAAGCAAGTCAGGTTGTTTTGCTAGTTTACTTTGAATCCGCATCGCAATTTGAAAAAACGCTGGCACACTTCTTCCAGCAGCAGTGTGCATCACAGGCGATCGAGATTCAATTAGGGCTTGAAACCAAACAAGTATCAGAACATAAATGGTACTGCGACGTGAATGCCCCTCAAGGTTTTCAGACCTGCCTGCAAGGGTATTCACAGACAATCGATAGCGTTTACTTTCTTTGTGCTGATGGTTCCCAAGGCAGCACGCAAGAAACTGAAATTCAGTTGTTGCGGCTTGTCAAAGCACTTAAACAACGCCTGCAGAACAATGCCTTTATCGATACCACCATCCTAAGCGTGGATAACTACCGCGTAGATAACAGCGTAACTAGCCCCAACGATGGTGGTATTAGCGGTCTCGGGTATTCGGTGGCACAAGGCGACCACCGTTTCCGGGTGAGAAACATTGACTTGTCTCGGGAAGATCTGGTTAGTGCGGAAAAACAGCGATCCCTACCAGGTATAATATTAAGCGAACCCCCGTCGGATAGAGGTGAGGTGACTAAGTTGCAGGCAGGCTTGCGCTACAAGCAGCGTTTCTTCAAGCTTGATTGGCAGGCTTTGCAAGGGTTGAAGCCACAGGCAGCGGGTTTAAAAACTGGCGGCGTCTATGTTTTGATGGGAGGAGCGGGAACCGTTGGCACGATTATTACCCGCTATCTCATAGAAAAATATCAGGCAAAAGTGGTTTGGCTGGGGCGTCGTCCGCTGACATCTTCTGCCGTGCAGGAAAAACTACAGGCGTTCGGTGCAATGGACGAAAGGAGTGTCCCACTTTACATTCAAGCTGATGTCACCGATCGCTCGTCAATGGTTCAGGCTGTCGAAAAAATCAAACAGCATTATCCTCGTATCAATGGTGCTATTTTCTCCGCACTCGTATTTAAGTTTGATAACTCCATAGCACAGACCAGCGAGGTAGACTTTAATGAGGTCTTAGATACCAAGAAAAAAGGTGCGCCTTATTTTTATGAGGCATTCAAAAATGAACCCTTGGATTTTATGTGTTATTTCTCATCGGTTCAAGCCTTTTCATTTTTGTCCTCTCGTGATAGTGCGGGATACGCAGCAGGAATCACCAGCGCTGATACCTTCGTACATTCCATCGACAGCAGTGCAGCCTTTCCTGTAGGTATTATTAATTGGGGCTACTGGCGGGCATCACTGGCAGGAACCGAGACCGAGAAGCGTTTGGCAGGTCACTATGATTTAATCTCCGATAATGAGGGCTGCCAATTTTTTGATGAATTTGTACCCATGCTCGGCACAGGGCTTGTAAAACAAGTGCTTTGTTTGGGTGCCTCAAAAGCCGTAGAGGGATTAATGGGTTGCGATCCAAAGCAGATAATTACCCTTAACAAACCCGACGCGAATTCTTTTATTCACCTTCTTTTCAACAAGAATGAAGCAGATAAAGATGCAGGTGAGGAGACAGACATAGCACGTCTTTTGGATAAAGATTTCAGAAACGAACTTAACGACTGGCTGGTGCGTCTGTTGTTTTTACAAATACGACAACTTGGGATATTTTTAATCGGCGGCGAGCAGAAAGAAAGTACCCATTGGCAAAAACAAGCCGGGGTGATAGAAAAATACGGACGCTGGTGGCGCGAGTGCTGCTTGGGGCTGCTGGAAAGCTATGGCTATGTCAAGTGTGAAGGCGAACGGGTTGAAGTCGCTACCAATATCAAAATAGACGAGGCGAATCAACTCTGGCAGGGCTGGGACAACTACCGAAACTCATTCCTCAACCAGCCGGAAAAGAAAACCGCTATCGATTTATTGGATAGCTGTCTGAGAAACCTGCCGCAAATTCTACGTGGTAGCATTCAGGCTACAGATATTCTTTTTCCAAAATCGTCAATGGAAAAAGTAGAAAATATGTACCAAAGGAATTCGCTATCCGACTATTTTAATACCTTTGTTGCGAAAAGCGCCGAAGCTTATATTCGTCAGCGGATTCAGGTAGATCCCCAAACAAGGATTCGGATTTTGGAAATAGGTGCAGGTACCGGGGGAACCACTGCATTGGTCTTACCGCAACTGCGCCCGGTTCAGTATGCTATAGACGAATATTGTTATACTGACCTTTCTAAAGCCTTTTTAATACACGCACAAAAAACTTATGGTCCGTATTATTCCTATCTGGATTACAAGCAGCTCAATATCGAACAAGCGCTAGAGCCTCAGGGAATAGAGCCTGGTACTTACGATCTTGTCATCGCTACCAACGTATTACATGCGACAAAAAATATCAGGCAAACACTTCGCCATACCAAAACAGCTTTGAAACGTCACGGTCTGTTATTGATAAATGAAGTGGTTGAAAAATCCATTATCGGCACTTTAACCTTTGGTTTGTTAGATGGCTGGTGGCTTTACCAAGATGAAGAGTTACGCATCCCAGGTTCTCCGCTGATCGAGCTTGAATGTTGGCTGAGGATTTTAAAAGAAGAAGGATTTACCTCGACCTTTTTGCCAGCGCAAGCTGCCTGTGAATTGGGTCAGCAAGTATTGGTAGCAGAAAGTGACGGTCTTGTCAAGCGAAACAGAGAGCGATCGCCAAAGGAGGTCGAATCATCCGCTCAATCTGCGATACCTGTGGTACAGGAAGTGCCTTTGACTCAAGAGCAGCCTGTAATGCCAAGTGTAGTACAATCTATAGTACAAAGGCAGCCCGTGCAGGAGATATCTTCCGAAACACTTCGGGAATACGCCAGTGAGGTCATTCTGAAATATCTTGCCGAAACTTTAGATATGGCGCAAGCGAGTATTGACCTGCAGGTGTCCTTTTCTGACTATGGTATTGATTCCATTCTTGGCATTGGTTTTATTGACCAACTTGCTAAGACGTTCGGAATTACCCTGAATACCGCTATTTTGTTTGATTACACAAACATTACGCGTCTCAGCCATTATCTGGTAGATACCCATGCAGAAAAAATTCAAAACGAACTGCAAAAAAATAGAGTGCCGTCGGTTGATAAGGACATAAGCACAAAGAATACAGGCACATACACAGAAACAAAGGTAGAAACGACGGTAGACAGTCAGCCAGAAAATAAACCAGAAAATAAACCAGAAAACCCGGTGTCTAAAATGGCATCTGACCATCGCAAGGCAGAAATTTGCCAAGAGATTGCCGTTATTGGTATGTCAGGGCAGTTTCCCGAAGCCAAAGACGTAGATACATTTTGGCAAAACCTGATTCGGGGGCATGATGGTGTTACTGAGTTATCCGCCAATTATCTCAACCCGGATTTGTTTAGCCCGCACAAACAAGCGGGAAAAACCTATTGTAAATGGGGCGGCATTTTAGAGGAGCGAGATTGTTTTGACCCGCTATTTTTCAACATCACCCCTAGGGAAGCTGAGTCGATGAACCCCCATCAGCGTCTCATTCTGAGCGAGAGCTGGAAAGCGCTAGAAGATGCAGGCTACAATCCCAAAGACTTAGAAAACTCTCGGGTTAGCGTATTTATTGGTGCCGAACCCACCGACTATGTCCACGAAACCTTTACTGGTTCTTCCGACGCCATTGTTGCCTCCCGCTTATCCTACTATCTCAACCTCAAAGGGCCCGCTTTGGTAGTCAATACGGGTTGCTCGTCTTCTGCTTTGGCCATCCATTTAGGCTGCGAAAGTTTACGCAGTGGAGAGTCCTCGATGGCACTGGCGGGCGGAGTTTTCGCCGTTATGCAAGAAAAAGCGCTCGTTACACTGTCACAGATCGAAATGCTGAGTACCAGTGGCCGCTGTCGTACTTTTGATAAATCCTGTGATGGTACGGTGTTATCCGAAGGTGTCGGTGTCGTCGTGTTAAAACGACTTAACGATGCCATCAGAGACAAAGACCCGATTTATGGTGTCATTCAAGCCTCTGGTGCAAATCAGGATGGTGCAAGCAATGGTATTACGGCTCCCAGTGGTTTGTCGCAAGAAGAACTGGTGACTTCTATTTATCGGCAATATCACATAAACCCAGAAACTATTAGTTATGTTGAAGCTCATGGAACCGGCACGCGACTGGGGGATACGGTCGAGGCTAATGCGTTGAAGCGGGCTTTTAAACAGTTTACCGATAAGACGCAATTCTGTGCGCTAGGCAGTGCAAAATCCCACATTGGCCATACCGGCGCTGCTTCTGGCGTTATTGGTTTAATAAAAATTTTATTGTCCATGCGCCATCATCAACTGCCCAAACTGCTGCATTTTGAAGAACTCAATCCAGCGATCGAATTGGAAAATTCGGCGTTTTATATCAATACTCAGCATACGGAATGGAGGAGCAAGGGCGAACCCTTAATTGCAGCACTGAATTCTTTTGGCCATAGTGGTACGAATGTTCACCTTGTAGTTCGGGAGTATCAGTCGGGATCGCAGGAGAAAGTCGAAGCTGATTCAGTCCTGATTCCACTGTCTGCCAAAACGCCCGAATGCCTTAAGGCTTATGCTGAAAAATTAGCGATGTTTTTAGAGAATAGATGTTTACGTGGAATGACAAGTGAAGAAATCAGCCTCATTGATTTAGCGTTTACCCTCCAGCTTGGACGCGAAGCGATGCGAGAACGCTGCATATTCCTGGTTAAGAATATCCCGGATTTAATCGCACAATTAAAAGCTTTTGCGAAAGACGAGACTTTAAACGATTTGAGTTGGTATGGGCGAGTCGGACACAGCAAAAATAACAATGTTTTTGCTGATGATGAGTCCCAGCAAATCATCGCCCAATGGCTGGAAAAAGGAAAACTTGAAAAAGTTGCCGCCGCCTGGGTACAGGGCATGAACATCGACTGGTCGGTACTTTATAGCGAAGTCGCAGCACGTAAAATTCATGTCCCAACCTATCCTTTTGCACGGGAACGTTATTGGAAGCCCGAACAGCAAAGCACTGCCCAGCAAACCGTTGTCGAGACTACCCAGAAAACCACTGCTTCTGAAACAAGCCCTGCAACCTTTGAAACGCTTTTGCTTGAACCCTGTTGGGTAGAGCAAACCGTTGAAAATTCAGGTTCGATCGCCCAGTTCAGCAGACATCTGGTTGTTCTTTGCGAACCCGATGGAATGACGCGGGAAAGTATCACCAGCAGGATGGAAACGGTGGATTGTCTCGTTCTTCGATCGCCATCGAAGAATATCGCCGAACGTTTCCAGTGCTATGTGTCGCTGCTATTTACAGAAATTCAACAGATTCTCAAAAGCAAACAAGAAACACAAACCTTACTCCAGTTAGTCATTCGTGACTTGCCCGAACATCAGCTTTTTGCCGGTCTTGCTGGTTTGCTGATGACGGCTCACCTGGAAAACCCAAACCTGGTTTGCCAGCTTTTAAGCGTCACAGCGAATGACAGTGCGGAAAATATTGTCGCCAAACTAAAAACCAATACTCGATCGCCCTTAGAGCAACGTATCGAATATCGCAACGGAAAACGTCAGATTGCCAGATGGAAAGAAATACCTATTTCTAGCGATAAAGTAAGTATTCCTTGGAAGGAAAAAGGGAAGTACCTGATTACCGGAGGGCTGGGTGGTGTAGGGCTACTTTTCAGTAAGGAAATTGCCCAACAGATTTGCGGTGGAACAATTATTCTGACCGGTCGTTCGCCCCTTGACGAGACAAAGCGACAGGTGCTGCAAACCCTACAGGAGTTCTGCGTGCAAAGTCGTACACACGTTGAATATCGGCAGGTGAACGTTTGCGACTCGCAGGGCGTTGCGAAATTAATTGAGGATATTAACAAAGATTTCGGGCATCTCAACGGTATTATTCACGCCGCTGGTGTGATTCACGATAACTTTATTATTAAAAAGACGCCGCAAGAGTTAGACAAAGTGCTTGCGTCCAAAGTCATGGGCTTGGTGAATCTCGATGAGGCAACTAAGAACCAGCCGTTGGACTTTTTCTTTTTCTGTTCGTCAGTAGCGGGTGCTATTGGTAACATCGGACAGGCGGATTATGCCTGCGCCAACGCCTTTATGGATGCCTATGCACAGTACCGAAATCATCTCTTGGATTCCCATCAGCGTCAGGGGCGAGCTTTATCCATAAATTGGCCCCTATGGCAGGAAGGTGGTATGCGGGTTGATGAAGCGACTGAGAAAATGATGGCGCAAAGTATCGGGTTGCTTGCCATGCCTACCTCGGTTGGCATTCGTGCCTTGTATCAAGCCTTTGCCAGCGATCGCGATCGGGTGATGGTTCTGGGGGGCGATGTAGCTAAACTCAAACAATTCTTTGTGGACTTGCCAGAAAAAACAGTTTTGTCTGAAGCTGGGGATGCTGGGGCTGCATTGAATTCGGGGGAACTGCAAGAAAAAACTCTCGGCAAATTAAAAGCTTTATTTGCCGAAATGAATAAGTTACCTTTGGACAGAGTCGATGCGGAAGAGCCGTTGGAAAGTTATGGTATTGACTCGATCGCGATCGCCCAGTTGAATCAAAAGTTAACCGAGGGGCTAGGCTCTGTCTCTAAAACGCTGTTTTATGAATTCCAAACCTTAGGAGATGTCGCGCACCACTTAGCCGTTACTTATAGTGATGCTTGTCTGAAATGGACTGGGCTAAATGCCTCCCTTGCGACTTCTGATGTAAAAGTCGGATCTGTAAAAACCGAGCCCGTAAAAAGCAAGCATTCTAACGACAACTCCCCACAGGTGCTGAATGATGCAGCACAACAACCTATTGCCATTATCGGGTTAAGTGGTCGTTATCCAAAAGCCAAAACAGTGGCAGAGTTTTGGCAGAATCTGAAGAACGGCGAACAATGCATTAGCGAAATTCCCAGCCAGCGTTGGGATTGGCGGCGTCATTATCATGCCGATCCCAATGAGGCTGTGAAGTTAGGCAAGAGTTATAGTAAATGGGGTGGGTTTTTAGAGGACTGCGATCGCTTTGACCCCATGTTCTTTAACATGACCCCACGGGAGGCGGAAAATATCGATCCCCAGGAACGCATATTCCTGCAAGAAAGTTGGAAGGCACTGGAAGACGCCGGATATTCACCCTCCAACCTGCCCGTTGATTTGCGCCAAAGAATCGGTGTTTTTGCGGGCATAACAAAACAAGGCTTTAATTTATACCGCACGGAAGTCGGGCAGAACCATCAAAACGGCGCTCGTCAAATGGAGTTCCCCGCGACATCCTTTGCCTCTCTGGTGAACCGGGTTTCCTATTTCCTCAACCTCCAAGGACCGAGTTTCCCCGTCGATACGATGTGCTCCTCTTCTTTAGTCGCCATACATGAGGCTTGTGAATATATTCGCAGTGGCAAGGGGGATATGGCTGTGGTTGGAGGCGTAAATTTATACCTACACCCCTCTTCCTATCTCGAACTTTCTTTGGGACAATTTGTTTCCAAAGGTTCAACCTGTGCCGCGTTTGAAAAAGATGGCGATGGCTTTGTTCCTGGAGAAGGAGTTGGGGTCGTCATCCTCAAATCTTACAAGCAGGCGCTTAAAGATGGGGATAGCATTTATGCTCTGATTCGGGGAAGTGCGGTCAATCACGATGGTAGGACAAATGGTTATAAAACTCCTAACCCCGGACCAAAAGCAGCTGTTATTCGTCAGGCACTGCAACACAGTGGTATTGATGCGCGAAGCATCAGCTATATCGAAGCAGCAGCACAAGGTTCGGACATGGGGGATGCTATAGAAGCCACTGCATTGACTGAAGTGTTTAGCGATCGCAACAATGTTGAGGGAACCTATCGCATCGGTTCAGTCAAACCCAATATCGGTCACTGCGAATCGGCGTCGGGAATGTCGCAACTCACCAAAGTGGTTTTATCATTAAAACACAAAACCCTAGTGCCTACATTGCGTTCGAGAGAACTCAGTTCCAGCATTGATTTCGCTCGACTGCCCTTTGAGTTACAGCAAGACATCAGTGAATGGAAACCCGTTCGCGTGGATGGTACAGAAGTACCGCGAAGAGCAGGGGTGATGAACATCGGTGCAGGCGGGGTGAATGCTTACATCATTCTCGAAGAATACCGGGCTAATACAAAGCCTGCTAACAATACGCAGGAACCAGTGCTTTTTATTTTATCGGCGAAAAATGAAGAACGCCTGGAACAATACGTTCGGGACTGGCAGGTTTACCTTAAAAATAATCAAAGCCTTGATTTATCAGCCCTAGCTTACACCCTGCAGGTAGGACGGGAAAGCATGGCGTGTCGTCTCGCCTTTGTGGTTAAACAGCCGGTGGAAATTGAGGAGCATCTAACGCGCTGGCTTGAAACCCGCGAACTGGGTGAGGTAGGTTTTTACGGTGATGTGACTCGGGGGAAAATCAGGAACCCAGAGGCGGTAGCAGCGCGGATAAAAGAGGGTGATGCCAATAATGCTCGCGAGATTGCTGCACTATGGGTGCTAGGCAATACCATTCCGTGGGATGAATGGCATGGTGGAAAGACTTTGGGCAGACTCAGTGGCTTGCCGACTTATCCTTTTGCAACGAGAACTTGCTGGATTCGTCATGACAGCGAACAGCCAGAATGGGAAAATTCAGAGAGCGAACGCAGTATGGAAAAAAGCGACGGCGATCGCCAGAATGGAAGCCAGATTGAAAATAAGGCTGTTGAATTTTACACCCGAATGTCACGAGACTGTGACAAAGAATTTCAGGAAGAGTATTTGTCTTTTGGCGCTTTCCCTAAAAGAATTCCTGGCTTCTCCATGACTCGTATTGCCATGAATGCGGAAAAGTATCCAGAAGAACTGGAAATGATTAAGGAAAAACAGCGCGAGGTGCGTCAGGTTCTATTCTGCCGCGAGGATTTCGATCGCGTTCGTACTTTCCTTGACATTGGTTGCGGTCATGGTACGGATGTTATTCAGATTGCCGCGCTTTATCCTCACATACAAACCCACGGTTTTACCATTACTGAATCTCAAGCTATCCTGGGAAATCGGCGTATTGAGAATATGAATTTGGGTTCTCGTGCGCGAATTTATCACAAAGATAGTTCAAAAGATAAGTTCCCTGACAACTGCGATATTATCCTCGGTGTCGAAGTCACCTTTCATATTCGCGACAAAAATGCCCTGTTTCAAAAGATGGCAGACGCCCTTAGCGATCGCGGAGCAATTTTGTTGATGGATTATATCGGTAACCTGCGAGGCAGTATTATCGACCCCAGTGTGGAGATTAGTATCCCCACTCAGCAGCAGTGGATTGACTTGTTATCGGAACACGGTTTGATTATTGATGAAATTATTGATGCATCAACCGAAATTTCCAACTATCTCTACGATCCCGAACACGCCGAACATACCAAACACCTGCCAAAAGTCAGCCAGGATAGCTATCGCAACTATGCCAATCAAGCCATATCCTTGGAAAAGGGCTGGATTACTTATTGTTTGTTAAGACTGAAAAGAGATATCGGGCGCAGCGAACAAGAACGGCGCGAGCATAATGCCTGGAAAATCGCCAATCAAACACCCTATGCCCAAGCTTTAGATGAAATGCTGCGTATCGGGCATATTCCCTATCCTCCAACTGGGGGGCTCAAAATGGCTAAGCTGCGTGAGAACAAACCTGTGGAAATTCCACAACCCCCGACTCTTGAGAAAAGCGTCCATGACTCGGAACAACTCAAAAGCACCCTAAAGGACATTTTTGTTAAAATCTTGGGTTTTGAAACACGGGAACTCGAAGCCATAGAGCGGTTTCAACTTACGGAATTAGGAATCAATTCCGTGAACGCAGTCGAATTACTGGAAGCCATTAACACAGAGTTTGACCTGCATTTGCCCACCAGTGTGGTCTTTGAGTGCCATAGTTTGGAGGATTTAGTTGGGTACATTAAGGTTGAGTTAAAGAAAAAACCCGTTGTACCCGTAATATCATGTCCGCTTATAGACCCTGAAAAACTCACGCAAAGACGCAAAGGCGCTGAGGAATCAAGAAATTTTTATTATGGTTATGCTACCGAACAGGATATAGCTCAAAAAGCGTCAGTGCCAGTTCAAAAATGTGCCGATCTAATTCAAGAAACCGCTGCACTTGTAGAAAAAAAAGCATCGGTAACAAATGATGATATTGCTATTATCGGGATCTCCTGTCGCTGTGCTGGTGCCAAAGATAGAGAGCAATTCTGGCACATCGTGAGCCAAGGTAAAGATTGTATCCAAGACTTAAAAAATCCTCAATGGCTTGAGTATATTGCTGCCCATTGTTCGGAAACTTTTTCTATCCGCTATGGCATCCTCCCAGAGATAGATTATTTTGACCCGCTGTTTTTCCATATCTCGCCTAAAGAAGCCGATGCAATGGACGCAACCCACCGGGTGCTTTTGGAAGAATGTTACCGAGCCTTGGAAGACGCGGGTTACAACCCTTCCTCATTAAAGAAACAAGCCGTAGGAACTTATATAGGCGCGATGGGAAGCTCTTCACCGGGCAAGGGTTTGTCCCATCTTGATATGCTGGGTTCAGAGACGAGTATCCTGTCAGCACGCATAGCATATTTCTTGGACTTAAAAGGTCCTGCACTGACTCTCAATACGGCCTGTTCTTCTTCCCTGGTTGCCATTGATGTTGCCAGCCGAGCATTAAAAAGTGGTGAAATTAATCTTGCCATCACCGGAGGTGTAACCCTTTATCAGCATCCCAGCACCTTTCTTTCGATGCACAATGCGGGTATGCTTTCCCCAAGCGGACAATGCCGTCCCTTTGATAACGCTGCTGATGGAATTGTCGTTGGTGACGGAGTTGGTGTTGTTATTCTCAAGCGGTTGCAGGACGCTGAGCGCGATGGCGATTCAATTTATGGCATTATCCGCAGCTGTGGTATTAACCAGGACGGACAAACTGCTGGCATAACTGTACCCAGTTTCCTTTCCCAAAGCGAGCTGGAAATTTCAGTCTACAAAAAAGCCAACATTCATATTGAAGACTTACAATATATTGAGGCTCATGGAACGTCTACCAAACTGGGCGACCCCATTGAGATTCATGCCCTGAGTAGAAGTTTTCAAGCCTTTACCTCAAAACAGAAATTCTGTGCCATTGGTTCGTTAAAAGCTAATGTAGGTCATACAACTGCAGCGTCAGGCGTGTTGGGTGTTATTAAAGTCCTGCTGAGTATGAAGCATCAGCAACTGCCGCCGTCGATCCACTTTAACGAGGCTAACAAACACATTGATTTTGAAAACAGCCCTGTCTACGTTAACACCAAGCTAAAACCCTGGCCGCAAAATTCACGGGGTTCCCGTCTGGCAGCAGTCAGTTCCTTTGGTTTTAGTGGCACCAATGCACACCTGGTGTTGGAAGAATATATTCCCCAACTAGAGGAAAATGCCAACGTATTTATACCCAAGGTTTTCCTTCTTTCTGCTGAAACCGAGCAAGGGTTGCAACAGTATGCACGGAATGTGAAGGGCTATCTTGAGGAGATTTCTACCATTGACTTTGAGCATTTCCTCTATACTTTTCAAGTTGGAAGGGAAGCGTTTACTTATCGTTTAGCCCTCATTGCTAACAATCGGCAGGCGCTGATACAACAACTGGCGCAATGGCTTGAAGATGGAGGAAAAGCAACAGGAAATAGCGAAAAGCCAGGTTTTGGAGACAGTGAGGAAGAAAAAGCATTTCTTCAAAGCTTGATATCCACTCAGAAAGTGGATAAACTTGCCCAGTTATGGGAACAAGGTGCTTCGGTGGATTGGAGTGCTTTTTATCAACCCGGACAATTCCGTCGGTTAGCTGGTTTGCCAACCTATCCTTTCGCCCGCGAGTATTTTGGTGCAAATCGGGATGGCGCAAGTCAAGATGGAGAAGCAAAACAAGCGCCTGGTGGTGACGGGGCTATGCCTTTATCTTCGGCAGAAACCTTAATCTGCTGCCCGTACTGGAAGGAAAAACCCGTTGCCAGAACTGTCGAATCATTTGAGTATTCCCGGCATTTGGTCTTTTTATATGGTATAGAGCATATCTCTGCATCGGGTATACAAGCTAAAATGCCGGATGTTGAATGCGTGCATTTATGTCCCAATACTTTATCTAGTGGTGCGGGTTTAGAAAAAATTTATCAAGATAGTTTTACCCAAACTTTTGAAACGATTCAGGGAATTCTTGTTAGTAAAATTCGGGGTAAAATTTTAATTCAATGTGTTGTGCCCCAGGCAAACCAACAATGTTTGTCGGCTATTTCCGGTATGCTGAAAACGGCTCAACTAGAAAATCCAAAAGTGTTGGGGCAGCTGATTGAAGTTACTGCCTCTGAGACGGAAAGTAGTTTGATAAACAAGCTCCGTGAAAATAGTCGATGCCCTGAAGATAAACAAATTTCCTACGAGCGAGGGCAGCGTACAGTGCTTGCATGGAAAGAGCTTGTCGTTCCCGATCGCGCCTGTAAAATGCCTTGGAGAGAAGGTGGTGTTTATTTAATAACTGGTGGTGCTGGTGGTTTGGGCTTAATTTTTGCTGAAGAAATTGCCAGTCAAACACAAAGTTCTACTCTGATCTTGAGCGGGCGATCGCACTTAAGTTTGGAAAAGAAAAAATATTTTTCTCATAGGCTACAAACACTTGGCGCAAGAGTAGAGTACTGGCAGGCTGATATTAGCAATAAAAACGATGTTGACGCCCTCATTCAACGCATTATCAAAGAATATGGCTCGCTGAATGGAATTCTGCATTGTGCGGGGATTGCGCGGGATAATTTTATTATCAAAAAAACATCGGCTGAGTTCCAGGCGGTACTAGCCCCGAAAGTGGCGGGTGTCATTCATTTGGACACAGCAAGCATTGATTTGAATCTTGATTTCTTTGTGTTGTTTTCTTCAATTGCAGGTACAATGGGCAATGCGGGACAGGCTGATTATTCCACCGCCAATGCCTTTATGGATAACTTTTCAACCTATCGTAACGATCTGGTCAAAGCCGGACAACGATGCGGGCAAACACTTTCCATTAATTGGCCGCTTTGGCAAGCGGGCGGTATGCAACTGGACGCTCACAGCATTTCAGCTATGAAGCAGAGCGTGGGGCTGGGGACAATCGATACAGCGCACGGTGTTCGGGCATTGGTCAAGGGGTTAGCCTCGGGAGAGAGTCAGATTTTAGTGGCAGGAGGCGATCTCCCCACTCTGAGAAAGTGGTTGTTACAACCATCGGCGGAAAAAGCATCAGATCGGCCAATGGCTCATGTAAAACAAGACGATCGCGATCGCACCCTAACACAGGTAGAAAAACAGCGCCTTCAGGAAAAAACTTTAGTTCAACTCAAAGCTCTTTTGGGAGAGGTTTTCGGTTTAGCACCAGATCGGATTAAAACCCATGATGCGTTTGAGCGTTACGGTATAGACTCCGTGATGATTACGCAATTGAATCAGGAACTGGCAAAGGTTTTTCCAGAAATCTCAAAAACCTTGTTTTTCGAGTACCAAACATCCCACGCGCTGGTTACCTACCTGGTTGATGAATACCCCCTAGAGTGCATGGTTTGGACTGGGCTTAAGACTGAGATTGAGACTGAGACTGAGACTGCGATCGCAGAACCCTCTGTACCCGAAAGTCTTTTACCCGAAGTGCTAAATGAAACTGCGGGTTCTGCCTGGGTGCAAACGCAAAACCCGCAGGTTCAGGAAGCGATCGCGATTATTGGTGTAAGCGCTCACTTTTCACAAGCAGATACACTGCAAGCTTATTGGCAAAACCTGCAAGCCGGAAAAGACTGCGTTGGCGAAATCCCCGCCAATCGCTGGTCATTGGACGGCTTTTTTGTTGAGGACGCCGACGAAGCGATCGCTCAGAGAAAAAGTTATAGTAAATGGGGCGGTTTTCTGGAAAGCTTTGCGGATTTCGATCCTCTGTTTTTTGGCATTCCCCCGCGTGATGTCCTAAGTATCGATCCGCAGGAACGCTTATTTCTCCAAGCGTCTTGGGAGGCACTGGAAGACGCAGGCTACACCCGCGACACTTTACGCGAGATATATCAACAGCAAGTCGGTGTGTTTGCAGGCATCACCAAAACTGGCTTTGACTTGTATGGACCTGAGTTATGGAAGCGCGGCGAACAAGCTTTTCCACACACCTCCTTCAGCTCGGTTGCCAACCGCACGTCATACTTTTTAAATCTGCAAGGTCCGAGTCTATCGATTGATACGATGTGCTCATCGTCATTAATCGCTATTCGCGAAGCTTGCGAACATTTACGTCGTAAAGACTGCAAACTTGCCTTAGCAGGCGGTGTCAACTTATACCTGCACCCCTCCACTTACGTGCAGATGTGTGCGCTGCGTATGTTATCGAAAGACGGCAAGTGCAAAGCCTTCGGTAAGGGCGGCAACGGTTTTGTTCCCGGCGAGGGCGTGGGAGTCGTTTTACTGAAACCACTGTCTGAAGCCATTCGCGATCGCGACAATATCTACGCCGTTATTCGCGCAAGCCATGTTAATCACGGCGGAAAAACCAATGGTTACACCGTGCCCAACCCAAATGCACAAGCAGATTTGATTCGCCAAACACTCAACAAGGGAGGCATTGATGCGCGTAGCATCAGCTATATAGAAGCCCACGGGACAGGAACAGAATTAGGCGATCCAATAGAAATTACCGGCTTGACCCAAGCCTTTAAAAAAGAAACTGCCGATACTGGTTTTTGCGCGATAGGTTCTGCAAAATCTAATTTGGGACACTTGGAAGCCGCATCGGGTATAGCGGGGCTGTGCAAAATTCTCCTGCAACTCAAGCACTGCCAGCTTGCTCCGACTTTGCACACAGACGACTTAAACCCCAATATTGCTTTCGAGAAAACGCCCTTTGTGGTACAGCGGACTCTTTCAGAATGGAAAAGACCCCTTGTGGAAATGAACGGCGAGGTTAAGGAATACCCAAGACGAGCGGGCATTTCCTCTTTTGGTGCTGGCGGCTCGAATGCACATTTGATTGTCGAAGAGTATGCTGAGAAGTATGGCGAGGAGTATCCTGAGGAGGATGCTAACGAACCCGTAGCGATCGTGTTGTCGGCAAAAAATACCGAGCAACTCCTGAAAATGGCCGACAATTTAAGGCGCTTTTTAATTGCCGAGACCGAAACCAAGCCGCCCCGTCTGGAAGAAATCGCATACACTCTTCAGACGGGACGCGAGGCAATGGAAGAGCGTCTGGCACTTATTGTGAGCAGCCTAGAAGAACTTGAGAAAAAACTAAAATCCTTTGTTGAGGGGCAGGAAAATATTTCCTCGCTTTATCGCGGGCATATAAGACAGGATCGGGACTTACTGTCAGATTTTGCCCTTGAGGAAGAATTTTCCACCATAATTGACGAATGGATTGCATCAAAGAAAATAAGTAAACTGTTAAATCTGTGGGTTAAAGGTTTCCCCATTGATTGGGAGAGATTCTATACCAAGCGCAAACCGCGACGTATTAGTCTTCCCACCTATCCCTTTGCCAAAGAGTATTATTGGTTCGATCGCGAGGGATTTGATAACAGCATCTTCGATAACAAGCAAAATGCAACTGAAGATAGTGCATCACGAAGCATTTGTTATCTGCAAAAGCAGTGGGTGCTTGATGAGCCACAACCCGATGAACCAGAACGCCAAAAAACAGCGACGGGAAAAATTGCGCTTCTAAGCACCCAGGAAACTCGATTACTAGCGACTCTGCTGGAAGAGGAACTTCCCAACAGCCATATAATTGAACTTGATGACATCAAGTCACAACTGGAACAAAGTGACACAGATTGGAATGAATATGGCGGCTGCATAGATTTGTTGGGTTGTGGGAAAGGCGAAAAAGCCCTAGATTCCCTTGACTGGATGCTGTGGCTCCAGCGCACCATCGAAAAAGGAGCCAAAACTGGTCTGACGCTGCTTGGTGTCACCCAAGGCTTAGAGTCCTTTCAAAACAGCGAGGTGAATTTATCGGGTGCATCTCGTGTAGGGCTTTACCGCATGCTGCAAAGCGAGTATACCCACGTGCAATCCCGCCATGTCGATACCGATCCCCGTCTTAAGACAGCAGCTTTGGCAGAACAAATTGCTCGTGAGTTTTTGCTGAACGACGAGAACTGTGAAATTTGTTACCGAGATGGAAAACGCTATCGTGCGTATTTGGCAGAGTCTTTGCTAAAAGCGACAAAAAGACAAAGCACAGAACTTCAGTTTGCTGAGGAAGAAGTGCTATTAATTACTGGAGGAACAGGCGGTTTGGGGCTTTTATGCGCTCAGCATTTTGTCGAGCGCTACGGGGTGAAACGTTTGGTGCTAACAGGACGCTCAGCACTGCCGCCGCGTACACAGTGGGCTGCTCCGCAAAGTGACAAGGTGAAGCAAAAGATACACGCTATTCAATCGCTGGAGGCGCAGGGTGTCAAGGTGCAGGTATTGTCGCTGACTTTAAGTGATACAGCAGCCGTGCAAGAAAGCCTGCGCGAAATAACAGCGAACTTTGGACCGATCGCCGGTCTTCTTCATTGTGCTGGAATAGTGGATTCAGAAAACCCCGCCTTTGTTCGCAAGTCGATAGCAGGCGTGGCACGGGTGTTAGAACCTAAAGTGGCAGGACTTCAATCGCTGTTGATGCAATGCAAACAGCAACCCTTAAAATTCGCCGTCTTGTTTTCCTCTGTGTCGGCAATTATTCCCAGTTTGGCAAGCGGACAGAGTGACTATGCAATGGCCAATACTTATATGGATTATGTGGCAGAAGCAACGGCTGGCGTGCTGGTTAGTATTCAGTGGCCGAGCTGGCAGGAAACTGGGATGGGTGCCGCGAACAGCAGGGCATATAACGAGACGGGTTTGCTCCGTCAAAGCGATCGCGAAGGGCTGCAACAGTTAGATGATATACTTTCCCACAAAATCGGCCCTGTCGTTCTACCTGCCGTTGTCCATTCTGCATTGTGGAATCCACAACAACTGATGAAGCATCAGAGCAGGCGAGTGAGTGATTCCCAAGTATTGAGTCAAAACCACCAGATGCCAGTGAGCGTAGAAACCTCTACACAAAGCAGCGCTTCCAGCAAGTTGACTCTGGATGGTTTAATCAATCTATTTTCCCAGGAACTGGGGATCGCTGCCCAAAAACTGGATTTGGACAAATCCTTTGCAGACTATGGTTTGGATTCTATCTGGCTTGCTCAACTTGCAAGCAAAATAAATCAACAACTTGTTGAACCAATGGCTCCTTCCACCTTATACGAGTACTCGTCGTTAAATTCGCTGGCGTCCTGGCTGGATAGCGCACAGGCACCTGCTTTAAAAGCGAAAACCCAGAATAAAGTGGAGCAGAAAGTCGAGCAAAAAGTTGAGCAGAAAAATAGCGAACACGCCGTTCAAATATCCCCACCCCCCCAAACAAGCCAACCTCGTTCTGGCAGCGCTTTACCTAGATCTTTATCGAAGAAGGCATTGGATATCGCCGTGGTTGGTATGTCCTGTCGTTTTCCAGGGGCGAAAAATCTGGATGAGTATTGGGCTTTACTATCAGAAGGCAAAAATTCTATCCGTCCTGTTCCGGCGGATCGCTGGTCCAGTCCGACGCCCTTTTATGCGGGCTTAATCGATAATATCAGTCATTTTGACCCCGCCTTTTTCCTGATTCCCCAAGAAGATGCGAAGGTTATGGACCCCCAAGCGCTTTTGGTGTTGGAAGAAAGTCTAAACCTGTTTTATCACGCGGGTTATACATTAGAAGAGATAAAGGGCGGAGCTACGGGGGTTTACTTAGGTGCCCGCAGTCAACATCGTGTCGATGCATCCGATCTTTATCAAGCCAGAAATCCGATTGTAGCTGCTCAGAATTATCTAGCCACTCATGTCTCGCAGTTTTTTGATTTGAAAGGGCCAAGTCTTGTTATTGATACTGCCTGCTCCTCGGCACTAGTGGGAATGAATTTTGCCATCCAGTCCCTGCTCACTGGCGAAATCGACTCAGCGGTGGTCGGAGGTGTCAGTCTCCTGGTCAACGAAAATGCACATCGTATATTTCAGCAGCGCAATCTGTTGAACCAGGGGTCTTCGTTTCATATTTTCGACCAACGGGCTTCCGGCATAACCTTAGGTGAAGGGGTGGGGCTGGTGTTGTTAAAAACCCTAGAGCAGGCGCAACAAGATGGCGATCGCATTTACGCCGTCATCAAAGGTTTGGCAATCAATAACGACGGTCGCACAGCAGGACCTGCAACGCCAAATATCAAAGCGCTAAAAGAAGTCATGCAACGCGCCCTGGTGCAAAGTGGCAAACAGCCGCAAGACATTGCCCATATTGAAGCTAACGGTTCTGGCTCTGAGGTGACTGATTTGCTGGAGCTTAAAGCTATTGAAGCGGTTTATCGCAGCGAAAATAAAGCACCTTGCAGCTTGGGTTCCATCAAGCCCAATATTGGGCATCCATTATGTGCTGAAGGTATTGCCGGCTTTATCAAACTGGTGTGTATGCTGCAGCACCAGCAACAGGTACCCTTTTTATCTGGGCAAATGCCCTTGACACATTACAACATAGATGCTTCACCGTTTTATTTCTGTCGCCAAGCGAGTGCATGGAGAGAAACCTCGCCACTTGTTGTTGCGCTCAACTCTTTTGCCGACGGTGGCACCAATGCCCATGTCGTTATAGAAAATTGGCCGCAAACGGAGTCTGGCAAAGAACGACAGCCGACAGCATCTCCCAAGCTGAAACGGGTAAATGTTCTCGGCGATGTGCTTGTTCCTGAAGCTGTCGTTGGCGAAAAGGTGACACAAGACACAGAAGAAGTCAGCCATAATCCCTGGTGGGAGGATGACACGTAAGTGAGACGGTGCGTCAGTAAAACGCACCCAAACAATCATCTTCTTTTATAAACACGAAACGGGACAAAGAAAGTGAAAAAAGAATTTACTATAAGTGCAAACCATCCCATTGTTAAAAACCATCAAGCCTATGGTCAGGCGTTATTGCCCGGTTTGGCTTATGTTGATTTACTGTACCAGTTCTTTCGCGGGCAGGGGCATGATTTTGCGACATTGGAGCTTCGCAACCTGTCGATTTATCGTCCCTTAGTCGTTGGCAAAGATAGCAGTCTTAAGCTTGTGCTGCAAGCAGATGAAGTATCCGAGGGGCTGTGGTCGATCCAATTGCAAGACCGGGAGCAACGCGATGGTCAGGTAGCCAAAGCTCCCCTACTTTATATTAAGGCGGAAATGCACCATCGCAGTGAAGCTATGGTGTTTGAAGACTTTCTGGATTTTCCCTCTCTCCTAGCCAACAGCAACAACCGCATTAGCTTGCGTGATATTTATGCTCAGTGTAGTTCTCAGGGGTTGGTTCACTCGGGAATGATGAAGGCAGAAGGCACGGTTTACACCCTGGATGACGCACAAATTGTAGAGGTTTCTCTGCCAGCCGAAGCCGCTTCTGCTACTGTTGCTGCTGATTTTATGTTTCACCCCACCCTTTTGGATGGGAGCGCCGTAGGCTCATCAAATTTGTTTGCTCAGGTGGTTGAAGGCGAAGAGCGTTTATTTTTACCCTTATTCTATGAAAACTTCCGCGCCTGTGAGTTGTTCCGGCAAAAGTGCATTGTCAGGGTTAAGACAGCATCGGTACGACGAAAAAAAGACACGATCTATATGGACATGGAGTTTTTTAACGAGTCTGGGAAAAAAATTGCCCAATTAAAAGACTTTGTTAATAAACTGGTACGAGAAACCGCTTCTATTAATCCAAATCTTAAAAAATCAGACACGGTTCCACCGGCTAAGCCGAAGCAGAATGAGGAAGAATCTGGCAAATCACCAGCAAGCAAGCCCGATATTGACAAGTCTGAGGCTTTTGAAAGGATGGAAAACCTGCTCAAAGAGATTGTTGCCTCATGTTTGGAATGTCCACCAGAGAGCATAGATACTGATGCTGGGTATTATGAACTCGGTATGGATTCGGCAATGCTGTTGCAAGTTGTCACAGCCTTGGAAAAAAAATTTGCCGTTAAACTTATTCCCACTCTGTTATTTGAATACACCAGCATCGCAGAGTTGGCTGGTTACCTTATAAATGAGAATTTTACAGAGAATCTTACAGAGAATCTTACAAATAAAAACTTTACTGACGAACAGGACGTTTATCCAGTACCCGCAAATATTATTAAAACACAGGCTAAAAACGAGGGTGATATTGCCATTATTGGCATAGCAGGGCGCTATCCCGGTGCAAACAATATTAATGAATTTTGGCAAAATTTAATTACAGGCAAAGACTGTATTACTGAAATCCCTGAGGGGCGATGGGACTGGCGCAGCTTAATCGACCTCAAATCACCGTCAGGGAAAAGCATATCAAAATGGGGGGGATTCATACAAGACCCCGATTGCTTCGACCATCAGTTTTTCCGGATTTCTCCACGGGAAGCCGAAGTGCTAGACCCCCAGGAACGCCTATTTTTGCAAATCTGCTGGGAAGCTATTGAAGATGCTGGCTATACTCCCGAAACGTTAGTCACCAGACAGCAAGACAAACATCGCAGGCAAAGTGTTGGTGTGTTTGTCGGTGTGATGCATAAAGATTATGTTTTTCTTGGTGCAGAAGCCATTGAGCGCGGAGAACAGTTTCATTTGTCCTTAAACTATGCGCCGATCGCCAACCGGGTTTCCTATTTTTGTAATTTTCACGGTCCCTCGATGGTCATCGACACGGTGTGTTCGTCCTCACTCACCGCTTTACACTTGGCTCTGGAAAGTATCAAAAATGGGGAAAGCGATATTGCGTTAGCCGGAGGGGTCAACCTGTCTTTGCATCCATATAAGTATATCACCTATGGTTTGCTCGATATGTATTCCAGTGACGGGCGTTGTCGGACTTTTGGCAGCGGCGGTGATGGTTATGTTTCGGGTGAAGGGGTGGGTGCTGTTGTTTTAAAACCTTTGGCACTGGCTGTTCGAGATCGCGATCGCATTTATGCGGTCATCAAAGGCAGTGCAATCAATCATGTGGGCAAAGTGTCCGGTATCAGCGTGCCAAATCCAGTGGCCCAGAGTGATATGATTTTGCATTGTCTGGAGAAAACTGGCATTAACCCACGAACGATTAGCTATGTCGAAGCTCATGGCACGGGGACTTCCCTTGGCGATCCTATCGAGATACAGGGCTTGACCAAGGCATTTACAACCTACACCAACGATACACAATTTTGTGCGATCGGCTCCGTCAAATCCAACATTGGTCATACCGAGTCGGCTGCTGGAATCAGTGGTTTGACAAAAATAGCTTTACAATTATACTATAAAACCCTCGTTCCGTCACTACACTCCCAAGAAATTAATCCTCACCTCGATTTGCAGGCATCGCCCTTTTATCTCCAGCATCAAACCCAACACTGGGAGCGGTCCTCAAACTATCCACGGCGGGCAAGTTTAAGCTCCTTTGGGGCAACGGGGTCAAATGCCCATGTGATTCTGGAAGAATATATTCCCGAAGCAAGGGAAACCGTTTCGGTGCAGACTGTAGAGGCTGTAGAGAAAAGTATGCCCGTGCTTGTTCCTCTGTCCGCTAAAAGCGAGGAGCGTCTTAAAGAAGCGGCACAAAACCTCTATCATTATCTCGTCTCTAAGCCTGAAGGTTTCGCAGAGCAGAAAATAGCGCAGCTCCGTGACATAGCCTACACCTTGCAGGTGGGGCGAAAAGCAATGGATTCCCGGCTGATTTTTCTCGTTCATCACAAGCAGCAGTTAATTGAAAACCTAAAAGCTTTTTTGGATGGTCATGGGACAAAGGAAAATAGTTGGTACAACAACCAGGTTAAACAGCAAAAACATTCCCGTGGCGACAATAGCTCGGCAATGTTACAGCAGTGGATGGTTGAGGGCAGACTCGATCAAATTGCAGAGGCATGGATTCAAGGTGCTCCCTTAAATTGGGAAGATTTATATGCGTTGGATAGCACTTCAGCAAAACCATCCCGCGTCAGTTTGCCAACTTACCCGTTTGCCAAAGTGCGTCATTGGGTGCCGAGGAAAGTTAAAACTGCGACGCTGTTTGCTGCTCTTCACCCCTTGTTGCACCGCAATACCTCTACACTCAGCGAACAGCGTTTCAGTTCTACTTTGAATGGTGAAGAATTTTTCCTCGCCGATCATCAAGTGCAGGGCAAAAAAGTTCTCCCCGGTGTTGCTTATCTTGAAATGGCGCGAGCTGCTGTTGCACTGGCTACCTCAGTCAATGATTTCAACGCCATAGGATTCAAGAACATTATTTGGGAACAACCGCTGGTTGTTGATGAGGCAGAAAAAACGGTTCATATTAGCTTGTCTGCAAAACAAAATTCACAAGTCGGTTTTGAAATTTACACAGGAGACGAGCAAAGCCGCACCATTCACTGCTGGGGGACTGCTATTTTAAAGGCACCGGATAGTGAAGCTTATCTGGATCTTGATGATTTGCAAGAAAAAACAAATCAAAACCATTTCACTCCGGAACAGTGTTACCAAGCCTTTATGGCTATGGGTATTGATTATCGCTCTGGGCATCAAGGGATCGCAGCTGTTCATGTCGGCAGCAATCAAATATTAGCAGAACTCAGCTTACCTTCTTCTGTGTTGGACGATCGCGAACAATTTGTGCTCCATCCCAGTATGCTGGATTCAGCGTTGCAAGCGGCGATTGGTTTTGGTCTTACCACGCAGACATCCGATGCAGAACGACAAACATCTTTACCTTATGCTTTGGAAACGCTGGAAATCAAAGCGAAATGCACCACTGACCTTTGGGTTTGGATACGGTATGCTGACAACAATAAAGCAGGCAGCCCGATTCAAAAATTTGATTTGGATCTGTGCGATGACACCGGCAAAATTTGCGTGGTGATGAGAGGTTTTTCTTCTCGTGTTTTCCGTTCTCAGGAACAGCTGTCCTCTGTGGAAGCAACATCCCATCCTCGGTTGCACCCCTTATTGCACAGACAAATACCCACAGATGACTCAGGGGGCGATCGATTTACCAGCCGATTCACTGGAGTTGAATTTTTTCTGCGAGATCACCAGCAAGTGATGCTGGGGGCGGCTTACCTCGAAATGGCTCGCTGTGCCGGTCAGTTGAGTACTGGGCAGGCAATTCTGGGACTGAAAAATATTGTCTGGAGCCAGCTTCTTTTCATTGCCGGACAAGCACGGGATGTCTTTGTTCAGTTGTATCGCCATCGCTTCAGTATAACAACACAGGAGCGGACTTCCGCCCAGAACGTACATTTTCAGGGTCAACTTGTTGTTGACCAAACTTCGCACCCAGGGACACCCCCCAGACTCAACATTCAGGATATTCTATCCCGGTGTCCGGCAAGCGTAGAAACCGCCGATTGCGATCGCCTGCTGCAATCCACCCACGGCCCCAGCCTGCTAGCGATCGCACAATTGTGGTACAACCAGAATGAGGCATTAGCTTTACTCCAGTTACCCGATTTTATGCTCTCGGGCCGTGAAGATTACGTTCTTCACCCGAGTATGGTGAATGGCGCAATCCTCAGCAGCGTTGTCTTTTCTTTGCTGCATGGGCAACAAGAAAATCTGCCCGTGCCTTTTGCCTTAGACAAGCTTTGGATATATAGAGAAATACCCGCACGGGCATACGCCTATGTGAGCTTGAGTTCTGCCAACAAGCACGATATCGAGGTGGTGGACGAAAAGGGCAACATCCTTGTTTCATTTAAAGGCTTTACCACTTCGGTTAAAGGTGCATTGCAAGGTCGTGCAAACAGCAACACAGAGAAAAGTGTTGCACAAAGCAATACGATTTATGCCAGAACTCAATGGGAGGAAAGCGCCTTATCTGATGACCAGCCCTTGCAACAAACAGCATCTTCACAGGCGGCTGCACCCATTTTTATTCTGGCGCAAGAAAATCCAGATTTGAAAAACATATTATACCAGAGATGGCCGACAGCAAACATTGAAACTCTAGCACCAGTGGAAGGAGATATCGCCGAAACCGTTCAGGCAAACTTCCTGCGGGTTTTTCAGCTCGTCAAAACTTGCATTGCAGGAAGACCTAAACTCATCCAGCCAATTGTCATCCTTGTCCCTGAAAACGAAAACGCTTATCTTTATGCTGGTTTTGCCGCTTTGCTTAAAACAGCGAGATTTGAAAATGCAAAAATAGCAGGCAAATTGATTCGTTACGCCGTTGACGATAAAACAGCAGATTTTGCCGAACTTGTGGCAGCGGAAGTGGATGGGGCGACACAGGATGTAGAAGTCTGCTATACCCAAACGGGAACCAGAAAGACTAAGAAATTATACGAAATAAACGACTTTGGTCAAAGCAAGGAACAGTCTCTTCTGGAAGCAGGTTTGTTACATGAAGGAGATGTGATTTGGATTACTGGGGGACTGGGCGGTTTAGGGCAAATTTTTGTCAGACACCTCAGTCACATCAAAGGCTTAAAGCTTATCTTGAGCGGGCGTTCGACCTTAGATGCAGCAAAAGAAAAAGTGTTGCACTCACTTCAGCAGGGGGATGCCGAGATTAGCTACCTCTGTTGCGATATCAGCGATAAAAAAGCAGTGGCTGCCCTTGTCCAAAGTATTCTGAAAAAATATGGCAAATTAAATGGCGTTATTCACAGTGCTGGTGTGAACCAGGATGCCTATATCCTTAATAAAGCGAGGGAAGAATTTACCACCGTATTGCGCCCCAAAGTAGCGGGAATTTTGGAGATAGAGGAGGCGTGTCAAAATATACCATTGAAGTTTATGGTGTTGTTTTCTTCCATTGCAGGGGTTTTTGGCAGTATTGGTCAAGTTGATTATGCGACGGCGAATGCTTTTCTTGACAGTTTTGCCGAGGCGCGAAATCTCCGCGTCCAGCAAGGGAAGTGCTTTGGTAAAACAATTTCCATAAATTGGCCTCTGTGGAAAGAGGGTGGTATGGGGGTGGATACACAGAATGAAACTCTCATGCAGCAAAATACCGGCATGATTGCGCTGGAAACCAACGCAGGGTTAAATGCATTTGAATTGGTCTTGGCTTCTGAATTTAACCAGATTCTGGTGGCTCAGGGGGAAACGGAAAAAATCCGCTCCCGTTTGTTGTCGTCCCAACCTACGGCGGAAAATGAGCACCAGGTTCAAGCAGATGCATCCAATCCCGTGGAGCAGCAAAATAAGGATGAGCAAAGCAAAGAGGAGCAAAGTCAACGGACATGGCTGATGCGATCGCTGCATAAGGATCTTGCTGCATTTATCTGTCGCCTGCAGAAGGTTAAACCCGAAGAAATCGACATTGATGCCGAGTTTTCAAACTATGGTTTTGATTCCATTAGCTTTACCAGTTTTACCAATTATTTGAACGAAATGTACGGCTTGGAATTAATGCCTACGCTTTTCTTCGAGTATTCCAGTTTGCGATCGCTTGCCAACTCGCTGCTAGAGAATCATCAAGAAGCATTGCTGAAAAAATACAAGCTCCCAAAAAAAGCTGTACTAACCCAAACCCAAACCCAAACCCAAACCCAATCTCAAACCCAATCCCAATCTCAAACAGACCAGATTGACAAAAGCCAGCGCTTTGTGCATTCACCTACCGCACCCCTGCGAGCGGGCTCTACTCAAGAGAATAGAATCCCAGAGAATAAGGCTAAAGCTGAGCCCATCGCCATTATTGGTATGAGCGGCAAATTTCCGGGAGCGGAAAATTTGACAGAATTTTGGAATCATCTACAGGCCAACCGCGATCTCATCAGCGAAATACCCGAAGAGCGTTGGAATTGGCGGGATTACTACGGGGAGAGCCAAAACGAAAACGGCAAGACTAGGATTAAATGGGGTGGTTTTATCACTGACATCGATCGCTTCGACCCTTTATTTTTTGGTATTTCCCCGGTAGAAGCCGAGTTAATGGACCCCCAATTTCGCCTCTTTCTAGAAACGGTTTGGGCGACGATTGAAAATGCAGGTTATCGGGCGAGCGATTTGTCTGGTAGTAAAACCGGCGTTTACGTAGGGGTAACCACCACAGATTATAAAGATTTAATGCAGCAGGCACGGGTGAAGGAAAATTCTCAGGAATACCATGCAATGTTTCCCTTCATGCTGGCCAATCGCGTTTCTTATTTACTAAATTTTCGCGGACCGAGTGAGGCGATAGATACCGCTTGTTCCAGTTCCTTAGTAGCTATTCATCGTGCCATAGAAAGCATACGCCAGGGAAGTTGTGACATGGCTGTGGCTGGAGGGGTGAATATTATCGCTAACCCGCAATTGGTGATTGCAGCAGCTCAAGGCGGTATGTTGAGTGAAGACGGACGCTGCAAGACTTTTGATAAAAGCGCCAATGGCTATGTCCGAGGTGAAGGCGTCGGCGCTATTTTGTTAAAACCCCTGGCAAAAGCCATAGCAGACAACGATTCTATCTACGGAGTGATTCGCGGTTCGGCAGAAAATCATGGTGGCAAAGCGACTTCCCCCACAGCACCCAATCCGGTGGCGCAGCAAGAATTACTGGTTTGGGCCTACACCCAAGCAGGGATCGCTCCTGAAACCGTGGGTTATATTGAAGCCCACGGAACGGGAACCCCGCTTGGCGATCCGATTGAAATTAATGGGCTTAAAAACGCGTTTGCCCAGCTTTACAAACAAAACGGAAGCTCCCCTGCTAGCGAGCCTCATTGTGCGTTGGGCTCCGTGAAAACCAATATCGGACATTTGGAAGCTGCTGCGGGAATTTCAGGCGTTCTGAAAGTCCTATTGATGATAAAGCATCGAGTCATTCCCGGTAACAGTCATCTTAAGGAGCCAAACCCTTATTTACAATTGAGCGGCAGCCCCTTTTATCTAGCCAAGGACACTCAAACTTGGGCAGCCTTACACGATGAAGCTCAAAACCCAATACCCCGGCGTGCAGGGGTGAGTAGTTTTGGCATTGGCGGTACGAATGTACATCTAGTTTTGGAAGAATATGTTGCCGAGCCAGTCGCTGAAGGAGTAGACAGTGGCGAAGCCTCGTTAATTATTTTTTCAGCAAAAAATAAACAGCGTCTTGTTGAGATTGCCAGGAATTTGCATGACTTTCTCATTGCCAACCGCCAATCTTCTCCAGGAAATCCCTTACGTCTTTGTGATATCGCTTACACGCTTCAGATAGGACGGGAGGAGATGGAACATCGTTTGGGCTTTGTTGCTTCCTCCATTGCCGAACTCGAAGAAAAGCTTGCCGTTTTTATTAGCACCCAGGGAGAAAGTCAAGACTTATACGAGGGCAGCACTAAAGGAAATAAGGATACCTTAGAGGCTTTTGAGTCTGATGATGATTTACAGGAGATGCTGGCAAAGTGGATTGAGGATAAGAAATTTGAAAAAATTCTCAAGCTTTGGGTCAAAGGGCTTTCTGTGAACTGGCATCGCTTCTATCGCCCAAACTTACCCCGGCGTATCAGTTTGCCAACCTATCCCTTTGCACGCGAACGGTACTGGATTCCTGCATCTGCTCAGCCTTCACCTGCACCCAATACATCCTCGGCATCTCCCGCCCAAGCCGATGAAGCTACCGGAGTTTTAATATGTCACCCGGTGTGGAAAGAAAAACCAGCCCCTGTCAAGCCCGATTCCGTCGATCTTGCTTCGCTGAATTACAGCCAACACCTGATTCTGTTTTGTGACATGGACGCCCCTGCGGGTTTACAGAACCGTTTGTGTAAAGGCGGCGTTTGTCGTGCGCTTCAGCCTCAGAGTAAAGATTTGGCGCTGGGCTATCAGTCCCTTTGCGAGCAGGTTTTTACCCATTTCAAAGAGATTCTTGAGAACAAACCGACGGGCAAGGTATTTGTACAGATTGTTATTCCCAGCGCAGAGACGGAGGATGCTGAAGGTACAGGGCGGCTGTTTCAAGGTCTTTCTGCGTTGCTGAAAACCGCCCATTTGGAAAACCCAAGAATCATCGGGCAACTTATTGAAATCGATCCGCACGATACGAATGACGAGCCGATTAAACGAGTACGGGAAAACAGTCAGTCGCCAGAAGATGTTTGGGTAAGATACCGCAACGGGCGACGTGAGGTGGTGTCCTGGGAAGAGCTTCCTTTTTCAGAACAGACAGTCGCTCACATCCCCTGGAAAGAAGGGGGAGTGTATTTAATTACTGGTGGCGCTGGTGGCTTGGGTTTGATTTTTGCGAGGGAAATTGCCCGTCGTGTCAAAGCCCCAACCCTCATTTTGGCAGGTCGCTCCCCCTTGAGCCAGAAAAAACAGGAGCAATTGCAACAAGAAGCGAAACTACTGGGTGCGCGGATCGAATATCGACAAACCGATGTCAGCCAACAGAAAGAAGTGGATGACCTCATCCAGAGTATTTTACGCGACTTCACCAAACTCGATGGTATTTTGCACGCCGCCGGTCTGATTCGCGACAGCTTTATCATTAAAAAAACGGCTGCACAGTTTCAAGAGGTGCTTGCCCCCAAAGTGCGCGGTACAGTGTATTTGGATCGGGCAAGCAAGGAAATAAACCTGGATTTCTTTATCTTGTTTTCCTCGGGTGCCGCAGTGTTGGGTAATGCCGGTCAGGCAGATTACGCTGCTGCCAATGCCTTTATGGATGCCTATGCCGATTATCGTCATACCCTGTGTGCGTCAAATAAACGCTTTGGTCGAAGCCTTTCTATTAATTGGCCGCTTTGGCAAGAGGGCGGTATGCATATGGATGAGCAGACGCTGAAGGCGTTGGAGCAAAATTCAGGCATAAGAGCGCTGCAAACCGACAGTGGGGTAAATGCTCTGTTTCGTGCCCTTAGCTTACAACCGAACCAGGTTATGGTGCTGTTCGGCAATCTTACCAAAATCCGACAAGGGCTGTTTGCTGCATCAACAGAGCCCAGTCGCAAGGAATCTTCATCTTCAAGTTTTGCGATCGATGAGCAACGCTTGTTGGCTAAGACATTGCACCAGTGTAAAACTCTTTTTGGCAGCATTATCAAATTATCCCCAGATCGCATTGAGGCAGAAGAACCACTGGAACGCTATGGCATTGACTCGGTGATTATTGCTCAAATGAATCTCCGTTTGGAGGAGATTTTTGGTGAAATCTCAAAAACTTTGCTCTATGAATACCAAACACTGGGGGAACTGGCGAGTTATTTAACGACAGAGTATAGAAAAGAATGCATGGCTTGGACAGGCTTGGCTGTTGACTCCACAACTGCCATCCCAAGTGCTTCAGAGGTCAAAACCGCTTCAGAAGCCAAGCCATCATTAGAATCACAAACTGCTCCAGAAGTCAAGCCATTATCAGGTTGGTCTGTAAATGTACTAACACCGTCGCAATACGAACCCATTGCGATTATCGGTTTGGCTGGTCGATATGCTCAAGCCAATACGCTGCAAGCTTACTGGGAAAATTTGCAGTCGGGCAAGGATTGTGTGACAGAAATTCCTCCAGAACGCTGGTCTTTGGAAGGCTTTTATCATGAGAATCTTGAAGAGGCAATTATTCAGGGTAAGAGTTACTGCAAATGGGGAAGTTTTATTGACGGTTTTGCCAACTTCGATCCGCTGTTCTTCTCAATTTCTCCTCGCGAAGCCATTGGTATCGATCCGCAGGAACGCCTGTTTCTGCAAAGCGCTTGGGAGGCGATGGAAGATGCAGGCTACACCAGAGAAACACTGCGAGATAAGTTTCGCCAGCGAATCGGGGTATTTGTCGGTATTACCAAAACAGGTTTTAGTTTATACGGTCCAGAGTTATGGCAGCGTGGTGAAACTGTTTACCCGCATACATCTTTTAGCTCGGTAGCCAATCGCATTTCTTATATTTTAAACCTGCGCGGTCCGAGTTTACCGATAGATACCATGTGCTCCTCTTCCTTAACGGCTATTCACGAAGCCTGCGAACACATACGTCGTCGGGAGTGTGACTTGGCTATTGCAGGTGGTGTGAATTTATACCTCCATCCGGCTTCCTACGTGCAAATGTGTGCAGCCCAGATGCTGTCGCGGGATGGGAAATGTAAAAGCTTTGGTGAAGGTGGCAACGGTTTTGTGCCAGGTGAAGGGGTGGGCGCGGTACTGCTTAAGCCGCTTGCCCAGGCAATTGACGATCGCGATAATATCTATGCAGTCATTCGTGCGTCGAGTGTGAACCACGGCGGAAAAACCAATGGCTATACCGTACCCAATCCAAATGCACAGGCAGAACTGATTGAAGAAACGTTAAACAAAGCTGGGCTGGATGCACGCACGCTCAGTTACATTGAGGCGCATGGGACGGGGACTGAATTGGGCGATCCTATCGAAATCAGCGGCTTGACCAAAGCGTTTGAGAAACATACCACCGCTACCAATTTCTGTGCCTTGGGTTCGGTGAAATCCAATCTGGGACATTTGGAAGCAGCAGCAGGAATTGCAGGGCTGACTAAAATTATCCTGCAACTGAAACACGAGCAACTTGTTCCAACCCTGCATGCCACGGAATTAAACCCCAATATCAATTTTGCCAAAACCCCCTTTGTGTTGCAGCAAACACTGTCGCCGTGGAAAAGACCGGTGATTGACATCGATGGTGAAACTAAAGAATACCCCAGAAAAGCGGGAATTTCCTCCTTTGGTGCCGGTGGGTCTAACGCTCACCTGGTTGTTGAAGAGTACGTGAGGGAAACGAGAGAAGGCGATCGCAACGATGGGCTTGGCGACGAACCCCAAATCGTTGTATTATCAGCGAAAAATGAAGCCCGCCTCTACTGTGTTGCACAAAATTTACACGATTACCTGAGTTCAAAGCAAGGAGCAAACTTAAAGCTGCGCGACATCGCCTATACCCTCCAGTTAGGGCGTGAGGCAATGGAAGAACGTTTAGGTCTAATTGTCCGTTCCCTGGACGAGTTGAAACAAAAGCTGAAGGGCTTTGTTGCACGAGAAAGCGGCATTGAAGATTTGTATCGCGGGCAAGTGAAAGGGGGTCAAAAATCACTGGCTTTATTTGCTGACGACGATGAACTTCAGGAGGCGGTAGAAAAATGGATTCAACGCAAAAAACTCGCCAAGTTAGTCGAACTTTGGACACAGGGGCTGGCGGTTAATTGGAGCAAACTTCATGGCGAATCAAAACCCCATCGTATAAGCTTGCCGACGTATCCTTTTGAACAAACAAAATACTGGTTCGAACAGGCGCTTAATGCGAAACCTAAAACTTCAGCTTTGTCAGAGGAGCAAAGTGCTGTAAAATTACATCCCCTGATCCACGAAAATACCTCAAACTTTCTCAAGCAACGCTTCAGTTCCAGCTTTAGCGGTCAAGAATTTTTCCTAGCCGATCATCTGGTGCAAGGCAACCGCGTTCTGCCCGGTGTTGCTTATCTTGAAATGGTTCGCATGGCAGTCACCTTGGCGGTAGGTACCCAAATGGAGGGGTGCGATCTGCGTTTTTCTGATGTGGTTTGGGCAAGAGCAATTGTTGTCGGCGATCGACCCCTAAGAGTGCATACTGCATTGCAGATGGAGGATAGCGCAACGATTAGCTTTGAAATTTATACCAACGCAGATATGGAGGAAAAGGACGGCGAGGAAAATGCTGTCATACATTGCCAAGGTTCTGTAGAGCTTTGCTTTTTAGACAAAGGGCAAGAGTTGGATTTGGCGAATTTACAAAGCCAGTGCCAGCACAAAACTCTTTCTGCCGCCCAATGCTATCAAGTCTTTGAATCTGTCGGCATTCACTACGGTGCGGGGCATCGGGGCATTGATACCGTCTATGCGGGCAATGGGCAGGTACTGGCAAAACTGATTCTGCCTCCCTCTGTTGCCAACACGGCGGATTGCTTTGTTTTGCATCCGAGTTTGATGGATTCTGCTTTGCAAGCTTCCCTTGGCTTAGCCATAGGCAGCAATCTTTCATCCGAGCCCAAACCCTCCTTGCCCTATGCGCTGGAAACCCTTGAAATATACGATGCGGGAATGCCGAGTTGGGCTTGGATTCGCGAATCTTACCACAGCAGCCCAGAGATTCAAAAACTTGATATCGATTTGTGCGACGAGCAGGGGCAGATTTGTGTTAGTATGCGAGGATTCTCGTCACGGGTCCTGGATCGACCATTAGTCTCCCAAGATGCCAGTTTAACCCTGCTGAGCCCGGTATGGAATGCTATCTCAGTCGAGCAAACAGAAGACCAGCAAGACGCTTTTGCCAGCGATCGCGTGCTTATTATCGGTGGCAGCAAACAGCAAAAAGCTGCTATCGGGCAGGTTTATCCCGATGCTGTATGTTTGTCGGAAAACGAATTCGAGGAGATAAGCCGCCAAGTTCAGGCACTATCGTCTCAAATGAATGTAGTGCATATTATTTGGATAGCGCCAACTCGACCCATAACGTCTGTAAGACAACAGTCACTGATTAACGAACAAGACCAAGGGGTGCTTTATCTGTTCCGTCTGCTGAAAGTGCTGCTGGCATTCGGTTACGGTGATAAGGTGCTGCATTGGACGGTTATTACCACGCAAACCCAAGTGGTACGCAAACAGGATGTTATCAACCCCACCCATGCCAGTGTACACGGCTTGATCGGTTCGCTTGCTAAGGAATATCCCCATTGGAAAATCCGCCTGTTGGATATGGATGCATCTCGGGATTGGCCCGTTCGCGATATGCTGGCATTACCTGCGGATAAAAATGGCGATGCAGTTGCCTATCGGGCAAAGGAGTGGTTTAAACAAGCGTTGGTGCCTGTTTTTGAAAGCGATCGCGGAGCGCAACCCTGCTATCGTTCCCAGGGGGTCTATGTAGTGATTGGCGGCGCAGGTGGTATTGGCGAAGCCTGGAGCCAGTGGGCGATCGAGCACTATCAAGCGCGGATTATCTGGCTGGGCAGAAGAAAAAAAGATTCTTCGATTCAGGAAAAACTGGACGCTTTATCAAAACTCGGCACCCCACCAATCTACATTGAAGCTGATGCTAGCGACCTAGCGGCTTTACAAAAAGCGTATCAGGAAATGAAACGCAACTACGGTCATATTCACGGTGTCATTCATTCGGCAATTGTCCTGGCAGACAAAAGCTTAGCCAACATGGATGAACAGCAATTCCAAGCTGGGCTGAGGGCAAAAGTTGATGTGAGCGTGCGTCTGGCGCAAGTGTTCGCGGAGGAAGCGCTGGATTTTGTCCTGTTTTTCTCTTCCATTCAGTCTGTTGCCAAAATGCCTGGGCAAAGTAATTATGCTGCTGGATGCACCTTTAAAGATGCGTTTGCCAGTCAACTGGCACAGGAGTGGTCCTGCCCGGTTAAAGTGATAAACTGGGGCTATTGGGGTAGTGTCGGTGTTGTGGCGACAAGCGCATATCGCGATCGCATGGCGCGAGCGGGAGTGGGGTCAATCGAGCCGCAAGAGGGTATGATGGCCATACAAACCCTGCTGCGATCGCCACTCAATCAGTTAGCCTTGTTCAAACAATTACCCCCTGCGAGCAACACTCAACCCTCAGAGAATCAAAGCTTAGAGGAGTGGATAACAAGTTATCAAGACGAGATCCCTTGCTGCATTGACAGTTTGCAACAATATCTTCCGAAACAGACCCTTCCTGTTATCAATATAGAAGCTTCGGCTGCAGAACAAGCCACGGCAATAGAAGAAATGTCGGCCCAATTACTTTTGGCTACTTTGCAATCCTTAGGCGTATTTGAAGGGAGTTCCGAACAACGTGCATCCGTTTTACCAATTGTTGAACGCTACGGGCGATGGCTGGAAGAAAGCTTGAGCGTCTTGCTGACAAAAGGATATCTTGAATATGATGGGCAGTGTTATACAAATAAGCTGTCCTCTGTTGACCTAGCACGCTTATGGCAGGAGTGGGATCGGGCAAAAGTTCTCTGGCTGCAAGATAGCAATTACAAGGCACTGGCAACTCTGGTGGAAACGTGTTTGCGTGCTTTGCCTGAAATACTGACAGGAAAACAACAGGCAACCGATGTTATTTTCCCCGACTCCTCCCTCGCACTGGTGGAGAATGTTTACAAAGGTAACGCGATCGCGGATTTTTACAATCAAACTCTTCAAAGGAGCGTAGTCGCTTATATTCAAGCACGATTGGCGCAAAACCCCACGGCACAAATCCGGATACTGGAAATCGGTGCCGGAACAGGTGGAACAAGCGCTGGTTTGCTAGCCCAACTCCGCCCATTCCGGAATAATATCGCAGAGTACTGTTACACCGATCTTTCAAAAGCGTTTTTACAGCACGCCGAGCGAGAGTATGCCCCCGAACACCCGTATATTGTGACGCAGATTTTTGATGTGGAAAAACCACTTGCCGAACAGGGTATACAAGCTAATCGCTACGATTTAGCGATCGCGGCAAATGTACTCCATGCTACAAAGAATATTCGCAATACTCTGCGTAATGCAAAAGCCAGCTTACGCAAACATGGTTTAATCTTCTTAAACGAAATGAGTGCTAAGTCCCTGTTTACCCACTTAACCTTTGGTTTGTTAGAAGGCTGGTGGCTGTATGAGGATGCGGCTTTGCGAATAACTGGCAGCCCAGCATTAAGTTCGGAAAGTTGGGCAGATGTTTTGACAGAAGAGGGCTTTAGTTCCGTTACTTTTCCTGCGTTGTTTTCAGCGCAATCTGCACATGATTTTGGTCAACAGATTATCATAGCACAAAGCGATGGTATTGTTCGGCAAAAGTCTCGTCGCCAGACCTCACTATTGACGCCGTCTGCACCCGCAAGGCAAAGCTTAGAGGTGAAAGAGAAAGAAATCCGGCAGGCGCAACCTCTATCTAAACTGAATCTGACAGCTAAACCGACAGCAAACGCTGAAACCCTACGCGAGAAAGCTAAGGTTTACATCAAAAAACTGGTTGCCTCGACGCTGCAACTTTCAAGTGACCAGATTGACTCTGCCCAACCCTTGGAAACCTATGGTCTGGATTCAATTTTGGTGATCCAATTGACCAGTACTTTACGTAAAGCATTTAAAAATATCAGCAACACATTATTTTTTGAAGTACAAACGATTGATGGTGTTGTCGATTATTTACTTGAAAGTCAGTCGGAGGAATTTATTGCCTTGCTTGGGCTTGAAAAGCATCCTATTGCTGAAACAGCGATCGTAAAAAGTACGGCAATTGAAGTACCCAAAACTGAAAGACAAACTATTGGGAAAAATCGACCCTTACTAAAACCGGATTTTAGAACTGCCCGACGATTTAATGCTTTGGCTGAATCACAAGAAAATGGATCGACCGACCATCGGGATATCGCCATTATCGGACTGAGCGGACGTTACCCGCAGGCTAAGAATATCAATGATTTTTGGCAGAATTTAAAAGCTGGGAAAAACTGCATCAGCGAAATTCCGCAAGAGCGTTGGGACTGGAAGCGCTATTTTGATGCGGAAAAAGGTAAAGAAGGAAAACTTTACACCAAATGGGGAGGCTTTATTGACGATGTAGACAAATTTGACCCTCTATTTTTCCAATTATCGGCGAGAGAAGCCGAGCGCATGGACCCTCAGGAAAGATTATTTTTGGAGTGTGCCTACAGCTGTATTGAAGACGCGGGCTACACACCTGCAAACCTCTGTGACAGCCGCAAAGTAGGGGTTTTCGTTGGGGTGATGAACAGCACTTACCCCCTGCAGCCAAGTGACTGGTCGATGGCCAATCGGGTTTCCTACCTGTTTAACTTTCAAGGTCCCAGCCTGTCGGTGGATACGGCTTGCTCGTCTTCGCTAACCGCACTGCATTTGGCGGTAGAGAGTTTGCACAGTGGCACCAGCGAATGTGCGATCGTCGGTGGTGTAAACTTGATTCTCGACCCGATTCAATATTTAAGTCTCAGCGCAATGATGATGCTTTCTGCAACCAATGAGTGTAAACCTTTTGGCGATAATGCCGATGGTTTTATCGATGGAGAAGGCGTAGGGGCAGTGATTTTAAAACCCTTGGCGAAAGCAGAGCAAGACGGAGACGCGATCTACGGCATCATCAAAGGCAGTACAATCAATGCAGGCGGAAAAACCAATGGTTATACCGTGCCCAATCCCATAGCACAATCGCAGTTAATCCAGGAAGCCCTAGCGCGAGCTGGGGTGAACCCGAGAACAATCAGTTATCTGGAAGCTCATGGCACGGGCACAGCATTAGGCGATCCCATTGAAATTAACGGTTTGAGTAGAGCCTTTGGCCGCAGTGAAGACAAGCAATTCTGTGCCATAGGTTCGGTTAAATCAAATATCGGCCACACCGAAAGCGCAGCAGGTATTGCTGCTATAACCAAAGTCTTACTGCAATTGAAGCACCGCCAATTAGTACCTTCGTTACATTCACAGCAGTTAAACCCCAGTATTCATTTTGCTGACACCCCCTTTGTTGTGCAGCAGACACTCGAGCCTTGGCAAAGACCAGTACTGACGATTGATGGGGAAACCAAAGTGTACCCGCGAATTGCCGGAATATCATCCTTTGGTGCTGGTGGTGCTAACGCCCATGTTATTATCCAAGAATATATCAATGAAGAAGCAAGTTTGGGGGCTTATGCCGACGCAGGGGAACTAGATCGACCCAGCTTGATTGTAATTTCTGCCAAAGACGAAAATCGGCTCGGGGAAGTTGCGAGAAATCTGTGCCATTACGCAAGAGAGTGCAGCCTAGCAGATAAGAGCGAAACACAAACAGCCCAGCTTCAAGCTATGGCTTATACCCTCCAGGTGGGACGCGAAGCGATGGAAGAGCGCCTGGGACTGGTAGTCTCTTCTTTTACCGAACTAAGTGAAAAACTCCAAGAATTTTTGGATGGTCGAAGCGATGTAGAAAACCTCTATCGGGGACAAGTCAAACGCAATAAAGAAGCCATGTCGGTACTTGCCAGTGATGAAGACTTCGGAGAAACCATACAAACTTGGATTCACAAAGGGAAGTACGCCAAAATCTTGGAGCTTTGGGTCAAAGGCTTTGTTTTCGACTGGAGCAAGCTGTATGGCGAAAAGAAACCACCTCGTCTTCACTTACCAACCTATCCTTTTGCGCGGGAACGCTATTGGGCAAAAGCAATCGACCTTTCAGTTGCCTGTACTTCATCAGTCGCCCACCATCAAAGCGCAGATCTCATCCATCCTCTGGTGCATAAAAATACTTCCAATCTTGCCGAACAACGTTTTAGCTCGACATTTAGCGGACAGGAGTTTTTCCTGACAGATCATCGCATAAACGGAGAGAAGACGTTACCTGGTGTTGCCTATCTTGAAATGGCACGGGTAGCAGTAGAGCAAGCGCTGCCAAATCCCCCAGCAAGCTTGGAAAAAACCTTCCAACTTAAAAACATTGTCTGGGCGAACCCCTTTATCTTCAACAGTCAAGGGCAAACCGTTCATGTCAGAATTTTTCCAAGCACTTTTGAAGACAGTAAGGAAAACAATACCAGCGCAAACAATAACGGTAACGTTAGTTTTGAAGAGATTGGTTACGAAATCTATTCAAACACAGTCGCAGAAAATGAGGTTATTGTACACAGCCAGGGTGTGGCAACTTTCAGTAAGATTCGTGAAGTCGCTGCTTTAGATTTGTCAGCTTTGCAGGCGAGGATCGATCGGAAATGCCTCAGCACGCAGGAATGTTATGACGCATTTAAAGCAATGGGGATTGAGTATGGCAAAGGGCAACAAGGTATAGAAGATGTCTATGTGAGTCACAGCCAAGCCAGTCGCTGTGAAGTTTTAGCAAAACTCCGGTTACCTTATGTTGTTGCCGATACTGCAAGTGAATTTGTTCTTCACCCCAGCGTTATGGATTCAGCTTTACAAGCTTGTATTGGACTGTCGGTTGGACAATCCGCGTCTGAGTCTGGGCAGGTTTCAGTTCCCTTTGCGTTAGACAAGCTGGAAATCATTAAAAAATGTAAAGCGACGATGTGGGCTTGGATACGCTATTCCGATAACAGTTCTGCCAGCAGACAAACCTCAAGTCATCGCGTGACCAAGATTGATATCGATTTGTGTGATGAAAGCGGTGATATTTGCGTTCGGATAAAGGGATTTTCCACTCGCACTCTTGCCATACAGGAGAGCAAATCCATTGCCACTTGGATGGGCTTCCCAGTTTGGACAGAAAAAGCATTGTCTGAAAATGAACGTTCTGAATATGCAAGTACTGCATATGCTCGACGCATTATTATGTTATGTGATATGGAATGGTTTTGCGATCGCGCAATTGAATCTCAAATCGAAGGCGCGATGTGTATTCATTTGACGACTCAAGCAAAAACACTGGCAAAACGTTTTCAAGAAATTGCGGTTCAGGTCTTTGAGCGAATAAAAGCGGTACTCGAAGAAAAAAACAAAGGGACAACGTTTATCCAGATTCTGATACCTTCTTCTGGAGAAACGCAGCTTTTTAGTGCGCTCACTGGTTTGCTTAAAACGGCTCACTTGGAAAACCCAGCGATTCTGGGGCAACTTATCACACTAGAGTCGAGTGAAACTCAGGAGGGTTTAATCGATAAAATTCAGCGAAACAGTCATTGCCCTGAAGACACTTTTATCCGCTATCAGCAAGAAAGACGCCAGACGATTTCGTGGCAAGAACTGCCGGTTTCAGCGCAAACCATGCAAATTCCCTGGCAAGAAGGCGGTGTTTATCTGATTACGGGCGGACTGGGCGGACTTGGATTCATTTTTGCCAAACACATTGCACAGCAAACAAGAAAAGTTTCTCTTATTCTAACCGGACGCGCTGCGTTAGATGAGCGACGGCGCAAGCAAATCGAAGAACTCGAATCTTTGGGGGCAAGGGTAGAGTACCAGCAGGTTGATGTCAGCCAGCAGCAGGAAACAGAGCGCTTAATTGCAAACATTGAAAACGATATCGGATCGCTCAAGGGGATTTTGCATAGTGCCGGTCTTATTCGGGATAATTTTATTATCAAGAAAACAGCGAGTGAGTTTCAATCGGTGCTTGCGCCTAAAGTCGATGGCGCGATCCATTTGGATCGGGCGACTAAAGATTTGAATCTCGATTTCTTTATTTTATTTTCTTCTCTGGCGGGCAATAACGGCAACGTGGGACAGGTAGATTATGCCTGCGCCAACGCGTTTATGGATGCTTATGCCCATTACCGTAATAACTTGGTTGCTGCCAAAGAACGTGTCGGACAAACCCTTTCTATTAATTGGCCGCTGTGGAAAGAGGGGGGTATGCAAATTGATGCCTGGAGTAAAAAGACGATTCTGCAAAACCTGGGGCTGGTGCCGATGGAGACAAACCTTGGAATTCAAGCCCTGATTCAAGGTCTTTCTTCAGGACAGAGCCAACTGATGGTTTTGACAGGAGATCTGGAACGCTTGCAAATTTCGCAACAGGCACGTCCATCATCGCTGCCATCTACCGATATTGAACGCGATATTGAACGCGAAGGCATTCATGAAAATGAATTTGAGGAAAATAAATTTGATGAAAATGAACTTGAGGCAAGGTCAGTTCATTATTTCAAAAACCTCATTTCATCTATCTTAAAAATCCCTGCTCATCGAATTCAAAATGACGAATTGCTAGAGACATATGGCATTGATTCTGTTGTGATTATGCAGTTAACCAATCAGTTGGAAAAGGTTTTTGGTTCTCTGTCAAAAACTCTCTTTTTTGAGTATCCAACCATTGATGAAATCAACAGGTATTTTGTCACATCTCATAAAGAACAATTAAAAGTTGCCCTCGGTTTAGGTAAGGCAAAGACACCTGAAAATCATCGCTCGGCTTTTGTCGATAAAGCCAGTCCAACGATAAATCGAGGAGCGCGCTTTTTGACTCATGCCCCACGCTTATCGCCATCACCCGTTCCACAAACCCAGGACATCGCCATTATTAGTGTTTCCGGTCGTTATCCCCTGTCTCCAGATTTAGAAACATTCTGGGAAAATTTATCTCAGGGTAAAAACTGTATTACTGAAGTTCCCGAAAGTCGCTGGGACTGCAATTTGTATTTCGATTCAAAGTCTTCCAACCCTGGTAAGACACATAGCAAGTGGGGCGGTTTCTTGACCGACGTGGATAAATTTGACCCCCTGTTTTTCAATATTTCCCCTCGTGAAGCTGAGTTGATGAACCCCAATGAGCGTCTTTTCCTGGAAACAGTCTGGGATTTGATTGAACGTTCGGGGTATACGCCGGAAAGAATACAGGAGCAACACGAGAATAAAGTGGGGGTTTATGTCGGAGCTATGTATCAGCAGTATCAAGCTTTAGCTTCTGACCCCGTAAAAGAGTCAATCCTTTCCTTATCTTCCTATAGTGCGATCGCCAATCGCGTGTCTTACTTTTTTGATTTTCATGGTCCGAGTATGGCGATTGACACGATGTGTTCTTCTTCATTAATCGCGATACAGTTGGCTTGTGAAAGTCTGCTGAAAGGTGAATGTCAGTTGGCGATTGCTGGGGGCGTGAACCTTTCGATTCATGCGAACAAATACATTGGCTTAAGCCTTAGCAAAATGATTAGCGGGCAAAACACCAGCAAAAGCTTTGGCGAGGGTGATGGATATGTTCCTGCAGAAGGTGTTGGTGCGGTGTTGTTAAAACCCATGACCAATGCAATAGAAGATGGGGATTCCATTTTAGCCGTCATTAAATCTATTAGTTCAAATCATGGCGGGCATACTCACGGATTTCATGTACCAAACCCGAATGCACAAGCCCAATTAATTGAAGATAACTTCCGTAAATCTGGCATCGATCCGCGCACGATTACTTATGTTGAATCGGCGGCAAATGGTTCTCCCCTGGGAGATCCGATTGAGGTTAGTGCGCTTAATAAAGCTTTTCAAAAATTCACTCAGGATAAAGGTTTTTGTGCGATTGGTTCGGTAAAATCAAACATAGGTCATGCCGAGGCGGCCTCTGGAATATCCCAACTGACAAAAGTGATTTTACAGCTTCAGCACCAACAGCTTGTACCGTCGATTCATGCAGAATCGCTTAATCCGAATTTAAGCTTCGATGGCTCGCCTTTTTATCTGCAACAAAAACTTCAACCTTGGCGGCGATCGGTATTAAATATTAATGGTCAGGAGCGGGAGTTTCCCCGACGCGCAACGGTTAGCTCCTTTGGTGCTGGGGGTTCCAATGCACATTTGATTATCGAAGAATATATTCCTTCTCTCAGTAAAAGTATAGTATTGAATGATACTAAAGTCTCGAGCGATCGCGAGGTGATAGTTTTCTCTGCGAAAAGTCGCGATCGTCTTCAGGCAGTGCTGCAACAGATGGGGGATTTTGTTCGCTCCAATGAACAACTATCCCTGAAGAATATGGCTTATACCCTCCAAGTGGGACGTATGGCGATGACGCATCGAATCGCGATTCTGGTGAATAATCGAGAAGAATTGATTCAGGGAATTCAGGAAGCTTTGAATTGTCTGGAGGAAAATACCATAATGGATACTTCCATTCCGGTGTTTATGGGCGATCTGGAGGCAGAACGCTCAGAAATCAAATATCTGCTTTCTGGTAAATCCGGAGAGGCGATGATAAAAGTGCTGTTGAGCGAAAATAATTTGGAAAAAATTGCACTTTACTGGGTTAAAGGAGGTAAGATTGACTGGGAATTACTGCATAAACAAGGTCAGGGTTCTATAATTTCTCTGCCAACGTATCCCTTTGCCAAACGGCGCTGCTGGGTTGAGGCTAAAGTTGAGGTTAAAGTTCCATCCCAAGTTCCGTCCGAGGTTCAGACAGAACCGCTTTCTCAAAGCGTTGGCGATCGCAACCCCTCTGACAAAAACATAGAGGCAGCGCTTAAGGATATTATGCTTCTAACCTTAGGGCTGAGGGCAGAAGAAATCAATCTCAATACCCCACTGGTTCAATATGGGGTTGATTCCATCATGTTTCTGCAAATTTTCCAGCAAATAAAAACCAATATTAGCGATCGCGTTAACTTGGGGCAACTGCTGGAATGCCAAACAATGCAGGATATGGTTCTCTATTTGAAATCGCAAAGAGATACACCGCAAATCGAACCAGAGCAAGCGGGAAGTTTCTCTTCGTCAAAAGACACTCTTTTCCCAGAGCTCATCCAGCTGAATTCGAGTACCAAGGGAAGACCCGTTTTCTGGTTTCACGGTATGGCTGGCGTTAAGGTTTACGAGCCCGTTGCTGAAAAAAGCCAGCGCCCCTTCTATGGCATCCAGCCTTGGAGTTGGATTGACAAAACTCAGATGACTTCTCACATACAACCTATGGTGAAGCGTTATCTTGAGGCCATACGCTCCGTACAGCCGGAGGGTCCCTACGATTTTGGCGGATATTCCTTGGGTGGGATGTTTGCTTATGAAGCAACCCGTCAATTACAGGAACTGGGAGAAAGAGTTGAGAGCATTGTGATGGTAGATACATTACAATACAAACCCGGAGAAATGGAGCAATACTCGCGCAAAACAAACTATCTGATTGCCTTGAACCGCGCCTTGACCTTATCTGCATGGCAAGCATCAGAAAAAACCGTGCAGGAGATGCTGATTAATTCCGATGAACTTGATGCTAACCTCAGTGACGAAGAGTATTTAACTCAACTGATTGCCTTGGCGAAACAGCGAGGGTTGGTGAAAACCGAGACGGAAATACGTACCAGTCTCGAACAAGCAACAAGCTTGGATGAATTTTACCAAACCGATCCCTTTGCTTTTATGTTGCTACCCGATCCCAATGCGGTCAATTGTTATTATTTCCGAAATAAGAATGGATCGATGTTGGGCGATCGCACTTCCTATTATTTTGCGACACCAGAGGATAGAGAAAAATTTGCCACAACCGATTGGTCAGCCGCTTCCCGACAGTGGAAAACGAACTTGCCAAATATGCAAATTATTGATGTTGATTCCTCCAGTCACATGACCATGTTCTCGGAAGAGAAGTCACGCCAAACAATTGTTGAATTTTGTGAAATTCTGTATTCAGAGTAACAATTCACACTTGTCTCACCTAACAAATAATACACAGTAACCAAATATGACTGCCGTCAAGACATTTTTTAACGAAAATCAATTACCCGATGGGCCAAAAGCTGCTCCATTCTTTCAATTGCTTGATTGGATTGCTCGACCTTTTGAATATCTAGACGAATGCACCGATAAATACGGCGATCTCTTTACTTTAAGGCTATTAGGATTTTCTCCACTTGTATTTATAACCAATCCTCAAGGGATTAAAGAGATTTTCAACCTTGATGGTCAATATTTTGATGCCGCACATACGAACAAAAATGGGGGTGGTCGTCTTATCATGGGCGATAATTCCTTAATCTTAATGGATGGAGCTCGTCACGAAAGGGAACGTAAATTACTGATGCCACCTTTTCATGGAGAGAAAGTAAAATCCTATGCCAAGTCAATCTGTGAAATAACTGAAAAAGTAGCTTCTCTTTGGAAGATCGACCGACCTTTTCTGGCTAGAGATATCGCTCAAGAAATTACCCTCAAGGTAATTATGCAGGTACTATTTGGATTCAGTGAAGGGGAGAAGTGCGAACGACTTAGCTCCCTGATAGCTCATTGGTTACACATGACCTCTTCTCCATTGCGATTGAGTTTTATATTCTTGAAACCTCTGCAAGTAGACTTAGGACCTTGGAGCCCTTGGGGCAACTTTATCAGAACCAAACAAAAAATCCACGACTTATTCCAAGTGGAAATAGACGATAAACGAACTCATCCTGAAAAACTTGGCAATGATATCCTCAGTTTAATGCTATCTGCAACTGACTCAGAGGGTCAGTCAATGAGTGACGAGCAGTTAAAAGATGAACTCATTACCTTGTTATCTGCTGGACATGAAACAACTGCTAATGGTCTAGCTTGGGGTTTTTACTGGCTTGCAAAAAATCCCTCAGTAAAAGAAAAACTATCACAAGAAATCGATAGTTTAGGCAAAAATCCCGATCCTATTGAAATATCTCGTCTTCCCTATTTAACGGCTGTTTGTCAAGAAATATTACGGCTTTATCCCGTAGTACAAGTTGCCTTGGCGAGATTTGCAAAACAAGATATAGAAATCATGGGTCGCTGTTTTAAAGCAGGAACAACATTTATTCCCAGCATTTATTCAGTTCATCGTCGAGAAGATTTGTATCCGAATTCCAAACAATTCCAACCAGAAAGATTTTTGGAGCGGCAATATACTGCTTATGAATTTCTTCCTTTTGGTGGGGGCGTGCGGATGTGTTTGGGTCACGCTTTGGCTATGCTAGAAATGAAACTGGTAATAGCTACGATCGTATCTAAATACAACTTAGAATTAGCTGATGATAAACCTATCAAACCAATACGTCGCAGCGCTACGATCTCACCCTCAAATGGAGTTCCTTTAGTTGTGACTGGTTTGCGCTAATTTGTCATATCATGTCCGGTTAATGACCCATAATGTAGAGACTGACATATCAGTCTAAACAGAGTTGTGCAAATTTTTATTGTAGTTCATTGTGTCTTATGGTCAGCGAATTTAAAAAAACCTCAGAGAGAAAGCTAACGCGATCGGAAACAGGAGTCGAAAAAAATCCGCTAAATCTGACCGCCAGTTGGTACGTCGCTATGCCCACTAAAGAATTGGGGAAAAAGCCAAAAGCCATTGAGTTATTCGGTCAATCCTTAGTCGCTTGGCGAGATGAGAAGGGTAACCCAGTCATCATGGATCGTTTCTGTTCGCATATGGGCGCTAGTCTGGCGATTGGGGAGATAAAAGAAGGTTGTCTTCAATGTCCGTTTCATCACTGGCGGTATGACAATTCTGGAAAATGTGTTTCCATCCCTGAGATAGACAGTATTCCCCCAACTGCTCGTCAGGCAATTTACATAACAGAAGAAAGATATGGTTACATTTGGATCTGGTATGGTACCCAGACTCCTCTGTTCCCCATGCCTGAGTTTCCAGTTGCTGACGACAAGCAGCATTATATGCCTCTTTACTTTACGTTCAACACCAAAACGACGGTACTACGGATACTAGAGAATGCGTATGATTATCGTCATAGCGTCACAGTACATAAGGTGCCCGTGACCTATACTGAAGTCACTCTGCTTGATGAACTTCCTTTAGCTGGAGATGAGCAAAATCAGCCACGTAGTAAAAACGAAGTTTGGTGCAGGATTTTGATAGAAAGCAAGCTTGAGACGTATGGTGGTCTAATGGGTTCATTGGCAAGGGCTTTGGGGCTTCATGTTGAAACCGTGATGGGGCGAGTAGATAGCTGGCCTAGTGGACATTTATGTTCATATTTTACCAATGGCAAAGAAGCGTTTTGGATGCTACAGGGAATCACTCCAGTAGGTGAAAACAATACAACCGGACATATGTTGTTCGTGGTAAAGAAAACTGGCTCTTTATTAGTGGATATAATTTTTCGTGCAGTTTTTAGTCGGCAAAACAAAAATGTTTTTGTAGAGGATTTACCTATTTGGAACACTCTAAGCGATGACAAGGGAGGAGCTTATGTCAAACACGACCGACCTATGTTGAAGCTCAGAGAATTTTATCAAAGTTGGGTCGATAAGGTTGAGATTTAGTGGTACAAATTGACTACAAAAATGGGGAGGGAGAGGCTGCCGTTAGCAACCTTTCTCTCCTTTGATAATTATTATTTTTATTAGGTGTATACTTTATTTTCTGGAAGTCCTTTAACTTCTAAGAACGAACTCTTTTTTTTGCCTTTACCAATATATACCCAAGATTCTCACACACACTCTCAAATACTTGGAGCCAACCGTCGATCGCTTCCCTCTGAACGTATTGCAGAATTTCGGTTTCATACTGTTTGAAACCAGCTTTAACCTTAGGAACCATAAAAGGCATCATAGATTCGGTTACGTCATCAATTTCAATCAAGTCAAACCCGGCTTCATCCAATAGTCCTGGATAATCTTCCTTTGGAAGATGGTCTGAATGCAGTTGTTCTTTAGCAAACGTCTTGAATTCTTCAGCAGTGTTTGGTCCTGTTATGAAGTCCGCGATGAGTAGTGTTGCCCCTGGTTTCAAGATTCGAGAAGCTTCTCGTAGGGCTTCGCGATGTCCCATGTGATAAATAGTTTCTAAAAACCAGCCTCCGTCATAGGTTGCGTCGTCGCATGGTATTGCCAACGCATTGCTCTGGATGAAGCGAACGCGATCGGACATAGCAGCTTCCTCAGCTAGCTCCCTCGCTCTATCGTATTGGTACTTGCTAATTGTAATTCCATCAACGAAACATTCTTTCGCTTTTGCAATCTGTATGGCTGGGATACCTACACCGCATCCAAGATCGCAGAAACGTTCCCCCGGACGGATCTCTGACTTATCGATCATAATTTGAGTCAGGCGATCGGCTGCTTCACTAAGACTGGCATTAGGATTATTTTTATCCCAGTAGCCAAAATGTAACTGGTTGTCAAAAATGAGATACAAACCTAGTTCTCCGGTTGCATCGTACATTTCTGCTACCTTTTCTGGTTTAAGACTACTCATGGTTGCTTCATTTTCCTCTAGATCTAACTTACTCACTGAGCCTCCCATAGCCTATAAACATGATTCAGATTCTATGATGGTGTTGATAAAACATCGTTACGTACAATACACTATGTAACAATATTTTACTAACAGCATTATAAACTGTATTGACTCTCTATATGGGTTCCAAAAAATATCACCTCTATAGTCAAGGCTGCCGCTAGGGGGCTTATCCAGGAGAATTGAGATGCTAAGACCATATTTACTCTATACGCATTGAGAACGTAAAGGTATATATCCTTTGATTTTTAAAATTATTTTTTGGAATTTCCTAAAACCGAATCATTAAATATATAATGTAAGCATCTTCTGATGACACAGTATGTGTGGAGTCAAGCATTCACAAATCTACATAAAGACGTAATACCAAACATGATTATTTTCTAGGAATGTTGGCAGAAGTTGAAGCTTGGAGGCTAGAACCATTTACGAACTTGAGTACGAGACACTCGGTTAGACTAACTGTTTCGAGTTCTTCCCGATTTATTGCCTTGAGAATATTAGGGGGAATATCAAATATCCGAGGCTCACTTTACAATTTACCTCATTCTTTTGGCTCAATTTTTGGTATCGTCGATTTAGGTATGCAAGTCTTGTTGAGGTCATCGGGCCTCTCTTGAGTGATATCTACGCTCTAAGATTTCATGTTAAATTTGCTAAACCAATTTTTTCAAGTGCCTAGAAGTTAAACATTGCATTGTTGCATCAGTAAGATAAGTTAATTAGGAGAAAAATGAGTAATTATACACCAGAAAAAGTAGCACAGATGTACGATGCTCTCGAAGATCAAGGAGAGACTGCTGTCCTTATCGATCAGTATCATTTGGGCTATTGGGACGAGACAAATGCGAATGGAAGTCTTACCGAAGCTGCAGATCGTCTCACTGAAGTTATGATTGGCAAGGTAAGCATTCAGCCAGGGGAACGCTTTTGCGATCTTGGCTGTGGGGTTGGTGCCCCAGCAATACAGCTTGCAAAAGCGACAGGATGTTTCATTGATGGAATTACGATAAGTGAATCTCAATACGAAAAAGCACAGCAATTAGCCGCAAAAGCAGGTCTATCTGAGCAGGTACACTTCATCCTAGGTGATGCCTTGAATATGCCCTGCGAAGACGCAACCTATGACGGAGGCTGGTTTTTTGAATCAATTTTTCATATGGGTCATCGCAAAGCCCTTCAAGAAGCTTCTCGAATCTTGAAGCCGGGAGCAATCTTAGTTATTGCAGACGTTCCAGCACGACCTACTATGACCGAAGAATTCAAAAAGCTTTGCGAAGAACAGAGCCATTCGTTTGTGATCCCGAAAGAAGACTATCCAGAAGTGTTGGATGCGGCTGGTTTTGACTTGATTGAAATTGAGGACGTGACCGACTTCGTGATGACTCCTCTTGTACCTAAGATGAGACTTGCGTGCCAACAGTATGAATCCGAATTCTTACAATACGTCCAGAGCCCACAGATGCAAGATTGGCTCCGGTCATACCAAAATAGGCGTGGTATGGAATATATTGAGAGTGAAGCGATCGAGTATTGGATTCAAATGCTCCAGGAGATGTGTGACAACCTTGGGTATGCGCTGGTAACTGCTCAAAAAAGAGCGTAAATGCTGATTTAGAACTTAGCATATCTCCCAATAGGATTCGGTTAACATTTAATACCAATTTTTTATAAAGATACATAGAAAGAACCCCACAGCCTATGGCACCTCCCCTTATAAAGGGGAGGAAAATAAATTTCCTGTTTCCCCCCTTTATAAGGGGGGATTAAGGGGGGTAAAAAGAGATGTCACAGATGGTGGAGTTTTTTCTATGCATCTTCATCTGAAAACGGTATAAATTCTTTAGGCTTCTCAAAGAAGCCTACCTGAAAAAATAACAAAAGGATAGCTATGATCGCTTATATGTTTCCAGGCCAAGGCTCTCAGATGAGAGGAATGGGAGCAAATTTCTTTAGTAAATTTCCTGAACTGACACAAAAAGCTGATTCAATTTTAGGGTATTCAATTGAAGATCTTTGTTTGAACGATCCGCAAAAAGAGTTGAATCAAACTCAATTTACCCAACCCGCTCTTTATGTTGTAAATGCCCTCTCCTATCGGAGCAAAATCCAAGAGACTGGTAAAAAGCCCGACTTTGTGATAGGACACAGCTTGGGAGAATATAATGCTTTGGAAGCTTCAGGCGCAATTACTTTTGAAGATGGACTAAAGCTGGTTCAAAAAAGAGGGATACTAATGAGCCAAGCTCCTCCAGGGGGAATGGCAGCTGTTATTGGTGTAAATGGAGAACAAGTTGAAAAACTTTTGAAAAAATATGGTTTTGATACTATAGATGTGGCTAACTTTAACTCTCCAGAGCAAGTAGTTATCTCCGGTTTAAGAGAGGATATTGCTAAGGCAAGTGACATTTTTCAAGAGGCAGGTACAAAATACATCGTTTTAAATACAAGTGGTGCCTTTCACTCTCGTTATATGGAGTCTTCAAAAGTCCAGTTTGAACAGTTTCTTAAAGGTTTTTCCTTTTCTAAACTTCAAATTCCAGTAATTTCCAATGTCACCGCACGACCCTACATCCAAAGTGAAATCGCTGAAAATCTAGCTAAGCAAATAACCCATTCAATCAAATGGAATGACAGCATACGTTACCTCTTGGCTCAGGGTGAGGTCGAGTTTCAGGAAATGGGAGTTGGGACCGTTTTGACTAAGTTAATAACTTATATTAAAACTAAGGAAAAGCCGCTTGAAATTAAAAAAACGTCTAATAATTGGACTGTCCGGGAAAAAGTAGACCGATGGAATTTAACCCACCCGATTGGTTCAAAGGTTTTTGTAGATGGATATGAAAGCCCATTGGAAACTAGAACAGAAGCCATAGTTCTGTTTGGGCATCGAGCTGCCATCTACATGAAAGGATACAATGGGTATTTTGCGCTTGATGAGGTAACTCCAGCGTAATTTCACAGTCAAATTTAGATACACCACCACAACAAGTAATTTTTAGTTATGGAAAGTTTGGGAAACCCTATCTTTGCCAAAGCATTAACTATACAGCAAATTTCAACCTGGTGAGGTACAAAAATTACCCCCCTCTGTCCCCCCTTACAAAGGGGGGATGAAAGGGGGGAGTGTACCTCATGAGACTGAGAAAGGCTATAAGAATTTCAAGACTTGTAATATTCAAAAATTAATCTAATGGCACTTACCAAATATCGAAAGTTAGCAGGAGGAAGAATTGGATTGAGGCAACTGCGTCAATCAGAGCATTTGCAATCAATTCAGTTACTCTGTTTCCCATACGTGGGGGGAAATTCTTTAGCATTTAATCCATTAGCCAGATACTTACCTAATAATTGGGATTTATGGGCTGTCGATCCTCCAGGACATGGAGGAGCAAAAGGTATTGTGATTGAAAACTTAGAAGAATTGATTATGGAATACATTTATCATATTCCTTGGGATGAATTTGATTGTATAGTTCTTTTCGGACATAGTTTGGGTGGTTATATAGTACACGCGCTAGCAACAGAATTACCAAAATACCGGGAGGCTTCACTGTTGTGTGCGATAATTTGTGCAACTAAACCTTACCATAAACGCTCTAAATTAGAATTATACTCCCGTTTGGACGATGCAGCACTTTTGCAAAAGTTAGTAAATCTAGGTGGGATTCCTACGGATACTGCAAATAATGCAGAAATTTTTGAATTTTTTAAGGAAGTTATCCGTTCTGACTTTCGTCTTTTTGAAACCTGTAACCCACCAGAAAATTTGCTGACATTACCGATGCTAGCATTAGGGAGTTTAGAAGACACGTTTTGTCCATTTCCGCATATATATGACTGGCAGCTATATGTTAAAAACTGCGAAGTAGATTGTTTACCAGGGAATCATTTTTGCTTGCAAACGCATCCTTTAGAATTGTGCAATCGTATTGTTTCTTTTGTCAATTGTATTGCTAAGAGTTAATTTTACCGTATTCTCTCAATAACGGCTATGACTTAAATAGTCACACGCATAATGACATCATTAAAGTCCTTATCTCCACCACCTCGTAAATCCTCAAAGCCGAACGTATTGTCACCGAGAAAGCGAATATGATCGACGCGATCGGAATTTGCTCCTAAATAGGCAAAATATACCTCATCCAACTTTTCACCGTTAAGAACTTGGTTCACTGAGCCATTTGCAATTAGGAAAGGAGCAAAAATAGAGCCACCTGCAAACTGTCCTGAGACGGTCGCTGTTTGTTGGTTTCCTACACTGAAGTCAATTCCTGTGACACGATTACTTACCGCAGCTTGAGCATAACCTGTGTTACCTGGTAGGATATCTGCAGTACCATCACCATTGGTATCAATTCCACCATTCTGGTCTACCACGCGGTAAAATCCTACAAAATTGTCGAAGGCTGCTTCACGATTAACCGTAAATGAAGTATTGACTTGTCCTGTGAGAGAGCTAAAATCTAGCACCTCGCTCTGTCCTTGTCCGTGCAATGCAGTTCCTGCTGATGTACCTTGGCTAGCTAGATTAACCTGTAGCACTACATCATTAAAGTCATTACTACCAGTGTTGGGACTATCTTCAAAGCCAAAGGTGAAATTACTGGCAGTCGTATTAGAAATACGTACCGAAGTCTGGTTACTAAAAAAGACATTGTTCCTAGAAATCTGTCCTGCTCGCAATTCATCAAGACTACCGTTTTGAATCAAGAAAGTCGAAAAACGTGCATTAGACCCAAAATCTAGAGTGCTTGATAATCCACCAGCGCCAAAGCCATTTGGATTGTTATTGAGTGTGGAGAAGATGGTACGGGAACGAGCGATCGCAGCATCAAGATAGCCTGTAGCATTAGGGGCAATGCCATTGATTGTACCCAAATCGTCATCAACCGTGAAAGCAACAATCTCATTGACAAAAGTATTCTTTTGACTGGATAAAGAAAACTGTACAAAATTTTGAACGTTGTTAGTAGTAGAGATAATAGCACTACCGTTGGCAGCAAAATTAGCCGCGATTGTGCCAACAGTATTGCCAACAGTCTCGCTCACAACAGTACTGCCAACAGTACTGCCAACAGTATTGCCAACAGTATTGCCAACAGTCTCGTTAACAACAGTATTGCCAACAGTACTGCCAACAGTATTGCCAACAGTCTCGCTAACAACAGTGTCATTATCACTGATGTTAAGGGTAGCAGTGTCCTGAGAAGCTAAAACAGCTCCATTCGTCGGATTACTCAAAACCAGTGAAACTGTCTCGTTGTTTTCAATCAGGTTGTCATCAGTAATATTTAAGGTAGCAGAGGCAGTTGTTTGACCATCAGCAAAAGTTACAGTTATAGGATCGGCAGTGTAGTCAGTACTTGCAGTGGCTGTTCCACCTGTAGCAGCCACACTAACAGTGAATTCACCTCTCGAACCACCTGTACGAACTAAATTGAGCGCGATCGCACTGCCATTCTCATCAACGGTATAGGTAGGCGTGCCAAATGCTACTGCGCCAATAGGAGCTTCACCAACCGTCAAACCAGCCAAACTTGTTGCACCTGTACCGATGGGACTCAAAAAGGTAGCAGCCCCCGTACTGAGTTCGATAGCATACAAATTAGTCACATCCCCAACTCTTAATGCTGCTAGCGCCCGTCCGGATGCTGCTGCATTTGATGCTTGTACCCGTGAATTTGACGGAATATCGAAACCGCTGACTTCAGTAAAGTCTAGTGGAGTACTGTTAAGAGTCACTGGTAATTGAACTGTTTGCGTGCCATTATTAGGCGGGTTCTGAATAAACAGGCTGTTGCTAGTTGCATCTAGCGTGTATTGAGTTGTGGCTGTGGTTCCATTGAAACTGTTGGTGTAGGCAGTGCCAGAAATCCCAACGGAACCGATGGGAAGCCCATTAACTGAACCATCAGCGTTAATACCGTCTAATCCGGTATTTCCATCAACAGCAACACCTGTAATTGGATTGAGGCGGAAGTTCAACCCAGTACCTGTGACGACACGGATGCGATCAACTGTTGGATTAAAATCAAAACCAAAACCAGTGTCAGCAGAGGGTAGATCCACAAGGTTACCAACAGCATCAACAAAAGCAATTTGCCCTGCTCCCTCACCCACGATTGTTACTGTTCCAGTTTGAGGATCGATCGAGTACAAACTACCTGTGTTAGCTGCATCGTTAATTCCCAGCCCGTATAATTGCCCAGTCGCTGGACGTAGGTCAATGCCTACTAGGGTCTCACCTGCGGCTACACCAGTAACAGGGGCGGAGGTCACTGTTTGAGCACTGGCGCTATTGAAGCGAAGAAGTTGAGTACCGTCTACAGTCAATCCAATCGCGGGTAAGCCGTCAGGAACTACTTCATTTTCGAGTGCAAACCCTTGAATTGGCTCTGTACCAGCACCAACGGTTCCAACCAATGTCGCCGCACCAGTAGAGAGTTCTAGAGCGTAAAGTCCAGTTTGACCGCCAACCGTGAGAACGGCAAATGCTTGTCCTGTTGCTGAAGTATTTGATGCTGAGACATTAACACTTGATGGAATATCAAAGCCATTGACGCTAGTAAAGTCCAGAGGACTGCCATTAAGAGTCACTACCAATGGTGATGTTTGGGTACCATTGTTAAGAGGATTCCGAATGACTAATGTATTAGTGGCTGAATCCAGTGTGTATTGAGTCGTTGCTGTAACGTTGGGAGCGCTGTTTGTGTATGCTGTAGCATCAGTTGTAGTGGTACCGCCACCGCTCGAATCATCAGGATTGATATCCGCCACAAGCACGTTGCTGTCAATGGCTGCTCCAGTGTTTGGGTTAACGCGAAAGTTTAGTCCATTTGAAGTAACGATGCGGAGGCGATCGACAGTTGGGTTAAAATCTACTTCAAAGCTGGAACCTGTAATTGCAACAGAATTGCCTGTATCATCAACAAGTTGTCCCAATGTCCCGATAGCAACAGCAGATCCAGTTTGGGTACTGATGGCATAAAGTTGGGCATTACCCATACCATCACTAGCGATTCCGTAGAGTTTGCCGTTTTGGGGACGGAGGTCAATACCTACTAAATTCTGACCTGCAGCGAGTCCAGTAATAGGGATGCCAGCGTTAGGATTATCAGGGTTAGAAGTATCAAAGGAGACGATTCTGTTGTTACTAAGAACATAAGCTGTTGTCATGTTTTTATCTCTCTATCAAGGTTAAGGATAATTGCACAAAATCTGTGTTATTCAGAACGAGAATTTACTCATAAACCAAAAGTAAAATAAGTTACTCGGTTTACTAGAAAAAATACTCTTATTCCTTATTCAAAGAGTTCTTAATATTTCTGGATAAACACTGAGTAAATAAAAATACTTGAAAAAATGTGCGGTCAATGCGCTCGCGTGCGTACCGCAATCCCATTAGCATTTCATGAATTCACGAATGCTAGAAAATACAAAACCTTTTTAAAAATAATATTTGTCAAATAATTATCTTTTTTTTATTTGATTAAATAGTAATTTCTACATAAGTGAGTAAATAGGTTGAATTAAATAATAAGATGCAGTGCGAATCCAAAAGCCAGCAAGAAGCTCGCAATACTGCTCTTGATGGATTAATTACGCCTACCTACTTGAAGACATAAATTTGCATGAAAAGCTCTCGATAGATTTGAGTGAGGAGAAAATACTGATGCCCCATGATATTACGAGTAACAGTTTATCTTCCGATAAAGGGCTAACTATTTCTTCTGTCTCCTCAGTAAATTGCTTTGATTCTAACGATAACTATGACTTAAACCTTAACAGTCGCAGTCGCCGTCATTCGAGAATAGAAAATTTAGAAGCAAGTACAAGCTCTGTAACAACCGACAGTATGGCAGCTAACAACCAATTTAGCTCTACTTCTGGTTATGGTTCGATTAATGCAGCCTTAGGAGTCGCTCAAGCTATCGGTCAGGATACCTTTGCTGATGTTGCCGATCTTGGAGGTAACAATTGGGGAGCTGATTTTGTGAAAGCTCCAGAAGTGTGGGCAAAAGGGTATACAGGTCAAGGTGCTGTTGTTGCTGTTTTAGATACTGGAGTCGATCGCAATCACAATGACTTACAAACAAATATTTGGACAAATAGCAAAGAAATTGCCGACAATGGCATAGATGACGACAACAATGGTTATATAGATGATGCCCATGGATGGAACTTTGACGGTGATAATAAAGATACTTTAGATATCAACGGTCATGGCACTCATGTGTCTGGCACTATTGCAGGAGCAAACAATAATGTTGGAGTGACGGGTATTGCTTATGATGCCAAAATTATGCCAGTGAAAGTATTGAATGACTCTGGTGCAGGTTCCTACAGTGCGATCGCTAATGGAATTTACTATGCCGTCAACAATGGTGCTAACGTCATCAATCTGAGTTTAAGTGGGAGTACTGGTAATTTTCTTGTGGAGTTAGCCCTTGATTATGCCAGCCGCCAGGGCGTCATCGTGGTTATGGCAGCAGGGAACGAAAGCGATTCACAACCTGCCTATCCCGCCCGTTACGCAGAAAAATACGGAATTGCTGTTGGGGCAGTAGATAAGGATAACAATATAGCAGACTTCTCCAACAAAGCAGGAAGCAATACCCTCACTTACGTAACTGCACCTGGTGTTAATATTTACTCTACAATTCCAGACAATGGCTATACTTTTTACAATGGCACATCTATGGCAACGCCTCATGTTGCAGGTGTTGTTGCTCTTATGCTCAGCGCTAACAAAAACTTAACCGATGCTCAAGTCCGTCAAATTGTCTCACAAACCTCAAGCAACAGTACACAAGCAGCGACTTTAAATCTATCTAACTTTGTTACACAAAGCAATTGGACATCTTCTAGCTTCCGTATCAAGCAATATGAAGATGGCTTTAGTAAAACAGAAGAACTAGCTTTCTTGCCTATTCCAGAAATCGGTAGTTGGACAGGTGAAATTCCTACCTTATCAAATCAGTTGAAGAGTGCTAAGGATCTGCAAGAGTCTGCTTTTAGTCTCCAAGCTAAAATCAAGAACAATGAGACATCTGGAAATGCTGTTCTTCGCTCACAAGAATTTAGGAGTGGAAATACTTTCAATATCGCCAGCTATAGCCTAAGCAATAATGATAAGGATAGAAAAGAAAAGGATGAAGGTACAGGTGATATTGAGAAGATTTTGGCAGAACTTGAAAAAATAATCGAGCAATATTTTTCTTGAAAATAGGGACTGGGGATAAGGGGGACAAGGGGGACAAGGGGGACAAGGGGGACAAGGGAGAAACTAACAATCCCCAATCCCCAATCGTATTACCTAACAGAAAAAGCCTCGCTAAATCGACGAGTAATTGGCTCCATAATAAAAGTCAAAACTGACTTTTTACGAGTTACAATTTCCCCAGAAGCTGTCATCCCTGGAGTAAATGCAACCTCTTGACCCCTTACCATAACTGCGTGTTTGCTCAACTTAATTCTTGTAGGAAAAACTAAACCCATTTCCTTATCAACAATGGCATTGGGACTAACTTGTACCACTGTACCATCAATTGTGCCAAATTCTTGGAAAGGAAAAGTTGCCATCTTAACTTTTGCTTTCATTCCCTCACGAATAAAACCAATGTCGCGATTGAGGACTTTTACTTCCAAAAGAAGTTCTTCTCCTTCAGGTAAAATTGACAGCAATTCTTCACCTGCTTGAACAGGTCCTTTAGTTGCTTTGACTCTGTAAACAGTACCGGAAACAGGGGCTTTTATGGTTTCCATATCTTTTTGTTTCTTCGCTCGATCGAGCTCACCTTGAACAGTGGTCAATTCTTCTTGACGCTTATTAATTTGAGTTAAAATTTCACTCTGGCGTTCTGAAGCTAATTTTTCTGCTTGAGAACGTGCAGCTTGATATGCCTGTTCGGCTTGACGGATTTCTTGGGCTTGAGCATCAATATCTTTTTCTAAAGATTTGACTTTATCTTGCGCCTCTATGACTCTATTTTGAGCGTTTGTAATTTCGTCACTAGCCCTAGTAATTTCCGCATTTGCACGATTGAGTCTTTCTTGTGCGTCTAAGTAATCAACTCTGGGTATCGCACCAGGAGTGACTAAAGTTTTCAGACTTTGTTCTCTTTGCTTGGCAATAGTCAAACTATTTTCAACTTTAGCACGGAGATTTTGAGCGTTAGCAAGGTTAGTTCTGGCATTGGCAAAGCTAGTTCTCGCGTTCACCAAATTTTCTTGCAATCGAGTTAATCTGACTTTAGCTTGATCCATTCGGGCTAACTGACGCTTTGCTTCTGCTTCAGCAGCAGCAAGACTTGCTTGAAAATCTCGCAAACGCGAATTTAACAGTTCATCTTGGAGTTGCGTTCCCGCAGTTTTAGCTCCAGTGCGTTCTGCATCTAAACGTCGCAAATCCTCCTGAATCAGCTTGGTTGATTGCGCTAGACGAGCAACATCAACTTGTTGATAATCGGGATCGCGTTGAATCAAGATTTGCTCTTTGACAACACGATCGCCTTCTTTGACGTTAACTGTAAGAATCGATCCATTGCCCAAAGCTGTTACGGGACGAACTTGTGCAGAGGCAATTAACTCGCCCGGTGCTGTCGCCACTTCATCAATTTGGGAAAAGTTTGTCCATGAGATCGCTCCAAATACGACGGCGCTAATTGTTCCCGCTAACAATCTAGTATATAAAGGTGGCAATTCCTGAACTGCCTTACCTAGTTCATAAGAAAGTTGTTCGTCTGGTTTGGCAAAACGCTGTTTTGTTTTACGTGCTTGCGCTGCACTTGCTACTAGGGAATATTTCATAAAAAGTTAGTTGTTAGTTGTTAGTTGTTAGTTGTTAGTTGTTAGTTGTTAGTTGTTGGTGGTTGGTGGTTGGTGGTTGGTGGTTCTACTAACCACTAACGACTAACCACTAACCATTTACCAATTAAACCGCCAAATATCGGCGTAGGAAGTTTTCTAGTGTTTCCAATTGAAAATTGAAAATTGCTTCTACTTTAGCAATCTCCTCATGTTTACAGAAAAATTCATTTGCTAGTAACGTGCGGAAAGTACCCAAACTTTTCTGTGCTTGGGGATTAAATAAGCCAAATCCCCCGCGTACCACATCCACTAGAAACAGTGGTGGATTGATAACCACTGGTTCTTTATTAAATACGCGACTAAAAATTTTGGGAATATCCTCTCGCAGTAAAATAGATGGACCTCCAACGGCAAAAATTTGATTGCGAGCAGCTTCCAATGTTACAGAATCAACCACGATCCTAGCCAAATCATCTGTACTGACAATAGAGGTACGATTTTTAGGGTCACCCACGAGCAGGTATAACCCTGTTTCTCGAAACCTTTCTGCTGATGGCAGCAAATCCGATGCTAATCCAGCTGGACGTAAAATAGTGTAGTTTAAACCACTAGTTTCCAGGTATTTTTCTACTGCTCGTTTGGCTTTGAACACGGGAGCATCTTCGTAACCCCGATCTGCTCCCAAAACGGAAATGAACACAAAGTGTTGCACTCCATTTGCTTTTGCCCGATCGATCAGTTCAATATTAGCGCGGTAGTCTAAGGATAGGGCATCACCATCAGAACCGTGAGCGCTAATAATATACCGAACGTCTTGACAAGCTTTTTGGATATCTTGCTGTTGGCGCAAATCCCCAATAAAAATATTTGCTCCTCTGTGTTCTAACTCACCGTAACGTGAAGTGAGGCGAACAAACGCCCGCACGTGATTTTCCTGTTCCCGCAAAAGTCGCACGACTCTGCGACCTATTCCTCCTGTAGCTCCAGTAACTAGAAACATAGGATTTTGGATTTTAGATTTTGGATTTTGGATTGGGTCATGAACACTTGGTATTGTAAGTTGAGCTATTTCCGATCGCCCACATCCCTCTATGCAATAGACATTTCCACAATAATCTAAAATTCGACATCTGAAATCCACGCATCCAAAATCTAAAATCCAAAATCTAAAATCCAAAATCTAAAATCCAAAATCTAAAATCCAAAATCTAAAATCCAAAATCTAAAATTCCACAACGACTGGCGCGTGATCGCTGGGTTGAGTTAATTTTCTGGGAGTGACATCAATAGAGCAGCTTTGAGCACGCTCGTATAAGTCTGGTGTGAGATAGTGATGGTCGATTCGCCAACCCAGGTTACGCCGAAAAGCAGCAGCGCGATAATCCCACCAACTATAATGCCCGCTTTCAAGTGTAAATTTCCGAAAAACATCACTGAATCCCAGTGATAAAACATCTCGTAGGGCTTGTCGCTCTGGAACGGATGCCATAATATGATTTATTGCGATCGCACTGTCATAAATATCCCTATCTTCTAAAGCGATATTAAAGTCGCCACACATACAAATATTGGGTGAAGACACCAGAAGCGATTTTAAATACTCGCGCAGCACTGTTAGCCAGCGCAGTTTGTAATCGTATTTTTCGCTTCCGACAGAGGAGCCATTTGGTACATAAAGATTAACAATTCTTATATTATCTATTGTACCTGCAATTATCCGTTTTTGTTCGTCCCATCCTGGTTCTAAATTTGACAAAACATCATAAAAACTATTGCTGATATCCTTGAGTGGTTGGGAACTTGCGATCGCAACACCGTTGTACGATTTTTGTCCTGATGTGTAAAGGTGATAGCCTAATTCCTCAAAAAGGGCACGCGGAAATTCAGTATCAACAACTTTAGTCTCTTGTATGCAGAGGACATCAACCCGATGTTGGCTCAACCAATCGATAACATGCCCTATGCGAGTGCGAATCGAGTTGACATTCCAAGTAGCAACTTTCATTTTTTTACAGTGGGTTATCAGTAGTCAGTGGTCATTAGTCAATAGTTAATAGTCACCAATCAACGGTCATTGGTCAAGAGTTAGCGGTCAGCAAAAATTATTGATCCCGTCTGGGAATTTAGTATGATTGGTTACAAAACTTTAGTGTTTTAATGATCCCCAGGGTAGATGATAGCGATGTGCGATCGGCAGTATATTAATAGTGTAGTTGCTAACTAATGATGACTGCTCTGGAGTAACTTGCTGGTAACTATTTCTAGGTACGGTTAACCGAAATTGCACTCTTGCAAAATAATTGGGTTAACTTAAAATTCAGATAGGTAAGTATAAATGCTTTACCTGAAGAGAAACCAATCATAGTTACAGGCTAGTACAAGCTACTGAACTAAAAAAACCTATGAAAATCGCTCAAGTAGCCCCCTTGTGGGAACGAGTTCCACCTCCAACATACGGAGGAATTGAACTAGTTGTGAGTCGTTTGACTGATGAACTCGTAAGACGGGGTCATGATGTCACGCTGTTTGCATCTGGCGATTCGCAAACGTTGGCTAAGTTAGAAGCAGTCTATCCTCGTGCGTTGCGCTTAGACCCAAATGTCAAAGAGTATGCAGTGTACGAAATGCTAGAACTCAGCCAAGTCTACCAGCTAGCATCGGAATTCGACATAATTCACTCCCACGTAGGGATATCGGCATTACCTTTGGCGAGTTTAGTGTCAACGCCCACAGTACATACCCTGCACGGCAGGTTTACACAGGACAATCGACACGTTTATTCTCATCACCAGAAGCAACCTTACGTCAGCATTAGTAACGCGCAACGTCAAATAGACCTGAATTATGCAGGCACGGTTTATAACGGGATTAATCCAGAAGATTATCCTTTTGTAGCCAAACACGAAGAACCACCATATCTCGCATTCTTGGGACGCTTTTCTCCAGAAAAGGGACCGCAACACGCGATCGCCATTGCCAAACGAACGGGCTGGCGTTTGAAGATGGCAGGAAAAGTAGACGTAGTAGACTCTAAGTTTTTTGAACAAGAAATTGCCCCCCAAATAGATGGTCAGCAAATTCAGTATTTAGGTGAAATTAACCATGCTGAGAAAGTTGAACTTCTGGGTAATGCTGCTATTACTCTCTTCCCCATTACTTGGCAAGAACCTTTTGGTCTAGTGATGATTGAATCAATGGCAACTGGTACACCAGTTATTGCCATCGATATGGGTTCTGTATCAGAAGTTGTTGCCAATGGTGTGTCAGGTTTTGTGTGCCAAAGCTACGAAGAAATGGCAGCAATGATTCCCGCCGCATTGGAATTAAATCGTCAAACTTGCCGAGAATATATAGAAAGCAGGTTTAGCGTTATCCAAATGGTTGATGGATATGAAGCGGTCTATACCAAAATTATCAAAGATCGCATCAATACCAATGGTCGAATTCATTCCGCCAAAATTCAATTTTAATCAACAGTTTTTAACACCATTTATATCAAAATTTCTTTAATAAGAAGGAGGACATAAATATGAGTATGCGATCCAACAGTTGTCCCTGTTGCGGTGATTGCCTCTTGCGTCATGTCCGTCATGGTGAAGTTTACTGGTTCTGTAAAACATGTTGGCAAGAAGTACCCTTATTAACAGTCAATCGTTTATCCAAAGTAGAAGGAAGAAATTTCGGCGTTGTAACTAAGGTGGGGGCTAGGGATTAGGGACTAGGGATTGGGAAAAAATTAGTTCGTAGTAGCGCTTAAGCGCAGGCATCGCAACTACAAACCAGTGATGATTATTTGCACTTAGATTTTTGTAGGGTTGGCACTGCCAACCCTATTAATTTACCCACTTAAGGGGGATGACCGAATAATTCGTAATTCGTAATTCGTAATTCGTAATTGAAAATTCACCAATTATGAATTTAATTAATAATTAATGAGATTGAGGGTAAAAGCCCCCAACGCCCAGATTATGAAAAATCAAAAAATGCGTTGCATCCTCAATTAGGCCCCTCGAAACTTCCGTGGGGTAATAATTACGAATTACGAATTGGAGCGCAGCGACTTGACATTGGTACGAGAACATCACAAACATGAAAAACAGCGAAACCCAACAATCAAAGATGATTTTGACCAATTGTCAAAAGAACAATTCGTCTCCAAGTGCATAAGCGAATGTAAGTGCCACAGATGGAACTACTATCGATTCCTCATGGCTTAACCTCATGTGGGCTGTAGTATGAGAAAATTGAAACGAGCACAAATTGTGTAAGCCAATGGCAGATATGCTCGTCAAACTTTACAATTTACCTGATGCCAGTCCTTACCTACAGAAACTGCGAGAACAATCTTTGTACGTTCGTCAGGCGCATCCGGGAGAGAAACGTATTATTTCCGAGTGGGTATTGCAACTTTTTGCAACCAATACTTCGATAACAAAGCCTGCCCTTCCTCACCCAAGTTTTGCACCATGCCTTCAATGAGCTTAAATGCCATTGGAGAAGGCTTTGAGCGCCCGTTTTCCCAACGGTTGATTGTTGGAAATGTAACACCTAAGCTGGCAGCAAATTGCTCTTGAGTTAAACCAGTCAAAAGGCGCAGTTCCCGGATAAACTTACTTATTTCCGGTTGGTTAAGTGCTAGTGGTTTTTTAATATTCATTTGTTAAGAACTTACCAATCAGCAGGGTAAGCGATCTATCGAGTTTTTACTCACCGAATGCGATCGCATTTGGTGAGAATTTTTACTAACAAACGGAAGGCATTCAGTCACAATTTAAACTACAAGACAATAAGGATTCTTAATTTCAGCCTCTTGTAAAAACTGTGACAGCACTGGACGAGTATGGTTCTGCATGACTACAATGTGTGCAATCTTTCCATAGCAAGCCAACTGCCATCGCTTGACAATCAACTCAACAGGACGCTGAAAAACAACTGTAGTGGAAAAAGGATTGAGAAGCGCAAATTGATCGGTAGCGACAATTTGATTGTAAAGATACTCGGCGTTTTGGAGACATTGAGCGACTTCGAGAGCAAACATATGTTGCCGCCTTTGAATGGCATCCCAAAGAATCACTGGTGTTAATCCATTCCTGCTACCTGTAATTGTTGTATCAGTTGAACCAAGATATTCCACATCGGATGATTTTACTTGATGCTTGCGAGCTAAAACAATTCCACAAGGAACGGGAGAACCTATGAATTTATGACCGCTAACCGCTACCGAACCAATAGGATATTTACTAAAATCTATATTGATAGCGCCTTCTATAAAAGGAACGAGCATTCCTCCTAATGCTCCATCTACATGGATATGAAAATCAGTTATTTTCAATTCTTCAAGAATCTGGATGACTTTACTTAGATCGTCTACGGCACCTGTGACTGTAGTCCCTACATTTACATTGATAATTGCAGGAGAATTTCGATTATTTATAAGTGCTTGGCGCAAAGACGAATATTCTATTTCACCATGATTTTGAGATTGAACCTCCACGAAAGGTATGCGAAACATTTTGGCAGCTTTCGCTACTGAATAGTGGCAATCTTGAGAGCCATAAAGAATTCCATTTGGGTATAGCTCGCGTCCCAAAAGGATACCGTATAGATTTCCTTCAGTTCCGCAGGATGTTATGTATCCCCACGTATCATCTATAGGTAAATGATAAAGATTGGCAAAAAATTGAATGACTTCGCGCTCAAAATCTTTAGTATTTAACCCATAATTTCCTTCTACATATGGATCGCCTAAATTATTCAGCATATACTCCAAAAGCGGTAAGATTTTCTGGTAGTCAATTTGAAGATTATAGGGATAACCAGCATGAAATTTTGTACGGTGTTCGAGACGCTCTAACAGAGCATCAATGGACAAACAAGAATCAGGCATATTTTTGATTTACCTAAATTTAAAAACTGTACAAACAACTCGGTCAAGCGCCAAGGTTTTTCATATTAATTTGTCAAGAACTTACCAGTCAGTAGGGTAAGTTATATATCGAGTTTTATATTAACTGCTACATTTTAACCGTGTCATCGCTCGGAATACACGCAACTCACACCAAAGCCACTCTTTCCGCTTTTTGTATCAAGCATCTTTTTCAAAACTTTATAATTAGTGGTTTAAGATAGCTGCTGCAAAAAGTTATCTCACTGTTGACTCAGTACAGCAAGGGTTGTGTACGCAAATCATCGTGTAACAATTCATCAACAGGCTCTTGTCCTCAATATGCAAACAAGATGACTTTCCCCCAGAACTAAATGGAAGTGCAATCTGCCGGTATGCTGTAGCAAAGCGATCGCCCTTATAATGTCTGTTCGACAAAACACTACCAGTAGGACTTTGACATGACCCAGGTTAACGAAAAGATTTTACAAATTGATAGTTTTATCATGCGACCAGTCCAAATATCTGACGTGGATGTACTTACAGCAATTTGGTCAGATCCTGCAGTCACTCAATTTCTTCCAAGTCGCGGTGCTTGTATCCCACGAGAAAGTGTGGAAACGGTGCTCATCTCCTTCATCGAACACTGGAATATTTATGGCTACGGGGTTTGGGCTATTGAGGAAAATTCGTCCTCACAAACCATCGGTTATTGCGGTCTTCGCTACCTAAATGAAATCAATGATATTGAAGTTCTTTACGGTTTAGCTAAAGATTACTGGGGCAGGGGGATTGCAACAAAAGCAGCAAAAGCAGCAATTGACTTTGGATTTAGCAAGTCTGGATTGAAGCGGATTATTGCCCTTGCACTACCAGAAAATTGCGCTTCCATTCGAGTTATGGAAAAAGCTGGCTTTCAGTATGAGAAAACAATCCACTGCTTTGGTCTAGATGCAGTATGCTACGCCATCTATCAAGAAGAAATTACTGAAGATAAGTGTTAAATCTTGTTGCTGGCGATCGCCTTAATTCGCGATATGAATGTCGCAGTTAGAGCCGAAGCGATCGCAAACTGTTGAAAAATCTGTTTTGCAGTCAGCTCGTGAAATTAGGCTTCCATCCCTTGACAAATTTTGAATTCTAGTTACAAAAAAATTCAGTACAACTAGTAAAAAAACATTCCAATTCTTTTTAAGATTTTTATCACCCCTTGGGGTACTGTGGGTACAATATTGATTTTTTTATCTTAAAAAAGTGTTGATAAAATAATTCTTATTCACTTAGCTCGAACTTTCAGCAAATCTCAGACTAAGTCATAGGTATGGTAAGACAATGACAGAGTTACACAACGAAGATTCAATTATGTACGTGTCGCGAATGGATGCTTGCCTCAATCGTTGGTTCGCGACCTATGAGGATGCGAGGGCTTCTCTAGACTCGATTGGCGGGTATCTGTTTCCCTACAAAGGACAATACTTTATCACAGAAAGCGAAGCGATTCGGGAACTAGGACTCGATCCCGAAGATCCGGACTGGGCAAAAATTGGCTGGGACTGGGTGAGACCACTAGATACTCAAGCTTGGCAGCGCCTCAAAGAAAAACGGCTCTTTAGCAATTCAATCTCTACATCTGATAAAACTTGATGTCTCGGTCATGACTCATGAAGTCACACTTGTACCCTTTAGGTCGGACGACGCAGCCCTACTCTCGCAGTGGCTATCAGCACCACACGTGGCACAATGGTATCCCGAACCACAAGAACACCTTGACTGGGCTTTATGCCCACCCGTTGGGGGTGAACGGGGGATAATCGCGGTAAATGGTGCTAGAGTTGGCTACCTGCGTTGGCAGGCTGTTTCCCGCGAGATACTAGACTCCGTTGGATTGAAGGAAATACCTGCAAACTCGGTTGATATCGACATTTTGATTGGTGAAGTCAGCTACGTAGGACGGGGCATCGGACCACAAGCCTTGCAGCTACTCATAAAGCGTCTGCGCGAAGACACTTCTATTCCTCTGCTAGGACTCACCACCTCCATCCACAATCATGCGGCACAACGAGCGTACCGCAAAGCAGGCTTTAGGGATTTGCGAGAGTACGATCCACCGGGCTACGGTAGGTGTCTCCTTATGGTCATGAGCTTGAGCCACGAGGTCTAACCTGAAGCAGATCCCAGTGTTTCCCCAGAACTAGAATGGAGTGCGATAAGCCGAAGCGTAATCGCAACCGGATTAGCATTCAGATTGTCTGCTTTTTTGTTTGAACTTACGTATTGAAGCTGCACTAACAACCACAAAAGCCAGCAAACCTAAGGTATAAGAAGGTTCTGGCACGCGACGTATAATAAGAGGTCCTGCAGTAATGGAGATATTACCACCAGTACTCAATGCTGGATTGGAAGGGCTAGCGCTAAGTGAGGTATTTTCATTGATTGTCAATCTATCTGCTCAAGTACTTCCGGTCTTCATTCTTCCAACCGTACTCGTTGAGCAGCTTTTTATACTCTTTTTTGGATAAGTGCTCTTTTTGTTGGGCAAGCATTATGGCGTGGGTCAGGATGTTTTGGGTTGCAAGATCGAGTCCATCAAAGGAATCTTCAGGAGTTTCCGGCGCTATGGCGTTGGCTTGGGCTTCAACGTATTGGTTGAGTTCTCGTTGAGCAATGATTTGTTCGTTTGACGCAAGAGCTTGATTTTGTGGCATGATAAGTAATGTTTATAGGTTTTTGTGGAAGGCGATCGCTCATTCCGTTAAGAAGTACGCGATCGCCTTCTATTTTGGAAAAAACTAACTACAAGTTAAACTTTGATTTATTAAATCAAATTGGCTTGTATACATTTGATTATATACGTGTTTAAATAGAAGACACAAACCGATTTATGAATTAATCTTTGAGAAAGTACATTGTAGGTGTTGATTTATATGATTCAGACATTGATTAGATGGAGACTCAAAGAAGTAATGGCTAGGTACGACATCAAAGGCAAAGACCTAGCCAAGAAGCTAGATATCAGCACCAACGCGATGTCTGCTCTTAGAAGGGCGAAGACCATGCCCCGGTTAGACGGTACGGCATTAAACTTGTTATGCAATGCTCTTAACGAGCTAGCACAAGACTTGGATAAATCAATTACACCAGGCGATTTACTGGATTACGCACTCGATCCCATTCATCCACCGGAAGCAGACAGGGTGTTTAGCTTGGCAAAACGACGTAAAGCCAACCGACAGCAAGCACCAAAAGACGAAGATTCAGATACTCCCAGCTTAAAACTTGTCACAGATGATTCAAGCGTTGCATAAGAGAATAAGGGGACAATAATTCGATGGAGACTTCGGTTACTCAAGATACTAGCACCTCCCAAGAATCACTTAACTTCAAAGGACTAATGAAATCTAGTACACAACTTGTATCGTTAGCGACCGGTGAGGAGTTAGCTTGATTCTCATCATACGGACTCGCGTCACTCCCGAACAAATGGAACAGATGCTGGAGGAATTGAAGTTTTACATTAAATTAGCAGTCGAGGCACGAGTGACGCGGGTGGAATTACCAATAAGGATTTGGCGCTGGCTCGAAAAGCAAACGAGTTGGCTCAGTAATTTTACGTGCGATCGCTCGAAGTGAAAGAGAGAGTTCGCTTGCCTGTTGGCACCCCAAACCGATTGGTTGATACCAAAATGGTCTTTGCAACTCCTATGTCCGCAGACCGCGATAAGCCGGGTACGGCGGCGCTGCCATGCGATCGCACTCGTTCTGCCATATCAGCCCAAAGTTTTTGCTTTCAGGCACTGAAAACCAACTCAAAAAATGTATAATGAAGCCTTTGCTTTTACAAAACCACAATCATGAAGCAGAGCATCATAAAAATTTCGACACCAGCACCAAAAGTTCAAGGCGAGCTCGGTTTACCTGAAGCTGACCAAACAAGCTTACCAGAAGAATTACTTGAACCAGAATCTATAGATATGCACCAACCAGTGCCAAGAAACTATACCGTTAGTTCGGGCGGTTGGAAAGCATCGGATATTTTGAGAGAAATGAGATTGGACAGTTTTGAGTAACGTATCTTTAATGTATGGAAAGCGCCACCGAAAGTAATAAATGGGTTAATACAATTGATTCTAAAAGCCCTGATGCGATCGCAAAAGCTCAACGCATTATTGCTAATAACATTTACTGCACGCTCTCAACTTGCTCTGTGGATGGTATCCCTTGGGCATCACCCGTCTTTTTTGCCTATGATGACAACTTGAACATTTACTGGTCTTCAGCTATAGCATCCAATCATTCACAAAATATCTACCAAAATAACGGACGCTTAGCAGTTGCCATCTTTAATTCCAGCGTTTTAGAAGGCACGGGTGAAGGACTGTATTTCTACGGTACTGCCTCAGAACTGGGTCCGGAACGTACTCCCCAAGTGATGCAACTGCTCCTACATCGCACTGGCAAGCAACTCATAAGGACACCAGAAGATTACTTAAATGAGTCACCTCGGCGCATCTACCAATTTCAACCGCAATCGGCTTGGGTGACGGGCGATCGCTTACCAGTTGGCAGCCCGAACCGATTGGTTGATACCAAGATTCAGATAAATGTAGCTGATTTACAATTGGCGTTTCATAACCAAAATTGAGTTTTTGTATAATAATAAACTGTGGGAAACACACAAAAAAGTGATGTTAGAGAGATTGCAGTGCTCAAAGAGCGATCGCCACTGTAGCGCTTGTGAAGTGCTATTCGATTATCAGTCACAGCCAGCCAACCTGTAGAAAACATATTAAGACGAGAAGAAATGAAATCTAGATTGACTTTCTGCATTTTTTGTCTGAGTATCTCTTTACTCGCGGGTTTATCTACTATCTTTACAAAGAGCAAAGTACTTGCTCAAACCGAGCAAATTGTTCAGATTAATGTCAAGATAGTTGACGGAAACCCCAGAGGGAATCTTAAAGCGCCACGTTCCTTTGGTTGGAAAAATCCTTGGTTTTGGGATGCTGCTTTCCCTAGAATAAGTTTTGTCAATCCCGATCTTGGTATTACTGTCATCGACACTAACTCTAACTATTTCTGTAAAAGTCCGGTTACGGGGTTTAAGCTAGAGGATACACTGGCCTGTGTTTTTACAGGAGTTCAGATTGTTAATGGCACTGCTCGTCTTGCAATAATCGATTATGATGTTCTTGAGCACGATCTTATTGGTTCGGGAACGTGTGGAGTTGGGCAAACTTGTAGAATTGGACAAGCTGAAGTAACCGTAATACAAGTCCCTTGTGGGGACAGAGAAATCCAGGTTAATTATCCATCCGAACCAGAATACATACAGGCATATAATGGAAGATTATCGGGCTATCACCGCTATCCTTCAGAAGGAAAGAAGATAGAAAGTAGGATATGTTCCACAAGTTTGCCGGGATGTACGAGACAATCGGTATTTGAAACCATGTTAAGTCAGGTGAGATTTATTGCACCCACAACCGCAACAGATCCAGTCGAGAACTGCAAGATTACTAATCTTAACATTCCGTTGGTTCCGGCGGGAGATGACCCGATTTTAACAATTATTGATAATGGTACGTTCTCTATAAAAAACTACACGAGAGCCGCTCATGCACTCCACTCTGGTGTTGTAACTAGAACGGTTCTTGAGATCTCCGGGTTTGTATACGTTAATACTTTTGGAGAAGGTTATGGGCTTTTTCCTACTGCCAATAATTTACTTGCTACCGATCTGTGGCAAGATGTAGATGCTGGTTTAGTTAAAGCCATGCAAGAAAAATTAGATGGGAAACAGAATCTTTTTAAAGAGCCAACACTTTGGGGGTACGATCGTCAACTTTTTTAGCCGAGCTTTTTTAGAATTCCCAACTCTAACAAATACTGTATCGAGCGAATTTACAGAGATTTTAAAACAAAATTGTTTTTCTCAATATATTGTAATTTTTTATCTCTAAATAAATATTATTTTCTAGAAAATAAGTTATTTTTAAAGGTAATGTATGTAAAGTTTTTAGAAAATTCGACTTTATTCAAACAAGAACTTGAGGTTTTCAACAAATTCATGCCATAGATACTGCTTTTGCACCGTTTCTTCAGTCGATTTTTACAGTGATGTTATTGATAATATTCCCACTTTCATTCCCTACAGCAGAGCGAGGCAAATTGATAGCACGAGCGCGTCTACTCCCATTCAATCTATAAGATAGATGCACCTTCGATAACAGTCATTGAAGGATTTTAACCTTGTGATTTAAACAAATTTCAAGTTACTAGAGTAAAGAGTAGCAGTATCTTGCAGTTGCTACAAAACTTCAGATGGGGCAGACTACTATGTTCGCACGCATTCGCAAAACCGTTGTTACCGCTATCGTTGCAGTTATTGCCACCGCGTCTACAGGTTTCGGTATGATTTTCCTTGCCGCATTCATCACTGTATTAAGCGGGAATGCATCGACCAAAACGGCACAAGAAACACCAGTTATGGAAACACAAGCACAGAACTCGCCTCCACTGCCAGCAGTCAGTCAATAATCTGTAACCATTAAGAAAGAAATTGCAAGCATTATGAGAACGGGCGTAGATTTCAAACATGACTTTCAAGGCTCGTTGAGCGAAAACGGAAATATTATTGAAGTTCAATACTTGGATAGCAATTCTCGCTCTCCGATAACCAGAATTGCTAAATTTGATTTAGATAGTAAAAAGCAATTTACTACAGAGATTCAAGACGGTCAAAATTATAATAGTGAAGGTAAGATTGATTACGCAGTTGTCAGAAATGGTGAGAATGCAATCCTACACATTCACTCGCTTGAAAACAATGGCGAATTAGTGAAGAAGAGCGCTTACGTCATTACCTACAAATCCTCTCGAATCGCAGTTGAATCTTCTGAAATTCCTCTCGTACTGGAATCAAAAACAGTTAGACATTTGAACACATCTGAATTTTTCATCACAACAGTGCAAGCAGATAACTTAAACTGTCGTCTCACCCCTGTCAACGGTAAAAGCGTAAAACGCCTATCAAAAGAGCAATCGGTGCAAGTTGTTGCTACTGATGAGAATGTAGATAATGATACTTGGTACAAGATTGCTACTGGTGACTGTTGGGTAAATGGTAGATACCTGAGCGATCGCAGTTGACAAGGTGCTTAAGTGCGATCGCTCGACTGGGCATTTTTTTCACGTTCAAAAGCCTTGCTGCATAAGGGTTACAAAATGTGCATCTTAGGAAGATAGGGACTGTCGTAGCGCCATAAGCCTTATTAAGTCTTTGCACGGGGAACTGCTGCGATCGCTAAACATGATTGATATTATAATTTTTTGAGCTACCGGAAAATGTGATAGAAAATGTGTATTCAAGTGTAAATGCAGCCATTTTCCTAATATAACTATGCCGTCAGACTACTTAGGGCACAATATTAGAGGGCGGTAGTTTATTTGACTTTTGTAAAAAGTCCATTCATTAAGTAAGTAGAGAGAGATACTATGAAAGATGAACAGGCAAAATCAAAAGAAAAAGCTTTAGAACAACAAATTTTGAATGCTTTAGAACAAGTAGAAAAAGCTACCTCAAAGCTCTTTAAATTAGAAAATATTTTAGAACAAATCTGTCGAGATATCCAAGCATTAAATTTTGATTTTGTTAGTATATCTTTAATTTCTCTCGAGCATAATACTATTGAGGGTATATACGGTACTGGAATTGCCAAACAATGGACTGGGATGGCAAAGCATTACTTGGAGAAAGACCCAGAATTACGAGATATTCAAGCAGATATAGTCCTAACTCGTCAAACTGAGGTGATTTCAGGATGGGACAGACGGTTTGACCGCTGGATTTACAGAGAGTACGGTCACGAACAGCTACTTCGTGTCTTTACACCTATTGTATTGGTTGAAGATAACAACGGTAAAATAATAGAAGATTGGTTTGAATATTGCCAATGGGAGAAGATTGTTCCTAAATTTCAAGAAAGTAAGGAAGGACAGAATGAAGTGTTCCAAATACGTTTACCAAAAGATTTGCAATCTCAAGGAGAGATAGTAGTAATTGGAACAGTGGAAACGGGTTATAGCTGCTGTAAAAAACGAATTGAGCGCGAGCAATTATTTGAACTTCTGCAATATATTGCTAAAAAATCTCTAGAAATTTGGCAAGCACAGTTGCCTCGTGTTTTAGAAACTATCGCAGAGAGAGTTAAACAATTTCTGAATGCTGATGCTGCAACACTTCACTTTTTATACGAGCCAGATCAACAACAGGGGCGCTACATTTATGAAGTTTTTTCTGGCGGAGTTGGAAAGCAATTTCTCAAGGCTTGTCCTCCTCGTAATAATGGATTGGGAAGACAAGCAATTCAAGATAAAAAATACAAAGTTATTCCAGAGCCATCTGGCGAGCCTGACAACCTAGAAATGGAAAGATTCAATCCGAAAGCCTGTAACGCAGGCATTAAAGCAATGGCGGCTTTTCCATTGTTGGTTGATGGTAAAGAAGGAGTTTTGTATGTCCTTTTCCGGCGCGAGCATAAATTTATTAAACGCAAATTACGTTTTGTGGAATTATTCGTGCGGCGGTGGGCTGTTGATGCTATTTCCTACACCACCAGAATTCAACAAATGCGTGATGGCGCACGTTGGCGGTCTCTTCATTCAATTACCCAATCCCTCAGCCGCATACCAGAAATTAAAATACCAGATGTCAGTATACCAGACGTTAGTAATCTCCTGCGTCGTATTGCTTGGAATAGTTTGAATATCTTGGGAGCAGATGTCGTTAATATCTACGAATATATCCAGACTGAAAGGAAATTTATGACTCCTCCTAAGACAGCAGGGCGACTCAAAGAGGAGCAGAAGATGCGTGAAAAGGTTATTGGCGAACAGAATGTACCGTTCTTACTGATTAAGCATGGAGAAAACATTTATGCTCCATACCAGGAAGAAGAACCAATACTTCAGAATTCATCCTTCACCAATCAAGAAGGAATCAAGTCCGTAGCAGGTATTTTACTAAAGGTAGACAATCAAGATATCGTCGGGGTAATGCTAATCAATTACCGCAGGCTTCACAGTTTCTCTGAAGAGGAGAAAATCATTATTGAAACTCTTGCCTCTTCAGCAGCAATCGCAATCCAAAATCATAGATGGCTGACAGCTAGGGACAAAATAAACCGCCTAATAATAACTACTATAGACCAGGAAAAACTGCTGAAATTAATTGTCCGAGAATCTTTAAAAATTACTGGGGCAGATTTGGGAGGTATCTATCTGTTCGATTCGAGTAAGCAGGAGCTAGTGACGCAAGTGGAATGTGCTGCAAATAACACAGCGATCGATCCATCCGAAACACGTATCAGCATAAATCAAGGAATCACAGGTTGGGTAACAGAACACGGTCAGTCGGTTTTAGTGGATAATGTTCAAAATGACACACGATATCACCCCTATTTTCCCAACACGCGTTCTGAGTTGTGTGTGCCACTTCTAGACAAGGAACACCGCGTATTCGGGGTACTAAACGTCGAGAGTCAACGTATTTCAGCGTTTAACCAGAGACACCAAGGGATGTTGGAAGCCCTAGCAACCCAAGCTGTCATTGGCATCACTCAATATTTGGAGAACAAAAAACAGCTTGTCAAAATGAAAACTATGGCTGCCGTAGGCAACTTAGCTGGTCCATTAGTGCATCGTATGAATAATGGTGTTGGTGCGATTCGTAGCTGGGCACAAGACATTATTGATGAGGGTAATGAATATAGCCAGAATAAAGCCAATCAAATTTTGTCAACAGCAGATCAGATTATCCAAGCTACAGAGCGCATGAAAAGCTGGATTCAGGAGAAGCCTCAATCTGTAAATTTGCGTTATGTAGTAGATAGTGCCTTGGGACAAATGTACATACCACCGGGAATTACTCCAATTGTTAACATACCTACAAACCTGCCTCCCGTATTGGGAACCGAACAGCAATTGATTGATATTTTTGACAATCTTATCCAAAATGGCATAGACGCTCTGAATCAGATAGGTACATTGTCGATCGCTGGCACGCTAGTGCAACTAGACGTAGGGATTTGGGTTGAGATACGTGTCTGTGATACTGGTGTAGGTATCGAAGCCGAAAATTTGGAAAAAATTTTTGAGTTTGGATATACCACAAAAGAAGCAAAAAGAGGCATGGGTTTTGGGTTGTGGTGGACAAAATTTTACGTCGAATACTTTCTTGAAGGGCGTCTAAATGTGAACAGTGTATTAGGCCAAGGATCGCAATTCACTTTGTTGTTACCAGCTTATAATGAGCTAAAAGCTGAGCCATAAACTAGTATCAACTACTTGGAAGCGGTAACAAAAGGAGGAGAAGATGACACACTTAAGAATTCTTTTAGTTGAGGACGATCCTAATTGGCAAAAGATCCTTGACAGTAAAATTCATAGTGCCTTGGAAGGTATTGGTCACTCAGAAGATACAATCAAACTTGTTAAGACCTTTGCAGAAGCTTATGACATTCTTCAAAAAAGCCATTGGCATTTGCTGGTCACTGATATCGGCTTAAAAGATTCGTCTATTTCTCGTCGTCAAAAACTAGGAGTACAGCTTGTTGAGCTTGCCAGTCAGCAAAGAATTCCAGTTATTGTGGTGAGTGGTACACCAGTCGTAAACACTCAAGATATTCGTGACTTTTTCAAGGAACATGATGTATCTGACTATTTTAAAAAAGGGACTTTTGATAATAAAAATTTTATCAAGGCGGTTCAGGCAGTTTTGCAAAAGCAACTTCAAACCTTATCAACTACGAAGGAAATTTTTCATACTTTCCATGGCGATCTCAATCAACAATATACAATCAAGTTATTTGGTGAGCAGCGTAAAAAACTACAAGAAGCTTTAATTCATGCTTTTCCTAGCTTAGCACTACTTGAGCAGATGTTATCATTTGAATTGAATAAAAATTTAGATACAATTGCTGCCAAAAATGATTTAAAGGATGTTGTCTTTAACTTAATTAAAACAGCAGAAGCTCAAGGATGGGTTGAAGAGCTAGTTCGTGCTGCACGTGAAAGCAATCCCGGAAACTTAAGCTTGCAAGCTATTGCCCAAGAATTATTGCCAAATCATCAGGTGACACCTTCAGTAAAGGACAAATTTTGACACGAGCGATTGCACCAATATACCTACAGGCGCTACGGCTTAAGCCGTTAACTTACATTTTGCACCAAGAAAATTGATGTAATATATAACTCAGTATTAAATGAAAAACCCTTGATATAGCGATAAAATTCCACAAAAATTAAGTATTTTTATCGCGTATATTTTTACATTTTTTGGGTTTGTACGGAAAGCTGCAAGATCTCAGTTAAGCTTCGCTTATCGCTTCGGCGCAAGCCGAACTCGGCTTATCGCACTCTATCCACCATCCCACCTCACGCAAAACTTTGTCCATCACCTCTCAACTGTGCCAAAAAAGCGGTGTTGGCTTGGGCTTCAACGTATTGGTTGAGTTCTCGTTGAGCAATGATTTGTTCGTTTGACGCAAGGGTTTGATTTTGTGGCATGATAAGAAATGTTTATATGTTTTGTGGAAGGCGATCGCTCATTCCGTTAAGAAGTACGCGATCGCCTTTGTCTTTTCTTCTATTTTACTGATTAATCGCTAAAACGGTTGAACCGTTAATCAAGAAAAATGCTAAATTAGTAATTGACAATAGGAACGAAGGATTTTTGCATGACAGTAGTACTAATGAACCCTCCCGTTCCGCCCAAATTTATAAAAAGAGACGAAAGAAGAGCCGTGCAGCAGTCTAAAGTAAAAATTCGTTGCCGCTTGCAAGATTTAATCGATGCTCAAGGCATGACGAGATCTGCATTGGCTCAGGCAACAGGACTTACAAATGCAGCTATTAGAGGACTGTGCGAGAACATTGCAAAGCGCTATGATGCCGATACTTTAGCCGTGTTATGTGATTTTTTTGGGTGTGGAATGGGTGAGTTGTTTGAAGTCGTACCAAAAGAGGGGAAGGAGAGATAATTTATGGATTTGACTGCGCTTAATAAAGTAGATCCGAAACTTAAAAATACTGATGAAAGATATGCTACTAAACCAAGAGGGCTTTGTACGCGATCGCATCCCAACGCGGTTAAAAAATTTAGCAACGCACCTCAAGCAAATTGGCTCGCTTTCCTTGGACGCGACCCAGGGGACTGCCACAGCAGAACTCATTCGCGAGAGTCTCTACTTTATCGAGTGGACTGCTCCTGATATGGAGATCGACCCTGCTTATGAGTTGGTAGAGTTAGGACGAACTTTGGCACGGTGGTCGTTTCATTGGGATAAAATATGGTCTGACACTACAGCCAGAAACCAGGTGGCACATGAAGCTAACTCTTTATCGCAACAGGTTTTAGAGATGTCAGGTTTGTTAGGTGCGGCATCTTGAGAAAATTGCTGATGTTAGGCGCGAGGCAGCATATACAGTGTGCAATACGGATGGGTGCCCGTAGCGTGCCTTATCGCATACCTGACAAAACCTCAAATTTATAACAAAGTTAGTGCGATACAGCTGTACTGCCAAGAGGCACTTGGCTTATCGCCTATATACTTCATTGTATTGAGATAGGCGGGATATGCTTTATAGAACAGTTATGATTATCGCATTGGCAACATTATTGGTAGGTGTTTGCTCTGTCAGTCAAACATTTGCAAAAAATAATGCGCCTAACACCTATTCCTTCTCTTCAACATACGCTACGAGCGCCCCTGCCCTTTTATCCAATACCGAGTTAAAAGCAGCTTTAAGTAAATTGAATGGTTGGAGTATACAATCTGGAAAACTCCACCGCCAGTTTGAGTTTCAATCCTTTGTTGAAGCCTTTGGTTTTATGTCAAGCTTAGCATTGGTTGCTGAATCTATGGGCCATCACCCTGAATGGTACAACGTTTACAACCGCGTTACCATCGATCTGACAACAAGTGACGCGGGTGGAATTACTAATAAGGATTTGGAACTGGCTCGTAAGGCAAACGAGTTAGCTCAGTAATTTTACGTGCGATCGCTCGAAGTGAAAGGGAGCGATTACGTTTGCCAGTTCTCAATTACTAGCTATGTTTGGAAACTTTGATTTTTGCTGTTCCGACAAGTATTTCTTTGGACATACTTACTGTTTGTGCGCTCACCCGATATCGAAGAGTTGCACTATCATCTTTACGTAATTGAACGCCTTCAAAGGAAATCTCTGCTGTCGTTTCTGCACTTATGGGGCGAGCAAAAATGAGAGTTACCTGCTGTTTAGTTGCCTCTACCTTCACAGGGATATTCCGCCCATTTCGATCCAACACACTCAGGTGCTTGAAAGCTTCTATTTGCTCTGGCAAAGATACAATCAAACGCGTGAGAGCCTCTCCTCCAACCTGAATTTGGATGAAATAGCGATCGTTTGTAATTCCAGTTTCAGAGATCTTCGGAACACTGGGTTTGAGTAAAGAAGCCGCTACTCTGGGATAATCCGCGATCGGTTGGGGCAACTGTTCACCTGAAATAACAGGACTTGCTTGGGCAATTGTCTCAACTGTGTTAGTTGCGATTGTTATGAGTAGAGTCGGTAATATCAGACGAGCCAGCTTGTTCATCATATCATCCTCCTGAATTTAATGAGTTGACGCTGAGCGAGTCCATACTTGAGTGTTCTCCAGTTTGGGCAAACTACCATTTCCTCGCTTTATTGTACCAATCGTTCGGTATATAATAACTGTACCGAACGATTGGTTAAGTGTCAAGACCCAAATCAAAAACGAGGGCTTTATATTTTGCTGCATGAAATCCAACCAAAATGAAACCTATTATCAATGAAAGTGACAGCAAGAAAGCTTCTAGCTCGTGGTGTGGCTCAAGGTTACAATCAAGTGGAGTAAACTCCTAGTTAAATATGAGGTTACAATCCGTGTTAGCAGCTTTACTTTACGGTAAAGAGGATTTGCGTTTGGAAGAAGTCGCCGATCCTACTCCCGACAAAGGAGAAGTCATTCTTCAAATGGGAGTATCAACAACTTGTGGTACAGATTTGAAAGTGTGGCGGCGTGGGGGTCACGCCAGAATGCTTAAACCCCCTACTCTATTTGGTCACGAAGTTGCGGGACGGATTGTAGCTGTAGGAAAAGATGTTACAGATTGGCAAGTGGGCGATCGCGCAGTCGCAAATAATTCCGCTCCCTGTATGAAGTGTTTTTTTTGCGATCGCCAAGAGTACTCTTTATGTCCAAACTTAACCTGGAATAATGGAACATTTGCCCAATACTTAAAAATTCCCGCACCGATTGTGCAGCATAATATGTTGCCCATTCCTGATGACTTACCCGATGAATTAGCAGCCATGACAGAACCTTTGGCTTGTGTACTACATGGAGTCGCCCGTTCCAACGTCAAACCGGGTGCTCGTGTTGTCGTGTTAGGGGATGGGGCGATTGGGCTGATGTTCGTGGCAAAGTTGGTCGATACACAAGCGGAAGTCCTGCTTTTTGGCGGAAATGACCAACGACTGGCTGTTGGGAAGAAGCTGGGAGCAGCAGCTACCTTTAATTACCGCGAATTACCAGATATTCCTGCTGTTGTCAAAGATTTAACACAAGGAATGGGTGCAGATGTTGCGATCGAGGCAACAGGAGTACCAAGTGTTTGGGAAACAGCAATTGCCTGTGCTCGCCCCGGTGGAACTGTTAACCTTTTCGGTGGTTGTCCGCGAGATACCACTATTACTGTAAATACAGAACAACTGCACTATAGTGAACTCACACTAAAAGGAGTCTTCCACAACACCCCCGTATTTGTGCGAGAAGCCCTTTCACTTATTGCTAGCAGGAAAATTCCTTTTGAGTTATTGATTAGCGATCGCCAACCTTTGACGCAGTTAGAACAGGTATTCTGCGACATGAGAGAACGCAAGGTTATTAAAGTCGCAATAGTCCCAAATTAAAATGCTGTAATGACACTCTGCCCAAAAGTTGAGTGTTTTTTCAAATTGAGGTTAAAGCCTTGGACTGAAAAGGGGAAAACTATTATTACCTATCGTGTCAGTCACAAACAAAAAATGCTACAAAAATCTCTACCTAAGTTTTTCATATTACCTTTTTCTCTTATTGCCTGCTTTTCTGTTGGACTCATATTTAATACAACAGCTTTTGCATTACCAGGACAGTCCACAGAAGATGTTGCGGCTTGGATTAAAGCACATCCCACACTCCGCCCATCTCCCGTAGAGCGATTCTTTGTACAAAAGAGCGACACAGCTGCCCAAAGATTCACTTTTCAAGCATCAGTGCTAGCAGTCGGTAAAGTGGGATTTACAAAAGACCGCAGTAAAATTCGCAACGAGCGAATTACAATGTTCGATGCTGTTAACGGCATGACATTCGATCGCCTTCAAGAATCTTTACGATCTATTTATGGGTTAGAAATTTATCAAGACTTCAAAAATGCTCAAGTTGTGTACGAATATCCCAACCAAAGTACAGTGAATGCCTCTCGTTTTGCAAAAACTCCAATTAAAGAAGCTTTGCAGGGACAGTTACGTGTAGGTTCGCGCTATGCTTACTGGATAGAAGTCGCCCAACCCAGAGATGGGAAAGCATTTACAGGTCAAATGAGTGTTTTCCTGAAATCCGATTTAGATAAGTTACAGGCAGAGTTGAAAGTTCGTTAATTGCTAATTGCTAATTGCTAATTGCTAATTGTTCAAAAGCCATTAGCTATTAGCCATTAGCCATTAGCCATTAATGTAAACTTTGCCACTCGCCTGAAAGAATACTTTCAGTTGCGATCGCAATTCTCACCAAATCTTCCTTCAGCAGTGGCGGCCATTCAACCCCCGCTTTACGCCCTGCTGCAAATAATTGTTGAGTTTTAACAGCCAACTGGAACAAGGCATACACTATCTCCCTGTCCATCATAGTGGCGTCCTTCAAACCTTCAAACACCACCTTCATTGCCAGCAAAATCGAGGTAATTTGACCGGGTACAGGGGGCTTTCCCTGTTGGAGACGAGTTAACAGAGCATCTGGGCTGTCCTCATTTGTTACCGTTTGGTCAATTAGGAATTTGCGAGCAGTTTCGTAATTCATCTCTTAGGAACATCCATTATCCTGTGCTGACTTATTCAATTACAAATGAAATAAGCCATATTCTACCCGATCGTTACAGAATCGAATAGCATCAATCACACCATCACGCTCAATGTCAGTAATTAATGCATTAAATAATCGCTTTTTATTCAACCGTACATTTAATTTACTTATATTTTATTCACTCTAAGAAAATGCTACATTCGGCTTCAGATAAAACTTTATTCTAAATAATGTTCAGATAAAATATATAAGTATATTAAATCTATACACAATATTCAATTGTATGTTTTGCGTACTATATTTTGATGTGGGACGGCAAAAGGACCGATAAAGATAGATTGGCAAGATTTGGAATCGAAATCATTGACTATATCTGCATACAACACAATACAAAACTCGTGGTTCTCAACCGTATTGATTTGTCTCTAGAAAGAGAATTTGTCGAAGACATCTTGGCAATTATTCATGTCTTCAGTTCCAAACTCTATGGACTCAGGAAATACAAACAGAAAATCAAAGAAGATCCAGATTTACCCGGAAACCAATCTCAAAATAGTTTATAGAAAATGGTTGGCTGCTTGTCGCTGGTGCTATAACCAAGCTATTGCTTACCAAGCAGCAAAGCGTTTATAAACGGTAACGGAAGGCAGGAAACGTAACCTAATTTCGTAGAAAATCTATTTCAAAATTTGGGCTATCATCCGATTTGCTTGGGACGAGTAACTACCACCAAATAAATTGAAATGATTGAGGATGTGATACAGGTTGTATAAAATTTTGCGCTGCTCGTATCCTTCATCTAGAGGCCACACTTCGTTATATCCTTTATAGAAAGCAGCAGGAAAACCGCCAAAAAGTTCGGTCATGGCAATATCGACTTCGCGATCGCCATAATATGTTGCCGGATCGAAAATCACTGGTTCTCCCGACACAGTACACCCAGCATTTCCACCCCACAGATCGCCATGTACAAGTGAAGGTTGCGGTTTGTAATTTGCCAATAATTCAGGAATCGCCTCAAGCAACTCTTTTTCTTGAGGAAAATGTCCGTGTCGCCGCCGAGCCAATTGAAATTGATAACCCAAGCGATGCTTAGTATAAAAATTTACCCAATCTGTTGTCCAAGTATTAATTTGAGGCGTAGAACCAATAGTATTATTCATGTCCCAACCAAAACCTTGGTTGCTGGTGAATTTATGCATTGCAGCCAGTTTCCGTCCCATCTCTTCCCAAGATTTGGTATTCCCCGAACCTATTTCCAACCATTCTAACACCAAATAGCTGTAGTTTCCAGCAACACCAGAGCATATTGGTTTGGGAACGCGGATTGTTGCGGTTTGATACATTTGCTGTAAGCCCAGCGACTCCGCCTGAAACATATCAAGTTTTAACGCCTGGTTGAGCTTAACAAAGTAAGTACGCTTACCATCAGAGACTGCATAACCCTGGTTGATGCATCCGCCACTGACTGAGCGTTGCTGTGAAGACTTAAATTGTTCGCCTGTCGCCTGACTAATGTAAGCCTCTATTTCAGTCCACATCATGGATTTTGGATTTTGGATTTTGGATTTTGAATTGGGGATTGGGAATTGGGCAAGAGGGCATTGGGGATGAGTTATTAGTTCTTCTCCTTGTCCCCCTTGTCCCCCTTGTCCCCCTTGTCCTCTACTCCCTACTCCCTACCCCTACCCCCTAATTTATCGGTTTAAGCACGACAACACCATAAGCGTCTGGGGAAAGATAATCTTGGGAAGCTTGCATTAAGTCAGTTGCATCCAAGCTTTGAATGATAGCGGGGTAATTCAATGCAGGTTCTAAGTCACCTACCATGGATTGGTAGTAGCCGTATAAAGTAGCGCGATCGCTTGGCGTTTCATTGCCAAAAATAAACCTGTTAGCAACTTTTGTCCGAATTCTATCAATTTCCTCTTTTTTTACCATCTCCAATTGTAGATTGCGAATGTGTTGGATGATTCGGGCTTCTACATCTGGTAAATTTTCTACCGAACAATGAGCCAAAATATAAAAAGTTCCTTGTAACTGTTGGGTGATATTGCTAACAGATATCTGAGAAACCAGTCCTCGCTCTTCTCGTAAATCTTGTACTAACCTTGATGTCAAACCGTGTCCGAGAATCCCTGCTAAAACATCTAACGCATAAGTACACTCTAGCTGAGCCAACCCCGGTACTCGCCAAACGATCGCCAATCGTGCTTGTTGAAGACTTTCATCAATAAATTCTTTACGAACAATGCCTGTAAATGGAGGTTCGGGGTTAAATAGGGGGTAGGGGGT